>DASTBO010000016.1:0-9242 GCA_035712025.1 Solirubrobacterales bacterium
GGCGGCAAGGTCCTTCTCGAGCCGGAAGTGAGCGTCGGCGAGGGAGGCGACCTGCGGCAGGTGGGTGATGCAGATGACCTGCCTTTCCGCTCCCAGCGCCTGCAGGCGCTCGCCGACGACCCGCGCCGTCTTGCCGCCGACGCCGGCGTCGATCTCGTCGAAGACCATCGTCCCGGCGCTCGCCGCCTGGCCGAGACCGCTGAGCGCGAGCATCACCCGCGAGAGCTCGCCGCCGGAGGCGGCGTCGCGCAGCGGTGCCGCCTCGATCCCCGGGTTGGGAGCGACCCGCAGCTCGACCGTCTCGCGCCCCGAGGCTCCAAAGCCCTCGGGATGCGGCTCCAGCACGACCGCGAGCGTGGCCCCTGGCATCGAGAGGCGCTCGAGCTCCTCGGCGACGCTCGCCTGCAGCGGGCCCGCGGCGGCTTCGCGGCCGGCGCTCAGCTTCTCGCCGAGGTCCGCGCGCCGGGCTTCGGCCGCGGCCAGCGCCGCCTCGGCCTCGGCGCTCCGCACCCCCGCCCCTTCGAGGCGCGCGATCTCTTCGCGGCAGCGCTCGGCGTGGGCGAGCACCGACTCGACGCTGCCGCCGTGCTTGCGCTCCAGCCGGTCGATCGCCTCCAGCCGCTCCTCGATCGCCAGCAGCGCGGCGGGGTCGGCCTCGACGCCCTCGGCGTAGTCCCTCAGCTCCGAGGCGACGTCGCCGAGCTCGACCGCCAGCGCCGTCACCCGCTCGGCGAGCCGGTCGAGCCCCGGGTCGAGCCCGGCGGCGCCCTGCAGCGCAGCTTCGGCGGCGGCGATGGCGGAGACCGCTCCGCCGCCGTCCTCTTCGGCGCCCGCCAGGCCCGCGTGCGCGGCCGCCGCCGCTTCGCGCAGTCCCTCGGCGTGCCGCAGGCGCTCGCGCCGAGACGCGATCTCGGCCCGCTCCTCGGGCAGCGGGGCCACCGCCTCGATCTCGGAGAGCTCGTAGCGGTAGAGGTCGAGGTCGCGCTCCCGCGAGCCCTCCTGCTCGCGCAGCTCGGCCAGCTCGGCCGCCAGCCGACCGCACTCGCCGTGTGCCTCGCGGTAGGCGGCGCGCAGCTCCAGATGCTCGCCGCCGGCGAACCCGTCGAGGATCTCCAGCTGGGCGGAGGAGATCGTCAGCCGCCGGTGCTCGTGCTGGCCGAAGAAGGCGACCAGCCGCCCGCCGAGCAGCTTCAGGTCGGCCGCGGTCGCGGCGCGACCGGCGACGAAGGCGCTGGTGCGGCCACCCGCCGAGACCCGACGGCCGAGGACCACCTCCTCGGCGCCCTCCGGCAGCCGCGCCGCCAGCTCGGCCATCTCCGGCTCCTCCAGCAGGCCCGCGGGCAGGTCGAAGACGCCCTCGACCCAGGCCTCAGCGGCTCCCGGTCGGACGATCTGGGCTTTGGCCTTGCCGCCCATCAGCAGGTCCAGCGAGTGCGCCAGCACGGTCTTGCCGGCGCCGGTCTCGCCGGTGATCGCGTTCAGCCCCTCCCCCAGCCGCAGCTCGGCTCGCTCGATCAGGAGGAGGTTCTCGATCCGCAGCTCGCGCAGCATGGGATCTGTCTAGCAACGGCGGCGGACCGACTCGAACCCTTTTCCCGCTGGTAGCGGCTAAGCCACTACGCCGGCGCCAACCACAGCGGCAGCCAGAACGACGATGCTCGAAGTCAAGGCGATGAACCAGGTGGTCATGTTCCGCTGCAGTCCGTTCATGTCGGCGCGCAGTTCCCTGACGTCGGCATCGACCCGGGCAAAGCCCCGGTCCACGTGGGAGCGAAGGTCGCGGATTTCGCTCTTGCTGTCGGCGAAGCCCCGTTCCGTGTGGGAGCGAAGTTCGCGGATTTCGCTCTTGCTGTCGGCGAAGCCCCGTTCCGTGTGGGAGCGAAGGTCGCGGATGTCGTCCTTGACGTCGGCGAAGCCTTTGTCCTGCTTCGCCGCCAGGTCGTCGATCCGCTCGTCGGTCCACGCATCTCTCGCCATCACGGCCACGATTCAACCCTACGAAGTGTGTTGTCACAGGTGGCGCGCGGAAAGAAAACTCTTCGAGAAATGCTCCGCGCGAAACCGGGTCAGCCGCCTGCCGGCTCGCTCGGACCGTCGGTCGGCTGCACGAAGTCCCGCGAGCGGACCAGCCAGAAGCCGAGGGCGGCGCCGAGGAAGGAGCCGATCGCGGCGATCAGGATGATCTCGTTGAAGGCGCTGACGAAGGCGACGTCGGCGGCGTGCGCGGCCTTGGCGTGGATCGCCGGCGGCAGCGGCAGTTCGGCCACGGCCCGCGAGCCGCCCGAGGCGACCGCTTCGCCCAGGCCGTCGGGAGCGTTCGGCAACAGCTCGCCGAGCTTCGAGTCGACCCGGCCCTGGAAGACAGCACCGAGCCCGGCGACGCCGGTCGCGATCCCGACCTGGCGGAAGGTCGTGTTGATCCCCGAGCCCATGCCCGATTTCTCCACCGGGACGACGGCTATCGCCGCCTGCCCGATCCCCGGGTTGGTCGTCCCGATTCCGATCCCGGCGAGGATGAAGCCGGCGAGCAGCGTGGTCCAGGTGGAGTCGACCGCGACGCCGTGCATCAGCAGCAGCCCGAGGCCGACGATCGTCAGCCCGGTCCCGAGCAGGATCCGGATCGGAACCCGATGCGAGAGCGCGCCGGAGATCGGGGCGACGACGAAGCCGAGGACGGTCAGCGGCAGGAAGCGCAGGCCGGCCTCCAACGGCGAGTAGTCGAGGACGCCCTGCATGTAGATCGTCAGGTAGAGGAAGAGGGCGAACATCCCCGCCGAGAGGAAGAAGGCGACCGCCGAGACCCCGTTGAAGGCCGGCTTGCGGAACAGCGTCAGGTCGAGCATCGGGTGGTCGCTGCGCCGCTCGATCGCGAGGAAGAGCGCCAGCAGGACGGCGGAGCCGATCAGGCAGGCGAGGATAAGCGGGCTCCCCCAGCCCTCCGGGTTGCCGCGGATCAGGCCGAAGATCAGCAGGAACAGCGCCGAGGAGAAGGTGACGAGGCCGGGGTAGTCGATCGGCTCGGGGTCCTGGGCGTGGACGTTGACGATCTTGCGCTCGGTCAGCGCCATCGCCGCGATCCCGATCGGAATGTTGAGGAAGAAGATCCACTCCCAGCCGAGGCTCTCGGTGACGACGCCGCCGATCAGCGGGCCGACCGCGACCGCGCCGCCGACCGTCGCGCCCCAGACCCCGAACGCCGTCGCCCGGTCCTTGCCGTGGAACTCCTGGCCGATCAGCGCCAGCGAGGTGGCGAACATGCCGGCGCCGCCGATCCCCTGCAGGCCGCGCGCCAGGTTGAGCAGGGTCGGGTTCTCGGCGATCCCGCAGAGGAACGAGGCGAGCGTGAAGACGCCGAACCCGATCGTGAACACCCGCCGCCGGCCCAGCCGGTCGCCGAGCGAGCCGGCGGTGAGCAGGAAGGCGGCGAGCATCAGCGAGTAGGCGTCGACCACCCACTGCAGGCTCGAGAGGCTGGCGTTCAGTTCCCGCTGGATGTCCGGCAGGGCGACGTTGACGACGGTGACGTCGAGCAGCAGCATGAAGGTCGCGACCGAGACCAGAACCAGGGTCCACCACTTGCGCTCCATGGCGGCAGACCCTAGAGAAGAGTCCCGCTTGGCTTGTGCGGGTCGGCGCTAGACCGCCAGATGCCCGAACTTCTCGCGAATGCGGTGGTAGAAGCTCGAGCCCGGGAGCTGGGCCAGGCGGCTGACCGCATCGACGAAGCGGATCTCCAGCGAGTCGCCGGCGGCGAGGTCGGCGACCTTGCCGCCGTCGACGGCGACCTCGACCGGCTCGCGCTCGGGGGCGTTGAGGACGTGGAGGACCTCCCCCGGGGCGACCACCAGGGCTCGTGCCGTGAGCGAGTGCGGCGAGATGTAGCTGACGACGTAGCCCTTCACGCCCCAGGCCAGGATCGGGCCCTGGTTGGCGAGGTTGTAGCCGGTGGAGCCGGCCGGCGTGGCGGCGACGAGGCCGTCGCAGCGGACGTGGCCGACCTCCTCGCCGGCGATCCGGTAGCTGAGCTCGGCCACCCGGTCGTGCGGGCGCCGGGCGAGGGTGATGTCGTTCAGCCCCACCTGCTCCCTGCCGTCGACCTTCACCTCG
This sequence comes from Solirubrobacterales bacterium, assembly GCA_035712025.1. GTDB lineage: Bacteria > Actinomycetota > Thermoleophilia > Solirubrobacterales > 70-9 > VAYN01. Next base: position 4,108 of record DASTBO010000016.1, read on the forward strand.
AGGCCCGGGAGGTGAACCGTCTCGTACTCGCCGGCGAGGGCGCGGCGGATGCCGTCCGCGGCCTGATCGCGCTCGACCGCGGCGAGGAACCCGACGGTGCCGAAGTTGACGCCGAAGACGGGAACCTCGGTGTGGGCGTAGCGGCGCAGCGCGTGGAGGATCGAGCCGTCGCCGCCGAGCACGAGGCAGATGTCGGGGACCGTGTGTTCGGCGGTGACGTCGACGCCCTCGCCGGCGGCGCCGTGCTTCCCCAGCTCCTGCTCGGTCGCCGCCAGTCGCCAGCCGGCCTCGTGGGCGACCTCGGCCGCGACCGCGACCGCTTCCGAGGCGCTCGGCGGGTGCGAGTGGGTGATCAGGGCCGCGGTCTTCACCCGTCTCCCTCCACCGCCGCGATCGCGCCCTCGAGGTCCGAGATCGCGGGTCCCTCGCCCCCGCACCAGACGAAGGTCTCGCGATTCCCCTTCGGGCCGGGCAGGCCGGAGGAGGCGAAGCCGCGCACCGGCAAGCCGAGATCGCGGGCCGCGACGGCCACCGTCTGGATCGCCTCGCGGCGGTCCGCGGGGTCGCGCACGACCCCCTTCCCGACCCGGTCCCGGCCGAGCTCGAACTGCGGCTTGACCATCGCCAGCACTTCGCCGCCCGGGACCAGGCAGCGGGCGACCGCGGGCAGCACCTTGGTCAGCGAGATGAAGGAGACGTCGACCGTGGCGAGCGTGGGCGCAGACGGCAGATCCGCCGGCTCCAGCGCCCGCGCGTTCACCCGCTCGATCACGTGCACCCGTGGATCCTGTCGCAGCCGCACGTCGAGCTGCCCGTAGGCGACGTCGACGGCGGCCACCCGCGCCGCGCCCCGCTGCAGCAGGCAGTCGGTGAACCCGCCGGTCGAGGCGCCGACGTCGAGGCAGTCGCGCCCCGCGACGTCGACGCCCAGCGCCTCCAGGGCGTTCTCGAGCTTGGTGCCGCCGCGCGAGACGTAGCGGGGCCCCGCGGCGACGATCAGGCTCGCGTCCGGCTCGACCAGCTGGCTGGGCCGCAGCGCGACCGGTCCGTCGCGGCCGATCCGGACCTCGCCCGCCCGCACGGCTCCCGCCGCCGCCGAGCGGGACGGGAAGACGCCGCGGTCGGCCAAAACCGCGTCTATCCGGGACTTCCTCACCCGCCGAAAGCTACCGCGAGGACCCCGATCTGGCCTTTTATTCGAGCTTCAGCATGCGATGCGACATTTACCCGAGCCTCCCAAGCAACCGGTCACCGAATTTGATCTGGTCGCCTAGGCCAAATCGGGTAGAGAGGCCGCAGAGTCCGTCAATTGCAGGATCTCTGTGACCCCACTCACACACAAGTCGCACATACGTTCGTACGCTGTTCAAGGATTCGCAAGGGACAACCGATCAAGGAGATCAGGAAAAGACTTCAAGGCTGAACCCCGCGTCGACATACGCCTCGCTGCTTCCCACAGCGACGCACTCGACATTAACCGGGCTCACCTACCTCCCACGGATCCACACATATATAGAGATACATATCTCTCCTCCCTGTAGTAACCCCAGAAGCGCCCCGCCTCCCCCGGCGGGGCGTTTTCTGTTGGGTGACCAGCAATGCACGCCTTGGCATACAGCCCGCCTGCTCGTCGCGACCACCCTCGAATGATCAGGAGCGGCACTAAGGGGTCTACCGATTAGATAGGCTGACCGCTCAAGCGGTCAATCGGTGAGTACCCGCCCTGGACGCCTCACCCTGGTTTTACCTGCCGAAGGGGGAGGTATGTGGCGACTCGACTTGCGGAGTGACGGGAAGGCACGATCTATTGCTGCTTTCGTCGTGTCCCTGTCGATTCTCGGTGCCGCACCAGAAGCAGGGTTGGCGGATTTCGTCAGGGTGTCGCCCGCCGGCGTAGATGCCGGCAATGATTGCCACTTCCATCCTCCGGAATGGACGCCCTGCGCGACCATTCAGCACGCCGTGGACGAAGCCGACGGCTTCGATTGGGTAGACATCGACGCGGGCGTCTACGAAGAAGAAGTGGTCGTCGATAAGCCCGGGCTGACGCTCATCGGGCCGGGGGGCCCCGGTAGGCTCGGAGAACCACAGGCCCTGATCGACGGTGGTTCCGGAACGGCTGTCAGCCTCGAGGCGAAGGGGATCTCGCTCAGGCAGCTGAGCATCGTCGCGGGCGCGACCGGAACCCCGGTCCGTGCCGCTGGTGTCAACATCGACGACCTTCGAGTCCAGGAAAACATCATCTCCGGAGGTTCGTCCGGCGTCCTGCTCGAAGCCAACGGAGCGAATGTCTCGATCGGCTTCAACCTGATCGATGGAGCCGGAGACGGGATCCGGCTGCGTGCGAGCAGTCTCTCCGAACTGAGCATTCGGGCGAACCACTTCACCGCGTCGATCGACGGCTACGCAGTGCTCGCGGACGGCAGCGCGACGATCGAAGGACTCTCCCTGGATGGCAACGATATGGCGGTGCCCACGCGGATCACCGGGCTGGTGGAAGAAAGCTTCGGCGAAGAAAACGACATCACTGAAAACCAGTTCGAAGCGACGAGCGGGCCGCAACTGGCGATCAACGGCCTTGAGGCGCGCATCATGGGAAACAGCTTCGATGGGCACGGAAGCTCCGGCTGTCTACAGATCCTCGGGAACCAGGGCGGCCTGACGCCCTCAAGCAACATCCTGGTTTCCCTTGGAAACGCGTTCGTGGATTGCGATCCCTACGGGATCGAGCTGGGCCCCGCGGTCGACGGAGTCTCGATCTTCGGGAACCGGTTCCCCGGCACCTACGATGGCGTCGTCGCCAGCGGTGCCTCTCCCTGGAACGTCACCGGCCGAGTTCGCATCGAAGGCAATCGGATCGTCGGGACGACCCACCTGGGCGTCGTCAACCAGGCTTCAGGGACGCTCGGGGCCAGGGAGAACTGGTGGGGGTGCAACCCTGGGCCGGGAGCCAGCGGCTGCGACACGGTGAGCGCAGGAGTCGACACGAGCGACAACGTCAGGCTCGTGGGGCTGATCGGGCCGCGTACGGAGGAAGACGGGATTATCGAACTGCCGACTGGACACTCGATCGCGCTCAATCCCGGAGAAGAGGCCGAAGTCGCCGCCGTACTGACTTCCGATGGATCCGAACCAATTCTGGGAATCCCGACGGAAGGCGTACCGGTCGGCTTCTCCTCGTCTGTGGGGACGCTGTCCTCAGCTACCAGCAGCCTCCAGAACGGTTACACGTTCGACTACTTCACGGCGGGTTCGACCCCGGGAGAGGGGTCGATCGTCGTGTCGATGGACAACCAGCACACCCTGGTGCCGGTGACGATCCGCGGCGCGACGACCGGCACCCCACCCACGAAGCCCATCAAAACGCCGCCTGCTCCGACCCTGGTGGTCACCGGCAAGCACAAGCGACTGGCGGGCCACCAGGTCACGATCGGATTGGTCTCCTGCGCGGACTCCTGCCAGGTTGCGCCGGGCCGAGCAAGGATCGTCATCGGACATCACGCCTACCGGGGTACGAGCACGCCTCGTGGCACGCTTGCCGCAGGATCAACCACTCCGATCCGTGTCACCCTCTCGCCTCCCGCGCTGCGGGCGCTGAGAGAGTTCGGGAGGGCGCGAATCCTGGTCACGGTGACCGTGAGCGACGCCGCCGGCCGAACGGCGACGCGGGCGATCTCGACCGGGGTACATGCGCGGCTCGGGCGACGGCCGCGGCCTGCGGGCGACGGTCGGACAGTTGCGATGACCCGCGCGCACCTCGCCGAAGGCTTTGCGCTGCTACCGTAACCGAGTCGGGCTTGGCCGATTCGCCTGCCCGAGAGGTTCCGTTTCCTCCGCGTGCCGTTGGCGCCTAGGGGTCGCAGGATCTCCCTAGACGTTCAAATAAGGAGCACTTCCATAACTGTTTCGTTTGCCGATCTCGGCATCTCAAAGCCGGTGATCCGTGCGCTCGCGCGCCGCGAGATCACCCATCCCTTCCCCGTCCAGCAACTGGTCGTCCGCGACGCGCTTGCCGGGCACGACCTCCTCGTCCAGTCCCCGACCGGGTCGGGCAAGACGCTCGCCTTCGGCATCCCGCTGGTCGAGCGCCTCTCGCCCGAGCAGGGGCGCATCGGTGCCCTGGTCCTCGCCCCCACCCGCGAGCTCGCCGGCCAGATCGTCGAAGACATCCGCCCGATCGCCGATACGCGGGGGCTGAAGATCGCCGCCGTCTACGGCGGGGTCGGATTCGGCCCGCAGATCAAGGCCGTCGGCAGGGCCGACATCGTCGTCGCCACCCCCGGCCGCCTCGAGGACCTGATCGCCCGCGGCGTCGTCACCCTCAAACACGTCCGCGTGCTCATCCTCGACGAGGCTGACCGGATGCTCGACATGGGCTTCAAGCCTGCCGTCGACCGGATCGTCTCGCGGACGCCCGGCGATCGTCAGACCCTGTTCTTCTCGGCGACGCTCGAGGGCGCGACCGGCAAGGTCGCCAAGGCATACACCCGCGACGCCCGCACCCACACCCACGCGCCCAAGCAGGCCAAGGCCGACATCGAGCACCGTTTCCTCCCGGTCGCGAGCCAGGGCGAGAAGCTCGACCACCTGGTCGCACAGCTGCGCGAGGACGAGTGCGGGCCGACGATCGTCTTCGTCCGCACCAAGCGCGGCGCCGACCGGCTGGTCAAGCGGCTGCGCAGTCGCGAAGTCGAGGCGGTCGCCATGCACGGCGACAAGAGCCAGCGACAGCGGGAACGCGCCCTGGCCCGGTTCGAGGGCGGCGAGGTCGAAGCCCTCGTCGCCACCGACGTCGCGGCCCGCGGCATCGACGTCGAAGGCATCACCCACGTCGTCAACTACGACGCCCCCGAGGACCACGACGCCTACGTCCACCGCGTCGGTCGCACCGGCCGGGCCGGGCGCCGCGGGACCGGCGTCAGCTTCGTCCTCGCCGACCAGGCGGAAGACGTTCGCCGGATGGCGGGGAACCTCGGCCTCGTCCGGGAGTTCGAGGTCGCCCACGGCGGCCGCCCGAAGCAGGCGAATTCGCGATCAGCCCCCAAGGGCCGCCGCCGCAAGCGCGCAGCCAGGTAACCCCGCCGCCCCCGCCCGCGAGACCGCAAAAAAGCACCTCCCGGGTGCTTTTTTGCGGT
>DASTBO010000017.1:0-16107 GCA_035712025.1 Solirubrobacterales bacterium
ACTCTAAGCCTAAAGTCGAGGGTTAGAGTAGGACCGCCGCGGCGCGGCCGGCAAGCTTTGCCGCCGCCGCCAGGTCGTCGTCCGAAAGCCGACCTTCGCCGCCCTTCTCGGTGACCACCAGGATCGCCGCAGTGGCGACCCCCAGCAGCTCGGCGGCGGCAAGCAGCGCGGCGGTCTGCATGTCGGCCGCCTCGGCCGAGGCGGCCGAGGAGCTGCCATCGTCCCGGTAGAGGTTGTCGAGGCTGACCACCGACCCAGCCCGCGCCTCCGGAAGCCGCTCCAGCAGCTCCGCCGTCAGACCCCGATCGGGCCGAGGCGCCTTTGCTGCCTCAGGGGACGCAAGAGCGCCTTCCCCTCCTCGCGCGTCGCGGACGACCAGCAGCTGGCCCAGCTCGAGATCGCCAAGCGAGGAGCAGGTGCCGATCCGGACCGCGCGCCGCACGCCCAGCTCGGCCAGGTCGGCGAGCACCACCGACGCGCTCGGGCCGCCCATGCCGGTCGATTGGATCGTCAGCTGTCGCCCCGCCTCGGTGACCCCCGTATAGCCCCAGAGCCCGCGGGCATGGTTGCTCATCTTCGGCTCCTCGAGCAGCTCCTGGGCGAGCATCAGGGCCCGCCCGGGGTCGCCGACGAGGATCGCCTCGGCGGCGATCGGCGCGGTCGGTCTCAGGCGGGCCGGCATCTGCGCCGCCGAATCTAGCCGCCCAGGCACGGCGCCGACACTGGGGAGAAACGCACCCCGTCGAATTTGCTCCAGCCGGACAAAGACCGCGGGGACGGCCCTTCATAGCTTGGAGGCGAGCTATCCAAACGCGACCGGCGGGGCCGTGTGCCCCGTCGGGCTAGGAGGAATTGGAATGAAAAGGAGGTTGATGATCGCCGCTCCGGTAGCCGCGATCGCCTCGCTGGTCTTGCCGGGCGCCGCCTTCGGCGCCGAAGCGCCGGCGGTCCTGGAAACCCCGGAGGCCAGCATCAACGCGATGTGGGTGATCGTCGCCGCCTGCCTGGTGATGTTCATGCAGGCCGGGTTCCTGCTCTTGGAGGTCGGGTTCTCCCGCGCCAAGAACGCCGGGGCCGGCGTGGCCAAGGTGCTGGTGAACTTCTCGATCGCCTCGCTCTGTTACTGGGCGTGCGGCTTCGCGCTGGCGTTCGGCGGGCTGGGTGAGATCGCCGGGACGCACGGGTTCTTCCTCGACGTCGGCTCCTCGGTCGAACAGGCCGGATCGAGCATCCCCTTCGTCGAAACGTATTCGATCAGCCCCGCGGCGTTCATGTTCTTCCAGTTCGTCTTCTGCGCCGTCTCGCTGGCGATCGTCTGGGGCGCGACTCTGGAGCGGATCAAGTTCGGCGCCTACGTCATCTACGCGATCGTCTTCAGCGCCGTGCTGTACCCGATCCTCAGCCACTGGATCTTCGGCGGTGGCTGGCTGCAGGTGAACGTCGGGATGCAGGACTTCGCCGGCTCGACGGTGGTCCACCTGATCGGCGCGACCGGAGCCTTCGCGGCCTTGCTGCTGCTCGGCCCGCGGATCGGCAAGTACACCAAGGACGGCAAGCCGCGGGCGATCCCCGGGCACTCGATGCCGCTGGTCGGCCTCGGCGTCCTGATCCTCTGGCTCGGCTGGTTCGGGTTCAACCCCGGTTCGACCCTCGGCGCGATCGGCGGCCGCTTCGCCGAAGTCGTCGTCGTCACCAACCTGGCCGCCGCCGCCGGCGTCGTCGCCGCGGTCGCGGTCATGTACCTGAAGACGAAGACGATCGACATCGGCATGGCCGGCAACGGCGCGATCGCCGGCTTGGTCGCGATCACCGCCCCGTCGGGCTACGTCGAGTACTGGGCCGCCCCGATCATCGGCGCCGTCGCCGGCGTGGTCGTCGTCTTCGGCGTCCTCGCGATCGAGAAGATCATCGACGACCCGGTCGGCGCCCTCTCGGCCCACGGCCTCGCCGGCATCTGGGGGACCCTCTCCTGCGGCATCTTCACCTCGCCGCGGCTGGCGGAACTGAACGAAGTCGGCGATCCGGGCCTCTGGTACAGCGGCTCCTTCCACCAGCTCGGCGCCCAGGCGCTCGGGGTGGCGGTCGCCTTCGCCTGTGTGTTCGTCGCCTCCTATGCGATCTTCTTCCTGATCAAGAAGACGATCGGGCTGCGGGTGACGGCGGAGGAAGAGGACGCGGGCCTCGACATCTCAGAGCACGGGATGTACGGGTACCCCGAGCAGTTCATCCCCCAGCCCGAGTACTCGACGGGTGCGCCGCGGACCGGCATGCCGCCGGCACCCGCCCCGGTGCCGTCCGTCGCTACCCCGATGACCAGCGAGTCCTAGGAGGCTTGGACGCATGAAGAAGATAGAGGCGTACATCCGCCACGAGGCGTTCGAGCCGATCCGGGCCGAGTTGCTCGACAAGGGATTCCCCTCCCTGTCGATCCTCGAGGCCAAGGGCTCGGGCCGTCAGAAGGGCATCGTCGAGCGCTACCGCGGCTCGACCCTCACCGTCAACGTCCGGCCGAAGATCAAGCTGGAGGTCGTCGTCGAGGACAAAGACAAGGACATCGTCGTCGAGACCATCCTCAAGCACGCCCGCACGGGCGAGGTCGGCGACGGCAAGATCTTCGTGCTGCCGGTGGAGGAGGCGATCCGCATCCGCACCGGCGAGGGCGGCCAGTCCGTCCTCCAGCTGCACGAGGAGTCGGAGATCCCCACTTAGCTCCGGCGATTCCCCCCAGGACAAGAGCCAACGGGGCGGCCTTCGGGTCGCCCCGTTTGTCTGTCGGGCGGGTTAGCCTCGGTCGATGGCTGATCAGAGGATCTCCCTCTCGGAGGCGGCGCGGCGGTCGGGGGTTCCTTCCAGCACGCTGAAACGGTGGGCGGAGGAGAAGATCGTGCCGGTGCGGCGGGGGCGGTGGACGGTGGCCGCCGCGGCGCAGGCGCGGGTGGTGGCGCGGATGCGGGAGCGGGGCTACTCGCTGGAGGACCTGAAGAGCGCCGGCAAGGAGGGGCGCCTCGCGTTCGGCTTCACGGAGGAGCTCTTCACCGGCTCCGAGGAGGCGACCACGATCGAGCAGGCCGCCGCGGAGACGGGCCTGGAACCGGAGCTGGTCGAGCGGATCCTCGTCATCCTCGGCACCCCGAAGGGCCACCGCGAGCTGAGCAAGGAGGACCTGGCGGCGCTGCGGCACTGCGCCCGCGTCCTCGCCGCCGGCTTTCCGCTCGTCGCCTTCCTGCAGCTGGTCCGCGTCTACGCCCAGTCGATGCGGCGAATCGCCGACGCCGAGGTGCGGCTCTTCCACCTCTACGTGCACGAGCCGCTGATCCGCGACGCGGTCCCCGAGCTGGAAATGGCGGAGGAGATGGGGGAGCTGGCGGCCGACATCCTGCCGCTGGCGGCGCCGCTGACCGAGTACCTCCACGCTCGCTACCTGCGCTTCTTCGTCGAACAGGACGTGGTCGGCCACATGGAGGCGGACTCGACGACGATGGACACCGCCGAAATCGAGCTCGGACACGTCAACGTCAGCCTCTGCTTCATCGACCTCACCGGGTTCACCCGCTACACCGAGGAGGAGGGGGACATCGAGGCGCTCGACGTGGTCGAGAGCTTCGTCGCCGACGTCGAAGGGACGCTGCCGCGCGAGGCGACGATCGTGAAGACGATCGGCGACGAGGTGATGGTCGTCTCCCCGGACCCGGCTTCGCTGACCGAGTGGGCGGTGACCTTCCTCTCCCGCTTCCGGCAGCGGCCGCAGCCGCGGGTGGGAATCCATTACGGCGACGCCGTCTACCGCGACGGCGACTACTTCGGCAGTCAGGTCAACCTCGTCCACCGGGTCGTCAACCGGGCGCTCGCCGGCGAGGTGCTGGTCACCGACACCGTCTGCAGCGCGATCGCGGGCAGCGAGCGCCTCGAGTTCGAGCCGATCGGCCAGGTCAGGCTGAAGGGCTTCCCCGAGCCGACCGAACTTTTCGTCGTCCGCGCCCCATGATCGGCGACGAGTTGCTGGCGCGGGTCGAGGCCGACGGCCTGCTCGCCGGCCCGGCGCCGCTGGTTGCGATGCTCTCCGGGGGACGCGACTCCGTCTGCCTCCTCGACCTCGCGGTGCGGGCGCGGGGCCCGGAGGCGGTGAGCGCGCTGCACGTCAACTACGGGCTGCGGGAGGAGGCGGGCGAGGACGAGCGACACTGCGCCGCGCTCTGCGAGCGCCTGGGCATTCGGCTCGAGGTGGAGCGGCCGCGGCGACGCGAAGGCGCGGGCAACCTGCAGGCCTGGGCGCGCGAGGAGCGCTACGGAGCGGCCGCGCGACTGGCGGAAGAACGGGATGCGGCGATCCTCGCCGGCCACACCGCCGACGATCAGGTGGAGACGATCCTCTACCGCCTCGCCTCCTCTCCGAGCCGTCGCGCGCTGCTCGGGATCAGGCGGAAGGACGGGCGGCTGGCCCGGCCGTTGCTCGGGACCACCCGCGCGGAGACGACGGCCTACTGCGAGGAGCGCGGGCTGGCCTGGCGCGACGACGTCACCAACGAGGAGACCGACTACAAGCGCAACCTCCTGCGCCGCAGCGTGATCCCGGAGCTGGAGAAGGTCCATCCCGCGGTTAAGCAGAACGTCCTGCGGACCGCGGCGATCCTGCGCGAGGAGGCCGAGCTGCTCGACTCGCTGGTCGACGCCGAGCTGGCCGGCGACGGGGAGGTCCCGGCCGGGACGATCGCGCGGGCGCGCTTCGCCGAGCTGCACCCCGCGCTGCGCCGCCTCGTCCTCCAGCGGCTCGCCGACGAGGCGGCCGGACGCCCGGTCGCCGGCGCCGCCCGCTTCGCCGAGCAGGTCGCCGGCCTCACCCGCGGCGGCTCGACGCTCGACCTCGGCGGCGGCGTTCGCGCCGTCCTCGCAGGCGGCGTCCTCCGCGCCGAGCATTCGTAGCGCCCCTATATCTAGACTGCGCGCCGTGGCGGACCCAGCGATCGGCGAGACCCTTGTCGCCAGAGAGGACCTGCAGCGCCGCATCGCGGAGCTGGGGGCGGAGATCAGCCGCGACTACGAGGGCCGGGAGCCGATCCTCGTCGGCGTGCTGAAGGGCGCCGTCCTCTTCCTCGCCGACCTGATGCGCCACATCGAGGTCCCCTGCGAGATCGACTTCATGGCCGTTTCCAGCTACGGCTCGGAGACCGATTCCTCCGGGGTGGTCCGGATCCTCAAGGACCTCGACGCACCGATCGAAGGGCGCGACGTCCTGATCGTCGAGGACATCATCGACTCCGGCCTCACCCTGCAGTACCTGATGCGCAACCTCAACGCTCGCAATCCCGCCTCCCTGCACGCCTGCGCGCTGCTCACCAAGCCGGAGCGGCTGCGGGTGGATCTCTCCCCGCGCTACGTCGGGTTCGAGATCGCAAATCGGTTCGCGATCGGCTATGGCCTCGACCATGCCCAGAAGTACCGAAATCTGGATTTCGTCGCGGCGCTTTCCGAGTAACCCGGAAAATCCGCCCTGGTACGCTGATTCCCACTCTTGAGGCGGTTTTTCAAAAGCGCGGCGTTCCCGATCCTGCTGGTCGTGATTCTGGCGTTCATCGCCCAGAAAGTGATCAGCGGCGGCGACAACACGGAGTCGCCCGCCTACAACGAACTGATCAACCAGAAAACCGGTCTGGTCGTCGAACAACAGGTCGAAGAAGTCGACGTCAACACGAAGGACAACACCCTCGACGTCAAGCGGACCAACGGCGAAAGCTTCTCCACCGGCTACCCGCCGGACGCCGAACGGGAGCTGGTCAACCTCCTCCGCGACAACGAAGTCAAGACCGACGTCCACGGCTCCGGCAGTTCCGGGCTGCTCTCGCTGCTGACCCTGATCCTGCCCTTCGTCCTCTTCTTCGGCTTCTGGATCTTCCTCATGAACCAGATGCAGGGCGGCGGCAGCCGGGTGATGAACTTCGGCAAATCGAAAGCCAAACGGATGTCGGTCGACGCGCCGAAAATCACTTTCCGCGACGTCGCCGGTGTCGACGAGGCGGTGCAGGAGCTCGAGGAGATCAAGGAATTCCTCGAGAACCCGAAGAAGTTCCAGGCCCTGGGAGCCCGGATCCCCAAGGGCGTCCTTCTATATGGACCGCCCGGGACCGGCAAGACGCTCCTGGCCCGCGCCGTCGCCGGCGAGGCCGGCGTCCCGTTCTTCTCGATCTCCGGCTCGGACTTCGTCGAGATGTTCGTCGGCGTCGGCGCCAGCCGCGTCCGCGACCTCTTCGAGCAGGCGAAACAGAACTCCCCCTGCATCATCTTCATGGACGAGATCGACGCCGTCGGCCGCCACCGCGGCGCCGGCATGGGCGGCGGTCACGACGAGCGCGAGCAGACCCTGAACCAGCTGCTGGTCGAGATGGACGGCTTCGAAATGAAGGACAACATCATCTTGATCGCCGCCACCAACCGGCCCGACATCCTCGACCCGGCGCTGCTGCGGCCCGGCCGCTTCGACCGCCAGGTCGTCGTCGACCGCCCCGACCGCAAGGGCCGCAAGAAGATCCTCGAGGTCCACACCCGCGGCAAGCCGCTGGGCCGCGAGATCGACCTCGACACGCTGGCCGGACAAACCCCCGGCTTCACCGGCGCCGACCTCGCCAACCTGATCAACGAGGCAGCCCTCCTGACGGCCCGCTCGGGCAGTCGCGAGATCACGATGAAAGAGCTCGAGGAGGGGATCATGCGAGTGATCGCCGGCCCCGAGAAGAAGACCCGGGTGATGAGCGAGAAAGAGCGCCTGGTCACCGCCTACCACGAGGTCGGCCACGCGATCGTCGGCCAGCTGCTCGAGCACACCGACCCGGTCCACAAGATCTCGATCATCAGCCGCGGCCAGGCCCTCGGCTACACGATCAGCCTGCCGACCGAGGACAAGTTCCTGACGACGCGCGCCGAGTTGACCGACACGATGGCGATGACCCTGGGCGGCCGCGCCGCCGAGGAGATCGTCTTCGGCGAGATCACCACCGGTGCCTCCAACGACCTCGAAAAGGTGACCGAGACGGCGAAGCAGATGGTGATGCGCTTCGGGATGTCCGAGCGGCTCGGCCCCCGCGTGTTCGGCCACGACCGCGGCCAGCCGTTCCTCGGCCGCGAGTTCAGCTCCGAGCCCGACTACTCCGACGAGATCGCCCGCGAGATCGACGACGAGATTCGCCGCATCGTCGAGAGCGCGCACCAGTCCGCCAAGGGGCTGCTGAGCGAGCGCCGCGACGACCTCGAGCGCGTCTCGAAGCTGCTGCTGGAACGGGAGACGATCGACGCCAAGGAGTTCGTCGCTCTGCTCGAAGGCAAGTCGGCTGAGGAGGTCTTCGTCGACGAGGAGGAGCCGCCGAAGCCGGCCGAGCCCGAGCCCGAGCCGGAAAAGGCCGCTCGCGAGGGCAGTCGCCCAGTACCGCGCCCCCGTCCCGGCCTGGCCGGTGGCGACGCCTCCTAAGCCCGGGATTCCGATGACGAAACTGATGGGCGTCGTCAACGTGACGCCCGACTCGTTCTCCGACGGCGGCCTCTATCTCGACCCCGCGGCGGCGATCGCGCATGGGCGCGAGCTCGTCGCGGCGGGGGCGGAGATCCTCGACGTCGGTGGCGAGTCGACGCGGCCGGGGGCCGATCCGGTGGACGCCGAGGAGGAGCTGCGGCGGGTCGTCCCGGTGGTCCAGGGACTGGGCGAAACCGGCTGCGAGATATCCGTCGACACCTCGAAGGCGCCCGTTGCCGCCGCCGCCCTGGACGCCGGCGCGACGATCGTCAACGACGTCACCGCCCTGCGGGGGGACCCGCGGATGGCGGGGCTGTGCGCCGAGCGCGGCGCCACCGTCGTCCTCATGCACATGCTCGGCGAGCCGCGGACGATGCAGGACGACCCGCGCTACGACGACGTGGTCGCCGAGGTCGAGGCATTCCTCGCCGAGCGGCTCGCGGTCGCCGTCGCCGCCGGGATCGCCGCGGAGGACGTCTGGCTCGATCCCGGGATCGGCTTCGGCAAGACCGCCGCCCACAACATGGAGCTGCTGCGCCGGCTCGGCGAGCTGCGCGAACTCGGCCGGCCGCTGGTGATCGGCACCTCGCGCAAGAGCTTCATCGGCCGGGTCGACGGCTCGGGCCCCGGCGAGCGCCTCGGCGGGACGATCGCCTCCTCGGTCCTCGCCGCCGCCGAGGGCGCCGATGTCCTGCGCGTCCACGACGTCGCCGAGGTCGGCCAGGCGCTGGCCGTGACCGCGGCGCTACTCGGGTAGCGTCCCCGGCATGGAGTCGCACGGCAACGGGATCGAGTCGAGCGCCGAGATCGAGCTGCGCGGGCTCTCGGTCTACACCCATCACGGCGTCTCAGAAGCCGAGCAGGAGGTGGGGCAGCGCCTCGAGTTCGACATCTCCTTCGACGTCCCCGCCTGCGACGCGGTGCTGACCGACCGCCTCGAGGACACCGTCGACTACGCCCAGGTCTGCGACATCGTCGTCCTCGCCGCCACCGAGCGCAGCTACAAGACCCTGGAGCGCCTCGCCCAGGTCGTCGGCGAGCGGCTGATGGAGCGCTACGGGTGCGAGTCGGTGCGGGTCCGGGCCGCCAAGCCCGAGCCGCCGCTGCCGCTGGCGATCCAGGAGGTGGCGGTCGAGGTCACCCAGGAACGCGCGGACGAAGAAGACGACGAGAACGGGGATTAGCCGGGTGGCCGCCGCGCAGCGGACGGGCTACCTCGGCCTCGGCTCGAACGTCGGCGACGCCGCCGGCCATCTGCGCGCCGCACTCGAGCTGCTCGAGGCCGAGGGGATCGCGATCGACGCGGTCTCCTCCACCTACGCGACCGAGCCGGTGGGGGAGATCCTCGACCAGCCGGACTTCCTCAACGCCGCCGTCCGGATCCGCACCGACCTCGAGCCGGAGGAGCTGCTCGACGCCTGCAAGCGGGTCGAGGCCGAGCGCGGCCGCTCCTTCGACGCCCCCCGCCACGCCCCCCGCCCCCTGGACGTCGACCTGCTCCTGCTCGGCGACCTCGAGCTCTCCACCGACCGCCTCACGCTCCCCCACCGCGAGGTCACCACCCGCCGCTTCGTCCTCGTGCCGCTGCTGGAGCTCGACCCCGAGCTGACGCTCCCCGACGGGACGCGGTTGGCCGGGGCGCTAGATGGCCTTGGCCCCGGTCAGCGGGTCGAGCCATTCGGCGGGTAGAACCGGCGGCATCTTCCCCGGGTAGTTCGGGACCAGGCGCCGGGCGAGCTCGGCCGCGGGGCGGCCTTCGATCGCGGGTCGCAGGTCGTCGAGGGTCATCGCCAGGCCGATGCTGGGGGCGATCTGGAAGTCGGCGGCGTTCAGCTGGGGACCGTTGATCGTGCCGCTCTCGATCAGGGCGTCGATCTTGTCGAGCAGCGCCGGCAGCGCGGCCACCGCCTGGCGGGCGTTCTCGTCCCCGGCTTCGTTGAAGCGGGCCGAGAGGGCGACGACCGGAGCCGCGGTCTTCATCGCCAGCCCGATCGGCATCCCGATTCGCGCTCCCTCCGAATAGCTCCGCAGCGGCTTGTGGTCCTTCTTCATCCCCCACCAGAGGATCTGGCGGATCGGGTGCTGCAGCTCCTCGTCGCCGAAGCGCTCGGCCTCTTCCACCGCCTGCCGGTGCTCGGGGTCGGTGGGGAGGAGCGGCGGCTCGGGCCGCAGGCGGTCGAGCTCGCGGGCGATCGGCCGCGAGCCCTGGACCTTGTCGCCGTCGAGCTTCAGGGCCGGCACGGTGATCCCCGGGAAGCCGACGGCGCGGAGCACGCCCTTGGAGATCACCGGCAGCAGATCGGTGCGCTTGTAGGAGATGCCCTTGTGCTCGAGCATCAGCTGCGCGGCGATGCTCGGATGGGAGGCCGGGATGACGTAGAGGCGTGCGTTCATCGGGCGATCCTAAGCGGAAACGAGTTCGACTGGCTACCTGGCCAGTTCCCCGCCCGCGATAATCGACCGATGCTGCTCGCGGTCGACGTCGGCAACACCCAAACTCACCTCGGGGCCTTCGAGGGCGAGGACCTGACCGAGCACTGGCGCTTCCAGACCCGCTCCGGCGCCACCGGCGACGAGCTGGCGGAGCGGATCGCCGGCCTCTTCTCGCTGTCCGGGATGGCCTTCGGCGACGTCGACGCGGTCTGCGTCTCCTCGGTGGTGCCGCCGCTCGGAAGCCAGTTCGAGGAGCTGGCGGCGCGCTACCTGAAGGCCGAGTGCCTGACGATCGGGCCCGGGGTGAAGACCGGGATGCCGATCCGGATCGAGAACCCGCTCGAGGTCGGCGCCGACCGCCTCGTCAACGCGATCGCCGCCTACGACCGTTTCGGCGAGGCCTGCGTCTCGGTCGACTTCGGCACCGGGATCAACATCGACGCGGTCTCCGCCGACGGCGAGTACCTCGGCGGGGCGATCGGCCCCGGCCTCGCGCCCTCGCTCAGCGCCCTGATCGAACGCGCGGCGCGGATCACCCGGATGGACCTGGAAGAGCCGGCCGAAGCGATCGGACGCTCCACCCGCGCCGCGATCAACTCCGGCTTCATCTTCGGCTTCGCCGGCCTGATCGACGGGATCGTCCGCCGGATCGAAGACGAGCTGCCGAGCCCGCGGCTGCTGGCGACCGGCGGCTACGCCGCGACCGTCGTCCCCTTCACCGAGACGATCGACGAGGTCGACGACCTGCTGACCCTGAAGGGACTGCGGCTGATCCATGAGCGCAACCGCTGAGCATGGAGCCACGCAGCCGGCGCTGACCGAGCCCTTCGAGATCGGCGGCGTCGCGATCGCCAACCGCGTCCTGCTGGCG
The DNA here is from genome assembly GCA_035712025.1 of Solirubrobacterales bacterium. Lineage (GTDB taxonomy): Bacteria > Actinomycetota > Thermoleophilia > Solirubrobacterales > 70-9 > VAYN01. The sequence continues at coordinate 10,803 of DASTBO010000017.1, forward strand.
CCGCTGGCCGGGATCGGCAACTGGTTCGTGCGCCTGCAGGCAAAACGCCACGGGGCCGGGCTGGCTGTCTCGGAGATGGTTTCCAGCTTCGCCCTCCACTACCGCAACGAGCGCACGCTGCGGGAGCTGATGCGGATCCACCCCGACGAGCACCCGGTCTCGATGCAGCTTTTCGGCCACGACCCCGAGGTGATGCGCTCCGGCGCCGCGATCGCCGCCGAGGCCGGGGCCGACCTGATCGACATCAACATGGGATGCCCGGTGCCGAAGGTGCGGAAGACCGGCGCCGGCGCCCAACTCCTGCGCGACCCCGACCTCGCCCTGGCGCTGGCCCGCGGCGCCGCCGAGGGCAGCGGCCTGCCGGTGACGGTGAAGCTGCGCTCGGGGATCGAGGCCGGCGACCGCTCGGGGTTCGAGCTGGCGATCCGGCTGGCGGAGGAGGCCGGCGTCGCCGCGATCGCCTTCCATCCCCGCGCCGCGACCAAGGGTCACACGGGCAAGCCCGACTACGAGCTGACGCGTGAGCTGGTCGAGCGGGTCGAGGTGCCGGTGGTCGTCTCCGGCGGCCTCTCCAGCGCCGCCGCCGCCCGCCGCGCCTACGAGCAGTCCGGCGCCGACGCGGTGATGATCGCCCGCGGCTCGCTCGGCAACCCCTGGGTCTTCGAGGAGCTGACCGGAAGGCGGGTCGATCCGCCCGGCCGCGAGGAGATCGTCGCCGAGTGGCTCTGGGTGGCGGGACGGGCCGAGGAGCACCTGGGGGCCGAGCGGGCGCAGCGCTACCTGCGCAAATTCCACCCCTGGTACGTGGAGCGCCTGGAGGCGCCGAAGGAGGTTGCCGACGAGCTCCAGCGGAGCGCCGATCTGGCCCGAGCGCGGGAGCTGATCGCGTCCCTCGCGACCCCCGCCGGGGTGGCTTAGATCAGGGTTTTGGCCAGCCACCCACCCTCGCTATAATCGCGCGCTCCGTGCCTGGGTGTCGCTGCCGTCGGTGGCCGCATCGGGGCGTTTTTTTAGGTCTGGGAGACCGGCCAGGCTCCCCTTTCCAAACCAAAGCGAGGTCGTTCAAAGTGCGTCAGGCCGTCATCACCCCCGAGGGGCTGGAGAAACTTAAAGAGGAGATCGAGTTCCTCTCGACGACCAAACGCCGGGAGGTCGCCGCGCGGATCAAGGAAGCGCGCGAATTCGGCGACATCTCCGAGAACGCCGAATACGACGACGCCAAGAACGAACAGGCCCTGCTCGAGGGTCGGATCGCCCAGCTGGAGGAGAAACTGCGGCGGGCCCGGGTGATCGACGAGAAGGCGCTCGGGACCGACGAGGTCAGCTTCGGCTCGATCGTCCACGTCAAGGACCAGAAGAGCGGCGACTCGCAGAAATTCCAGATCGTCGGCTCGACCGAGGCCAACCCCTTGGAGCACAAGCTTTCGAACGAGTCGCCGATCGGCAAAGCGCTGATCGGCAGGAAGCGCAACGACGTCGTCACCGTCGAGGTGCCGCGCGGGCCGAAGAAAAAACTCAAAATCACGAAGATCGAGAAGGCTTGAGGGACGGTAGGCTCGCGCCTCGATGAGCGAGCCCTCTGAGCAGCAGGACCTCTCCCAGGTTCTCGAGGACCGGCGCGAGAAGCTCGAGCGCATCAGGGAGGCCGGGGTCGAGCCGTTCCCGCACGAGTTCTCGGGACGGGAGGACATCGCCGAGGTGCGGGCCGCCCACCAGGGGCTGCAGGCGGGGATGGAGACCGACTCGCGCCATCGCGTCGCCGGCCGCATCGTCGCCCGTCGCGGCCACGGCAAGGCCTGCTTCCTCGACGTCCGCGACGGCAGCGGCCAGATCCAGCTGCACGCGCGCAAGGACGTCCTCGGCGACGAGGCCTACGAGCTGCTGGTCGATCTCGACCTCGGCGACATCGTCGGCGCCGAGGGCACGGCGATGGCGACGCGGCGCGGAGGCGAGCTGTCGCTGGCGATCGACCGCTGGCGCCTGCTCGCCAAGAGCCTGCGCCCGCCGCCCGACAAGTTCCACGGCCTCGAGGACACGGAGACCCGCTTCCGCCGCCGCGAGCTCGACCTGATCGCCAACGAGGAGAGTCGCCGGATCTTCCGCCTCCGCGCCCGGACCATCTCCGAGATTCGCCGCTGGTTCGACGAGCACGAGTTCGTCGAGGTCGAGACGCCGGTCCTGCAGCCGCTCTACGGCGGCGCCCTGGCGCGACCGTTCACGACCCACCACAACGCGCTCGATCGCGACTTCTACCTGCGGATTGCGACCGAGCTCTACCTCAAGCGCCTCGTCGTCGGCGGCATCGACCGCGTCTACGAGCTGGGCAAGGACTTCCGCAACGAGGGGATCTCCCACAAGCACAACCCCGAGTTCACGATGCTCGAGTGGTACGAGGCCTACGTCGACTACGAGAAGACCGCCCACGACCTCGAGATGCTCGTCGCCGAGGTGGCCGAGCGGGTGCTGGGGACGACGAAGGCGAAGCGCGGTGACGTCGAGATCGACTTCGCCCCGCCCTGGCGGCGGATCACCCTGCGCGAGGCGATCCTCGAGCGGGCCGGGATCGACATTCGCGAGCACCCCACGCGCGAGGCGCTGGCAAAGGCGATGGGGACCGAGCCCGACCCGAAGGAGGGGTGGGGCAAGCTGGTCGACGGGTTGCTCTCGCGCGAGGTCGAGCCGGGGCTCGTCCAGCCGACCTTCGTCTTCGACTACCCGGTCGAGCTCTCGCCCTTCGCCAAGGCCCACCGCTCCGAGGAGGGGACGGTCGAGCGCTGGGAGGCCTTCGCCGGCGGGGTGGAGATCGCCAACTCCTTCACCGAGCTGAACGATCCGGACGAGCAGCGCCGCCGCTTCGAACAGCAGGCCGCCGAGGTGGAGCGGGGCGACGAGGAGGCCCAGCCCTTCGACGTCGCCTTCGTCGAGGCGCTCGAACAGGGCATGCCGCCCACCGGCGGCGTCGGCGTCGGCATCGACCGGCTGGTGATGATGCTCACCGGCGCGGAGACCCTGCGGGAAGTGCTGCTGTTTCCCGCAATGCGCACGTAAAAGCAACGTCTCCCGCGTGAAATCTCGCTCTTAGCGTGCTCAAGCGCTCAGAAGCCGGACCTGCGACCCCGGTAGAGTTAAGGGACGGATGGAGCCCTCCCGATAAAGGGGAAGAGGGGTCCGCCGGTACAAACCCGGGTATTCCGGGTTTGAGAACCAGGAAGAGGTCTTCATTGTTCGAGCGATTCACTGAGAGGGCTCGCCAGGTCGTCGTCCTAGCGCAGGAGGAGGCCCGGACGCTCAAGCACAACTACATCGGGACCGAGCACATCCTGCTCGGCCTGCTGCGCGAGGAGGAGGGCCTGGCCGCCCGCGTCCTCGAGTCCCTCGACATCACGGTGGAACGGGTCCGCTCGCAGGTCGTTCGCATCGTCGGCTCGGGCGAGGAGGTCACCTCCGGCCAGATCCCGTTCACGCCGCGGGCGAAGAAGGTGCTGGAGCTGGCGCTGCGCGAGGCGCTCTCGCTCGGCCACAACTACATCGGCACCGAGCACATCCTGCTCGGCCTGGTGCGTGAGAACGAGGGCGTCGCCGCCCGCATCCTGCTCGACTTCGACGCCGACTCCGACAAGATCCGCAACGAGGTCATCCGCATGCTCTCCGGTCCCGGCGGCCGTCGCCAGGGCGGCGGCGGCGGTGGTGCCGGCGAGGGCAAGAAGTCTTCGAAACTGCTCGACCAGTTCGGCCGCAACCTCACCCGCCTCGCCGAGGAGGGCAAGCTCGATCCGGTCATCGGCCGCGAAACCGAGATCGAGCGGATCATGCAGATCCTCTCCCGGCGGACCAAGAACAACCCGGTGCTGCTGGGCGAGCCGGGCGTCGGCAAGACCGCCGTGGTCGAGGGCCTCGCGGCCCGGATCAACAGCGGCGAGGTGCCGGAGCTGCTGAAGAACAAGCAGATCTACACCCTCGACCTGGCCGCCCTGGTCGCCGGCTCCAAGTACCGCGGCGAGTTCGAGGAGCGGCTCAAGAAGGTGATGAAAGAGATCACCCAGCGCGGCGACATCATCCTCTTCATCGACGAGCTCCACAACCTGGTCGGCGCCGGCGCCGCCGAGGGCGCGATCGACGCCGCTTCGATCCTGAAGCCGGCCCTGGCCCGCGGCGAGCTGCAGACGATCGGCGCCACCACCCTCGACGAGTACCGCAAGTACCTCGAGCGCGACTCGGCGCTGGAGCGCCGCTTCGCCCAGATCCGCGTCGACCAGCCCTCGCCCGAGGACACGGTCAAGATCCTCGAGGGGCTGCGCGAGCGCTACGAACAGCACCACCGGGTGACGATCCGCGACGACGCTCTCGAAGCCGCCGCCGAGCTCGCCGACCGCTACATCTCCGACCGCTTCCTGCCCGACAAGGCGATCGACCTGATCGACGAGGCCGGCTCGCGGATGCGGATCAAGTCGATGTCGACGCCCCCGGTCTACCGCGACCTCGAGGAGGAAATCGAGAAGACGCGGCGCGAGAAGGAGTCCGCGATCGAGGCCCAGGAGTTCGAAAAGGCCGCCAACCTGCGCGACACCGAGCGCCAGCTGACCACCCGCAAGCGCCAGCTCGAAGACGAGTGGGCCGAGGGCGAGAACGGCGAACGGCCCGAGGTGGGCGAAGAGGAGATCGCCGACATCGTCTCGATGTGGACCGGCATCCCCGTCTTCAAACTGACCGAGGCCGAGACCAAGAAGCTGATCCGCATGGAGGAGGAACTCCACAAGCGGGTGATCGGCCAGGAGGTCGCGATCACCGCCGTCTCCAAAGCGATCCGTCGCTCCCGAGCCGGGATCAAGGACCCGAAGCGGCCTTCGGGCTCGTTCATCTTCCTCGGGCCGTCAGGCGTCGGGAAGACCGAGCTCGCGCGCACGCTCGCCGAGTTCCTGTTCGGCGACGAGGACGCGATGATCCAGGTGGACATGTCGGAGTACATGGAGAAGCACTCCGTGTCCCGGCTCGTCGGCTCGCCGCCCGGCTACATCGGCTACGACGAGGGCGGCCAGCTCACGGAGTCCGTGCGCCGCAAGCCGTACTCGGTCGTGCTGCTCGACGAGATCGAGAAGGCGCATCCCGACGTGTTCAACATCCTCCTGCAGATCCTCGAGGACGGCCGCCTGACCGACGCGCAGGGGCGCAAGGTCGACTTCCGGAACACGATCGTGATCATGACGTCGAACATCGGCGCCGCCCAGATCTCGAAGAACCAGTCGCTCGGCTTCACGGTCGGCGACGAGAGCGGGCTCAGCTACGACGACATGAAGGGCCGCGTGAT
>DASTBO010000018.1:0-2361 GCA_035712025.1 Solirubrobacterales bacterium
CGGCGTTCATCGCCTGGGAACTGCGGGCGGCCGAGCCGATGGTGCCCATGCGCTTCTTCCGCTCCCGCGCCTTCTCGGCGGGCAACGCGGCGATCTTCCTGACCTTCGCCTCGCTGTTCGGCGCCGTCTTCTTCTTCGCGCAGATGCTGCAGACGGCGCTTGGCTACGGGCCGCTCGACGCCGGCCTCCGGCTGATGCCCTGGACCGTCACCTTCATCACCGTTGCCCCGCTCGTCGGCAACCTTGTGGACCGCTTCGGCGAGCGTCCGTTCATGGTCGCCGGACTGTCGCTGCAGGCGCTCGGGATGGGCTGGATCGCGCTGATCGCAGACTCCGGACTCACCTACGCGGAGTTCTTGTTGCCGTCGATCGTCGCCGGGGTCGGCGTCTCGATGGCGATTCCGTCGGCGCAGAACTCGGTGATCGGCTCGTTCTCCCTCGAGGAGGTCGGCAAGGCCGCCGGCGCCAACAGCATGATGCGCGAGCTCGGCGGTGTCTTCGGGGTCGCGGTGGCTGCCGCGGTCTTCGCCGGTGCCGGCAGCTACGCCTCACCCGATGCGTTCCTCGACGGGTTCGCGCCTGCGGTCGCCGTGCTCGCGGGGTTTTCGGCGCTCGGTGCGATCGTCGCCCTCGCCCTGCCAGGGCGACGTCCGATGCCCGGCTCGCGCCCCATCGGTCCGGTCCCGGCGTTCGAGAGCGCCGGCGGAAGCTGATCACACTGTGATGACGAGACGATGACGCCGCTCCGGTCCAACCCGGTCGTCCACCTCGAGCTCCACACGGGTGACCTGCCGCAGGCCCGCGACCTCTACGCCGAGCTCTGCGGCTGGCGCCCGGAGTGGATCGAGACGCGAGCCGGCTCCTACCTCTCCCTGGAGCTCGGCGACGGGCTCGGGGGCGGGATCGTCGAGTGCCCTGTCCGCGGCCCGCTTTGGTTGCCGTACGTTGAGGTCGACGGAATCGCCGATGCCACCGACCGGGCTCGCGGGCTCGGCGCCTCCGTCCTCCTGGAGCCCCGGGAGGGCCCGGCCGGATGGCGAAGCGTGGTCCGCACCGCCGTTGGCGGCGAGCTCGCCTTCTGGCAGCCGAAACGGAGAAGGTCATGAACGACGCCCGGCTGCTCGAGGCCGCCCGTGCGGGGGACGAGGATGCCTTCGCTCGGCTTGTTGAGCCCCACCGCCGCGCTCTGCACGCCCACTGCTACCGGATGCTCGGCTCGGTGGCCGACGCCGAGGACGCACTCCAAGACGCGCTGCTTAACGCCTGGCGAGGGCTCGCGAAGTTCGAGGGGCGAAGCTCGCTGCGCTCGTGGCTGTACACGATCGCGACCAACGCCTGCCTGCGAGCGATCGAGCGGCGGCCCAAGCGGGTGCTGCCGATCGACTACGCGCCCGCCGCCGACCCCCACGACGGCCTGGCCGAACCCCTGGTCGAATCCGTCTGGGTGGAGCCCTATCCGGACGAGACGCTCGGTCTTGAGGACGGGCTCGCCGGTCCGGAGGCGCGTTACGAGCAGCGCGAGAGCGTCGAGCTCGCCTTCATCGCGGCGCTCCAGCACCTGCCAGCGCGCCAGCGCGCCGTGCTCATCCTCCGCGACGTGCTCGGCTTCTCGGCGCGCGAGACGGCCGCGGCGCTGGAGATGTCGTCACCCGGTGTCGACAGCGCCCTGCAGCGCGCCCACAAGGCCGTCGACGAACGGCTTCCCGACCGCAGCCAGCAGGCGGTGCTCGGTTCGCTCGACGACCAGGGCCTGCGCGAGATCGTCGACCGCTACGTCGACGCCTTCGAGCGCGCCGACGTCGACGCCGTCGTCGAGATGCTCGCCGCCGACGGCGCGTTCACGATGCCGCCCCTGCCCACCTGGTACCGGGGGCGCGAGGCGGTGGCCGCGTTCCTGAAGGGCCATGTGCTGGCGAGTGAAAACCGCTGGCGCCTCGTGCCGGCCCGGGCGAACGGGCAGCTGGCGTTCGGGAACTACCGCTGGGACGAGGAGTGGCAGAGCTTCCTGCCGCGCAGCATCTCCGTGCTGACGCTCGACGGCGAGGGGATCGCCGAGATCACCACCTTCCTCGGTCCCGAGCTGCTTTCGAACTTCGGGCTCCCGGAGGAGGTGCCGCCCCGCCGATGATTGCCGCCGCCGAGCTGCGGAAGCTGTGCCTGTCCTTCCCGGGGATTGGCCGAGACCTTCCCGTTCGACGCGAAGACATCGGGGTTCAAGGTCGCCGGCAAGATGTTCGCCCTCTCCCAGCTCGCCGAGCACCCGCTCCGCGTCAGCCTCAAGTGCGAGCCGCAGCTCGCCGAGCAACTGCGCGCGACCTGGCTCAGGCTGCTGCGTATCGCGGAGGGTGTCGCACAAACCTG
>DASTBO010000019.1:0-44080 GCA_035712025.1 Solirubrobacterales bacterium
CAGGACCTGCTCGACGAGAAGATCCTGCGGACCAAGATCCGCGCCGCGCTGGAGCCCAAGCAGCAGGCGCTGCGCGAGCTCTCGGTCCAGCGCCGCAAGCAGCTGAAGGAGGCCGGCGAGGACGCCAAGGCCGTCGACGGCGGCGCCGGCGTCCCCGACCCGCGCCTCGACCTGCACGCGATGGTCGAGGAGCACGTCAGCTTCGGGCACCGGCTCGAGCCCCACATCACCGACACCGCGCGCCTCTGCTGGGACGCGCTCGACGGCGGCGAGACGGTGATCTTCGAGGGCGCCCAGGCGACCCTGCTCGACCTCGACCACGGCACCTATCCGTTCGTCACCTCGTCCAACCCGATCGCCGGCGCGGCCACGGTCGGCGCCGGCATCGGACCGAAGGACATCGACGAGGTCTGGGGGATCGCCAAGGCCTACGCGACCCGGGTCGGCGCCGGGCCCTTCCCGACCGAGCTCTTCGACGACGCCGGCGAGCAGATGCTGCAGAAGGGGCACGAGTTCGGGACCACCACCGGCAGGCGGCGGCGCTGCGGCTGGATGGACCTGGTGGCGCTGCGCTACGCCGTCCGCCTCAACCGGATGGACGCGCTGGCGATCACCAAGCTCGACGTCCTCAGCGGGATCGGGCCCCTGCGGGTCGCGGTCCGCTACCGCTCGAAGGAGGGAGCGGTGCTCGACACCTTCCCCTACCACCAGTCGATCCTCCACTCGGCGACACCCGAGTACGAGGAGCTGCCGGGCTTCGATCTCGACCTCACGTCCTGTCGCAGCGCCGGCGACCTGCCGCAGGAGGCCCGCGACTACCTCGGCTTCGTCGCCGAGTTCGTCGGGGTGCCGGTGCGCCTAGTGGGCGTCGGTCCCGATCGCGAGCAGGTCATCTGGCTGGAGGACTGAGCTGGGTCCGCGCGGCTAGCGCGTGCGCTCGATCGGGCCGGCGATGTCGACCCAGAACTTCCCGCCTTCGATCCTCACCGGCAGGATCCAGTCGATTTCGTTCGGCCCGTGGTACTGGGCGTAGCCGCGCAGCCCCCGCAGGCGCAGGCTGTCGATCGGGCCGGTCAAGGTGTTGACCAGCTTCCCGGAGGCGTTTTCCCCGAAGTACTCGAGCGCGCCTGGACAGGTGGTCACCTTTCCGTTCGTCACGCCCCGGACGTCCTTCAACAGCACTCTCTTGTAGAAGCGCGAAAGGTACTTGCAGTCCTTGACCCAGTCCTTGGCGACCCTCGCCCGCATCCAGATATGGATCACCCGCGAGGCCTCTTCGCGTTCGGCCGGGGTCGCCTCGTGGCCGAAGAACTGGACGAGGTTGTCCCCGCCGGGGATCAAGAACTCGCGGCTGGGGCCGTGCACGCGCGGGTAGAGGCGCTGCGGCTCGCCTTCGGTCGTATCCGAGCTCGTGCTCGAGCCGCCGCCGCAACCGACAGCCAAGGCGAGCAGTGCGAGCACCGCCCAGCCCGAAGCAAGCCGCCCCAATCTCCCCGCAAATCCACCCCCCACCATTCCCATAAAGAGATTTTAGGAAAAAAAGACCCTAGTAGTCGTGAGCCTTGCTCTACAGTCTGTCGCGTGGCTTCCAGTCGACGCTCGACCAGGTTGAACGAGCGGCTGCCCCGGGGAAGGCACGGCTTGCCGAGAGAGGCGGTGACCGCTTCCCAACGCAGCCGCATCCACCAGGCGATGATCGAAGTCGTCTCCGCCCGCGGCTACCCGGAGACCCGGGTCGTCGACGTGATCGGCGCCGCCGGCGTCTCCCGGAAGACCTTCTACGAACTCTTCGAGAGCAAGGAGGACTGCTTCCTCGCAACCTACGACGTCCTGCTCGAAAACCTGCTCGGCGAGGCGACCGACGGATTCGAGGCGCAACCGGGCGTGCCGTGGCCCGAGCGCATCGCCGCCGCCCTCGAGGCGCTGCTCGAGCATCTCGCCGCGCACCCGGACGAGGCGCGCTTTGCGATCGTCGAGGTGCTCGCCGCCGGCCCCAAGGCTCTGGCCCGGCGCGACGCGGCGCTGCGCCAGTTCACCGGGTTTCTCGAGCCCGGTCGCTCGGAGAGCTCGGTCGACCTGCCGGGGATCACCTCGGTGGCGGTCGCCGGCGGGATCAACGAGCTGCTCTACAGCGAGATCCTCCACGGGGCCGCCGGCCGGCTGCCAAGCCGGCTTCCGGACCTGATGTTCTGGGTGACCCTCCCCTACCTCGGTGCCGAGGCGGCCGCCGCGGAGCGGGAGAGGGTGCGCCGGGCGAAGCTCCCCTCCTGAAGCCTGGGCGATCCGATCCTTTGACCGACCCGGCGGGTTTACGAATAAGGCGGGGGTGGTAGTTTGACCCGCTGGAGAGACGTTCAAGACTACGTTCCGACGGCTTCGGACCCAGGACGGGCAGGGCCATCAAAGGAGAGATATAGGGATATGCGTAAGTACCTGATGTTGACGATGGCCCTCGCGGCCCTGATCGCCGTCAGCGTGGCTGGCATCGCCACCGGCGCCAACAAGCCGGTGACGGTTGAAGCGGGCAATCTCGTCTTCACCTTCAACGGCGGCTTCAGCCCGACCAAGTTGCCGAAGAACAAGCTCGCCCCGATCAGCCTTCAGGCCTCCGGGGTGATCTCGACCAAGGACGGGACCCACCCGCCGGCGCTGACCGAAACGATCGTGGAAACCGACAAGAACGGCGCCATCAACGTCAAGGGCATCCCGGTCTGCAAGTCGGGTCAGCTGCAGTCGCGCGACACCAAGGCGGCCGAAAAAGCCTGCGGCAAGTCGATCATCGGCACCGGGCAGACCACCGTCGAGGTCCAGTTCCCGGAACAGAAACCGATCGACGTCAACAGCAAGCTGCTGGTCATCAACGGCGGCTCCAGCGGCGGCACCACGACCCTCTACATCCACGCCTACTTCTCGGCGCCGGTGACCGGGGCGATCGTGACCACGCTGAAGATCAAGAAAGTCCGCAACGGCCGCTACGGTCTGAAAACCGTCGCCACGATCCCGAAAATCGCCGGCGGCAGCGGCTCGGTCAAGAAGTTCAACTTGACGATCAACAAGAAGGGCGTCCTCACCGCCAAATGCCCGGACGGCAAGCTCCAGGCGAAGGCGACCGCGATCTTCTCGGACGGCACGAAAGCCTCCGCGGGGATCATCCGGACCTGCACCGGGACCTGAGGAGACCGTCGCGAGGGTCTTCCTCGAGACAAGCGGGATTTCGAGAAGGGCGGCCTCCGGGCCGCCCTTCTTCTTGCCCGAAACGCGGTTGCGCTCCTCGAAAGCGCGTAGTACAAATAGGCGTACTCGATTAAACGTAGTTGTTTAGATTGGCGGCGATGCTCTTGGGGAGCGACAACCTGTCGACCGCGGTCGAAAGCGCGAAGGAACAGGACCTAAAGCCTCTGACGGAAGAGAGCGCCGCGACGCTCGACCTCGACAGCCGTCAGCTGGAGGAGATGGAGAGCTACCTCCACGACGCCTGGTTCTTCGGCATCCGCACGGGGCACACCGTGATGGTCGAGACCAAGATGGGTCAGAGCGATCCGACCCCGGTGATCCTCGGCATGCAGGACGAGTTCCAGGAGCTGATGGAACGCTGCGCGGAGGCCCTGGACACCAGCATCGGCCGCACCCTCCAGGCCTGGAACTACCTCGGCCAGGCATGGATCGCGGGCGCCAGGTTCTGGGAAGTCGAGATCGCGGCGCGGCTGATCGAAACGCAAGCGGGTGGCTTCGAGGCGGTCCTCGACCGTCTCGACGAAGCTGACGATTCGTAGTACCAGGCCGGACTACAGCACGCAGCCTTCGGCACCGAGCGCTGCCGCCTGTTCGTTGGCTTCTTTGAAGATCGTTTCGATCGCGTCGCGGGTGCCGATCGGGCTGGCTTCGACCTTCGCGGCAGCTTCTTCCCGCTCCCGGATGAACTCTTCGACCTTCTTCTCCTCGCCTTCGGGCATGCCGATGTCGGCGATGCTCTGCGTCGTCCCCTGGTAGACGTGAATCATCTTGACGAGGTTTTCCGCCTGGTACTCGGGAGTCGGGTTCTGGGCCCTGTTTTCGTAGTAGTCCTTCGCCAGTTCCCTGGTGAGGGTCTCCCGGTCTTTCAAGCCTTCGTTGCACACGAGCTTGAGCTGCTGGGTGTATTCCTCCTTGCTCAACGACGACGAATCGTCGCTTCCACAAGCGGTCAACCCGACCAGCATGGCGATCAGAATCACGATGCCCAACGTTCCCTTACGCACAGAGTCCCCCTATAGATTCTGAGTGAAAGAGAAATATTAACTGATTGGCTTCCCGCGCGCGCAAAAAAAGCCCCCTCTCGAGTCTCGAGAGGGGGCTTTTGACGGCTGTACTTGACTGAACTAGTTTCCGGTGACGGCCCAGGTACCCCACGCGCGGTCTTCGCCGGATTTCATCGCGAAGAAGAACGTGGCTCCACTTCTGAACATGCCTCCGAAGGTGCTACCGGGGATATAGCCCGGGAACCCCGATTCGAGGGCTTCCGTCGCCGCGTAGACACAAACCTCGCCTTCAGGCGCGGTCGGTTCTTCAACCGAGCCGAGGCAGTTGACGGGGGTCACGTGTTCGAGCCCTTCGATGACTTCTTTGCCGTCTGCGGCCACGTAGTTGACTGCGGTCGGCGCTTCGGCGAGAGGAAGGTTGAACGACATCGGCACGATCGACGACCCGTCGTCATTCCCAAGGGCCCACATGCCGGTCTCGGTCGCACCTTCCGGCAGGATGCATTCCGGGTTTGATTCGCTGCAGGCGCCATCTTCACCGGGAGGGCCGGGCGTGCCGGGGGTTCCGGGAACGCCCTGGATGCCCTGTTTGCCTTCTTTGCCCTGCGGACCTTCGGCACCGGTGTCGCCCTTAGGACCCGCGGCTCCGGCGGGCCCGGCGGGACCCTGGGGCCCGGTAGCGCCAGGTTTTCCGGCGTATTTCTTGGCGATCTTTTCTACTTCCTTCTTCTGCTTGCCGGTGAGGGCACCCTTGGCGGCGAAGGCCGTGCCGGTCAGGGCGACGACTAGCGCCACTATCGCCACGACCAGACCGGCCGTGCCGAGCTTGTTGTGAATCCGAGAGATCATCTTTCCTCCCATTGCATTGGACAGTTGAGCCGTCGGCTGACGACTTTCTGGTCGCGGAACGTTGGTGCGCTTGGCACCCGGGCAGGGAAGAGCACCGAGTTATGGGTAGGTGATGCCTCCCGCAAAGTGTCCCTCCGCTCCCCATTCATGGATCAAGTCCGAGCGCGTCCCTGGCGCGCCAGATGGCTGAAACTAAAGTACGGTGCCAACCATGTCAAGGAACCCGAGTAGTGTCTGCAAGTTGCGGTTCCTGAACAGTCGACGTATCTTTAGCTTATGGACCCCGCGGGAGACGGCGCGCCGATCAAGCTGGTCACGCTCGGCCCCACGGGGACCTGCCACGAGCGAGCGGTGCGGGAGTACATGGCTTTCCAGGGGATCGGCGACTTCGAAATCGAGTTCATCGAGGACTTCCTCGAGGGGCTGGAGCGGATCCGGGGCGAGCAGGGCTCGTTCCTCGTCCAGTGCAGCGCCCACCCCAAGGTCCACGAGGTGACCGAGCGACACTGGCGCGAGGTCTTCGTCGTCGACACCTTCATCTACCCGACCAAGCACCTGGTCCTACTGAGCCGGCGAGAGGTTGAGCACCCCCGCTCGCTCGGGATCGTCCCCGCCACCAAGGGCTACGTCGACCTCAGCCCGTGGGAGGAGGTGATCGACGTCGTCTCCAAGCCGGTCGTCGGCGAGGAGCTGCTCGCGGGTCGCTATGACGCGGGCCTGACCCACATTGAGCACCTCGAAGAGCACGAAGAGGAGCTGCGGCTCGACCTGGACATCGGCGAAATCGACACCACCTGGCTCGTCTATGGAAACGAGAAGCGCTTCGCAGGAAGCGTGATCGGGATCCCTTCTCGCGATGTGCTGCTAAGCGGTCCTGTGGTCCGCGCTACCTAGCCGCCGCCCCGGCCGAGGGATCCGCCGGACAAAAAAGCCGCCCCGGAGACAATCCGGGGCGGCTTTGGCTTGGACCTCTGAGGCCCGTAAGTCGGCTCTAGTTCTCGACTCCGATGTTCGCCGTTGTCATCGTGTAGGTGCCCGTCCAGTTGGCATCGCCGCACAGACCCATGGGGATCACGCCGTTGATGTCCATGCTGCCGTTACCGGATTTGACGCCTGTGTAGGTGCCGATGACGGTACCGGTGCCGGTTTTGGCGATGCAGGAAGCGCCGAAGATTGTCGATTCGACTGTGACTTCGGCTCCCGAGGAGCTCACCGTGCCGTTTGTACCGGCGGTCCAGGTGATGTGGAGCTTCCCGGCGGCGATGACGCTCGTTTTATGGCTGCAACCATTGAAGGTCAGGTCCGTTTTAGCGAGCGTTCCTGTGACGCTAGGACCGGTGTAGTCGCCACTCGTGTCTTTTTCGGTGCTGCCTTTCACGGTCGATTCTTTACATGTGTCGACGGTGAGGTTGTTTGTGTCTTTGAGAATCGCCGAGCCGCCCGAAGGGATTGAGGCCGACAGGGCGACCGAGGCGTTCGTGGCAACTCCGTTGACCGAGATTGTCGTTGCGGACGCAGTTCCCGCAAACGCCATGAGAGCCGTCGCCGCTACCGCGGCGAGACCCAGCATCTTCAGATACTTCATGTTTTCTCCTTGTAGTCCCCCGGCGTCTAGGCCAGGGATCGGGTACGCCCCTAGAATTACCTGAGGTGCCCCTGATAGATCAAGAAGAATTTAGTGACAGATGCCGCGACGCAGCGCAGCGGAAGTAAAAAAGGAGCCGCCCGGTCGCCCGGAGCGGCTCCTCAGCGGACCACCCGATAGGTCCTAGGCCTCCGTCGTTAGTTCTCCACGCCGACGTTGGCGGTTGTCATCGTGTAGGTGCCGGTCCAAACTGCGTCCCCGCCACAGGTCATCGGAATGGTTCCATTGATGTCCATGGTGCCATTGCCTTCTTTGACGCCTGTGTAGGTCCCGATCACGGTCCCGGAGCCGGTTTCCGCAATGCACGAGATGCCGAAGATTGTCGACTGAATTGTCACTTCGGCCCCCGAGGAGCTGACGGTTCCGTTTGTGCCAGAGGTCCAGGCGATGTGAAGGGTGCCTTTTTTGAGGACGTGGGTTGTATGGCTGCAGCCGCTGAAGGTCAGGGTCGAAAGCGCGCCTGTGACCGTCGGGCCGGTGAAGTCGCCGCTCGTGTCTTTCTGGGTCGTTCCGCTCACGGTCGATTCTTTACATGTGTCGACGGTGAGGTTATTTGTGTCTTTGAGGATCGCCGAACCACCCGATTTGATCGAGGCGGTGAGCGTCTCAGCCGCGTTGGTGGCCACGCCTTTTGTTGCGATTGTCGTCGCTGAAGCGGAGCCTGCAAAGGCCATGAAAGCCATGGCCGCAACTGCGGCAAGGCCGAGCATCTTCAGATACTTCATGTGTTTTCTCCTTGGTTCTGAATCAGCACGTCCGGTGCTGATTCTGGGTACGGAAAGGGTTGTACCCCGAACTCAAGGAACAATCAAGTGTCTTTGAGTGGTTTTGGGCTCATTTGCGACGGAAGTCACCCGAGCCGTCGATGGGGAGCAGGCAGGGCCTTGACCACTGCCCCCCTTTCTCTTCGTCCTAGAGGCTCAGCAAGGAGCCGCGATGCGCGGGGTCGTGTTCTGCACACGCCCGTTCTGAGCACGCAGCTTGACATCCGTCCTTCGGCCCGTACGACAAAGGTTTTCGCTGTTCTCGATCAGGCCCTTCTTGCCGCCGAAGAGCTTCATCGTGAACTTCGTGACTGGAGCGTCCGGAACGTGGAGGAACCGCGTTCGCACCCGTCCCTTGACCGAGTCGATGTAGCCGATGAGCGTCACCCGCAGGGAGCCGCGGAGGTCCGCGACGATGTCCGGGAGTTCCCGGTCGCCCCCGTTGGACCGGAAATAGACGTTCCCCTTCAGAGGCTCGTCGAGCAGTGCCGTCGTCGCGCTGACCGTGCCGAGGATCGACTTGCTCGGGCAGGCTTCGGCGGCAAACTGGACCCGGGTGCAGGGGTTGTTGATGTGCGAGTTGTCGATGAACTGGCTGCCCGGGAGGATCACCGTCGCCGTTTTGGTGTTCGCCTGATCTGCGGGCTGCGTCAGTACCGCCGTGATCGCCGGATTGCCGGTCCGTTTGGTGGAACCTTTGAAGGAGAGCTTGAGCTTAGGCGTGTATTGGAGCCGCGAGCACCCGGTCGCCTGGAAGCCAGCCCTTGGTTCCGCAACCTGACCATCGGTTGCGGTGACCGTCGCGACGATCGCCTTCTCTTCGCAGCTAGTGGGGTTGAGGGTGAAGCCTGGACGATCCACCTCTACATGCAGGGCCCGGTAGCTGATTGGCACCCCTTCCAGCATCTGCGGAAGGGGGTCCGTGCGGATCGTCGCCAGTGCGGTTTCCGGGTCGACGTAGATTCCGGCCCGGTTGACGACGAGACCGAGGTCGAAGGGCCCAGCCTGCGCTGGGACAACCGAAACGACCGAATATGGAGCTCCGTTGTAGGGACCCGCGAGGTAGGCAGCCGTGGGGGCCTTGCCGGGCTGCGGAATCCAGAGTGGGGCGCCCCCGACGCCGGAGGCGGCTGCGATGCTCCCGATCCTGCTGCCGGCCGGGCAGAGACCCGATGCCGCGTTCGCGTCAGGGCAGAGCGGCACGCCCTTCAGCTTCGCGAGAAGGCCCTGTGGCATGTGCAGAGCGATCGTCCGTGGGTTGGCTTCGCCGTCTTCGCGAGTCAGAGTGAAGGCGAACGGCGAAAACTTACCGCCGAGGGAATTGAGGCTGCCGGCCGCGAGTTTGGGCGAGAAGCCCCCCTTGCCACAGCCCCGGCTGACCTCCAGTGGCACGTCGTCTTCGGATGCCGCCCTTCCCGACCACGGTTGGAACGCGTAATGGGCCTGGTAGACCCCGCAGGCGGCCGGAGTCGCCAAGGGCGCTCGCGGCCCCCCGAAGACGTTGAGCTTGAGGCTGCTGAACGGGACCTGGGGCAGGCCTCCCAGCTTGTCGATCCCGTTGAAGACGGTCGTCACCTGACCGGTCTGGCGATCGGTCTCGATCTCCGCCGGCAGCTTCAGGTAGACGCCCTGTTCGTTGCTGACCACCCAGAAACGGAACAGGTGACCGGGTTCCGGGCTGCGCTGGTAAACGGCCCCGTGAAGCGTGTCTTCGAGCGCCGGGACCTCGACTTCGACCGAGCCTATCTTTGCCGCCTCCGGGCAGTGGGACGGTTCGTTCCTTCCGAAGCCCACCTGGTCGGCGCTGCAGCCCTCGAGGCCGTCCGCGGCGGCTGGGTTGATGGTCACACCCTCGGGCAGCGAGACCCGGGCGCTCTTCATCGTCGAGGTGGCGATGCCGTCAGGCGTTTCGTCCTGGGGGATCACCAGTTCGGTCTCGATGCCGCTGGGCGCAGCCGCTTCAGGATTGGTGAGCGCCGCGGTGAAGGTCGGCGAGAAGCTGAGCTGTCCGCAGCCGCTGATGTCCGGGAACGGGGCGCTCAAAGTCGCGAGCCGGTTCGGTTCCTGGTAGCTGCGGGCGGAGACCACGACTTCCCGCTGCAGGCTGCAGTCGGTCGGGTTCGAGAGGAACGGCGCTTCCGGAACGTGCGCTTCGCGCCCTCCGTCCGGCGTTTCGCCGGTGATCGCCTCCTGCGGCGTAATGCGCTCTTCGTCATGGACCGGGGAAGCCGGCACGCCCCACAGCGTGGTCGATGCTTCCAGCAGCCCCGCAACCGAGGGGATCCCTTCGATCGTCGAGACGACGCTGTAGTCGGTCGGGTCGACGCGGACGTTGACGAAAGCAGGCCAGCCGACAGCGATGAAGCCGAGGCGGGCGACGATGTCCGTGCCCTTCGGCGGCACCATGTTGTACACGGGCTCGGTATAGACGCCCGCGTGCGGCGGTTGGACTCTCACCAGAGACACTCCGACTTGGGAATCGAACGGACAGGCGCTGTCGGAAGGGCCGTTGCCGAGCTGATCGGTGGTACAGCGAGGGATTCCCTGCGTGTTGCCGATCATCCCGGGCGGCAGCTTGATCTGGACGTCTCTGGCCAAGGCATACGGCTCGTTGCCGTTGCGGGTGAGCACGAAGCTGAGCGTGAGGTCTTTGTGGTCTCCTGCCTGCCTGCCTGCGAGCTCCGCGGAGACCGATTCAATACCGAACTTGTCGAATTCGTCGGCTGCGGTAGCGGTTGCCACCCACCCGGCGGCCAGAGCGAGGGTAAGAGAGCAGAGAACAGTGATCCTGCGCAGCGCCGCGCTCATTTGCGACCCCCCTTCCGGTTGGAGCTGGCTTTGTGCTTGTGGTGCTTGGCCTTCTTCTTCACGCACCTCACCTTGCCGGCCTTCTTCACCTTGCGCTTGCCCTTGGGACAGCGGCGGGGCGGGGCGAATTGATCAGCCGAGCCTTGAACGGGCGTCTGGACCCCAGGCAGAGCAGGCGGTGGCGTCAGCTGGGGCCGGCATCCTTCTCCCTGGCAAACCGAGCTGATCGGTTCCGGAAACCCCCCGCCGACGCGAGCGTCGTAGATCGAAGGGGTTTCGTCGGCGTCGCGAGGCAGGACGCGGTCCGAGGTGATGAAGAATGCGTCGTTGCCCGTTTCGCTAATTGCCCAGAGGTACTCGTCACGCAGACTGTGTGCTGATGAGACCAGGTAAACGCAGCCTTCCGACCGCTCGCAGCTGCCGACTCCACCGGCCTCCCACTCGTAGACGTCAAGCTTTCCGTCGGTGTCGCTGGGCACGAGGGGCTCCGGCGACTCGAAGAAGGCGCGGCGTCCGTCGGGGCGGAGGTTGCGCAGCCAGGCTTGGTAGTAGAAAAGCGGGAAGCCTTCTCGACTCTCGGACTGAAGCGTCGCGGGCCCGGTCGGCGAAGCGCCCGTCGGGTTGCAGGAGAGGCAATGCAACTCGTCCGCCGTGGCGTCGTATCGGTAGATCTGCGGCTGCCCTTCGGGGTCATAGTCGGTCAGCTGCGCTCGCGACCTGAAGATCAGGGTCGACCCATCCGGGGTCGAGCGAGACGGGTCGCGACCGAAGCTGCCGACGTCGGGGGCGGGATTGGCGGCTTTCACCCAGAGGCCGAGGCCCTCGATCTGGGTCACCTTCCCCGGAACTCCAATCACGTCGACTTTCGTCAGGATGCCGACGAATCGAATCGCGCCTTCCTCCGAGAGGTAGAGGTTTTCCTCGCCGAATTCCGCTGCGGCTCCGAGCGGGTTGGTTTCGCCGGTGAGGGCTTCGTCGGAGACGAAGTAGGCCGCGGTCCCGTCTTCGGAGACGTTGACCGGGGTGACGGGACCGGTGCTGAACGCGATCCGTTCGCCAGTCTCGGCATCGAACCGCCAGAGCCGTTCGTCTTTCACATAGAAGATGTAGTTGCCGCCTTCGACGACGCCCGCAAATTCGACTCCTTCTCCGACTTCGTACGTTTCGCTGTTCTGGTAGCGGAGGTAGAGCTTGGTGCCGACCGTAAAAGCAACCCCCTCGCCATCGAGCGACGATCCGACGTAGGTTGCTTTCACCGCAAGCGGCACGTCGCCGGGGAGGAGCGAGATGACATGGGTGACCCCGTCCGGAGTGCGGTCGTAGATCGCCGGTTTTCCGCTCGGGGCCGCATTCGGCTCGAGCTGGATGCCTTTTTCAAGGCCGTTTTCGGTCGTGAAGACGATGTGGTCGCCGCCTTCGCTGATCAGCAGGCCGATCGCTCCGTTGTCGGTGCCGATGCTGCCCTTTCCCAACACCTCGGAGTGACCGTCCGGAAAGCGCACATAGCTCACCGATTCCCCTTCCTCGGTAGCGGTGCCGCCGACCTCAGCGGTCCAGAAGGAGTAGCCCTGGTCAGGTGAGGTCCCACCGGGGATGACACCTTGAGCCTCAGCGCCGGTTGGGCCGATCGGGTTCATCCCCCAACCCTCGGGCCCCCTAGTGGAGAGATAGGGATCGCCCAGGTAAGAGCCGGTGACGTCGCTGCCGCCGAGCGATCCGCCTTCCACCTTGAACGGAATCCTGCTCCCGTCCGGGGAGACCTGTCGGTTGGTGAACTGCAGCTCTTTGCCGGTGCCGACCGGAGAGCGGCCGTTGGTATCCGGCGGGGTCACCAGCTCGTAGGCGCGGCAGTCCGGGAGTGAGGCGGACAGGCCTACGCGCAGCGCGGAGTTCTCACAGACGGAGGAGGGGACCTGGAGGTCGGGATAGGTGCTGAACGAGCCTTCCTCTTCGTCGGATCCTTCTTCGTTGGTGGCGATCACGCGGAAGCGATAAGCGGTCCCGTCGTCAAGATCGGTTGCGATCGCCGAGGCTTCGTCGTCGAGGTTCCCTGCCGGCAGTTTGCCGCTGCCGGCGACCGCCGCTCCGGCGAAGCCTTCCGCTGCGAACCGCTCCTGCGTCGTGATCTCGAAGGTGTAGCTCGTCTCCAGGTTGCCCGGGTTGATCGCCGCCTGCAGTTCCGCTTCGTCCTCCGTGACGCCGACGTTGCGTACGGAGTTGACTACGGGAGGCCCGAAGCTCGATTCTTCGAAGGCGAAGGAGTGACCGGTTCCGGTTTTGCCCGAGGGGACGAAGAGGTAGCGACCATTGTCGCTGAGGGCGCCGTTCGGACTATTCGGGCCGTTGTCGACGCCGATCTCCGCTCCGTAGACGACGGCAAAGCCATGTTCGATCGTGGCGAGGTAGGTGCCTTCTTCGTCGAACTCGTACAGCCGGTTGGCTTCGCCGTCGAGAACGAAGACGTTCCCCGTGGCTTCATCCACGGCCACGGAGAGGAACCCGACGAAGTCTCCCTCGGGCGTCGCCGACCCTTCTATCGATCCGACTTTTTTGTATTCCTCGTCTGGCGGCGACCCCACCACCTGATTGAGATCGAAGATCTCGATGTGGTCATCATGGGCACTGGCGTAGACCAAGTCGCGCGACGCATCGACGGCGGTGCCGACTCCATACCCGATGATCGGGAGTGAGGTCGTCCGCAATCTTTCGTTACCGGTTTCGGCCGAGGAGTACTCGACCAGTCCCGCCGCGCCGAAATTGGCGAAGAGGTGGTCGTTGTCTTGGTTGATCGAGATCCCGGTGTAGATCGACAAGCTCTCCACGTCCGGCAAGAACACGGGGGGGCTGCCGTAAGCGATGTTGCCCGCTGCGGGTTCGTAGACCGTCGGAACGAAGCGAAGGATCGGCCTTTCCGATTCGATCTCCGCAACGACATAGAGAACGCCTTTGCTGTCGACGGCCACCGAGGTCGAGCCAGGTGATTTCAACTCGTAGATGAAGTTGCCGTCCGGATCGAAGATGTCGATCCTGCCTTGGGTTCCGCTGAGGATTTTCCCAAAGCTGCTGACATAGATGTTGCCGTAGAAGTCAGTGGTAACGGCACTGGGGGCGGCGAATTTTTCCGCGGGGTGGGTTCCTGCGGGAGGGGTCGTCGGGCAGCCCGGATCTTCGACCGGGTCGAGCGGTTCGGGGGCGCCGCTGCAGCCGCCGATCAGCGAGAGGAGGGGGTCGAGCTCGCGTTCGCCTTCCGCCGCGGAGGCTCCCGGCGCCGAGATTCCGGCGAGCAGCAGGGCGGCCGTGGCGAGCAGCAGTGCGCGTAGTCCGACGCGGCTAGTCCCAGTCAAATCCATCGTCCCTCCCGGTCGATCGTGTCCCCTGCGAGTCCCTGACTTCATCCCCAGCCCTTCTTGTTCCCTAAACGTACTGAAGCTGTTCCCAGACGTATGAGCCTAATCCGCGCCCGAAAAACTGTCAAGCGGCCAAGAGGCTCTGTAAGAAACGAGGTATTCGCGTACTAAAAAACTCTCGTGTAAAGTAGCAGGCAGACGGCCCGGCGGCTGCGGGCCCAATCAGTCGTAGGAGGGGAATGGCAACCGGCTACGTGAGCAGGGAACCGGTCGAGCAGGGGGACGAGGTGATGGAGGAGGCCCTGGGCGAGATGCTCCGCCTGCTCAGCGCCGGCGCCGCGGGGGCGATCCTACTGGCGCTCGACGAAGGCGCGATGCAGACCAAGGTCCTCACCCAGCGGATCCGCGGCTACACCGCCCGGACCGTCTACCGCTACCTCCCCAGGCTCGCGCGGGCCGGGGCGGTGGAACGCGACGACCGGCCGGGCGGCCCCGCCCGCGTCGTCCACACACTGAGCCAGAGCGGCGGCAACGAACTCTGCGACCTGATCAACCGCTTCGCCACCGCGTCGATGACCCACCTCCCCGGCGGCCAGGTCGAGCCCGAGGCCTGGGCGTCCCTGGGGCTCCTCGCCGATCTCTGGGAGGCCGGGGTGGTCGACGAGCTGAGCCAGGGGCCCCGCTCGCTCGCCGAGCTCGCTCGCCGGCTCGAGGCCCTCAGCTACCACCAGCTGAACCGGCGGGCCAGCCGCTTCAAGGCGTCGGGCTACTTCGGGGAGACCAGGAGGTCGGAGGACCGCCAGGGGTACGTCCTCACCGACAAGGCTCGCCGCACCATGGGCCTGATCGCCGGCCTCGGCCGCTGGCGGCGGCGTCATCGCGCCGGCGACGGTCTCTCGGTGGCCGAGATGCAGACGGTCCTCCGCGTCTCCCTGCCGCTCGTCACGGTGCCGCAGCACGCCGGCAAGGCGATGCGGGTGACCGTGCGGGGCCGGGCCGGCGATCCGCCTCGAACACTCTGGGCGCTGGTCGCCGAGGGCGGTGGGGTCGAGGTCCTCGAGCTGCCGGCCTCCGGCTGCGCCTGCTGGGCCGAGGGCTCCGTCGACAACTGGATGGCGGCCTTGGTCGACGGCAAGCCGCCGGCGCGGTGCGGCGGCGAGACCGAGATGGTGACGGACTGCCTCACCAGCCTCTACGAGAAGCTCTGGACCCCTAGCCCTTTCTAGCCGAGGCGAAGATCTCGAACTGGTTCTCGGTCGGTTCCTTCGGCCGGCCGTTCCCGTGGAAGACCCGCTCGAGGGTCATCCCGACCGCGGCGTAGATCTTGCGCAGCTCCTCGACCTCGTAAAGGCGCTGGCGGAATTCGATCCGCTTGTCGAGGCCCTCGAGGACCTCCCCGAAGCGAAGCGGGATCATCGCCCCTTCCATGTAGCTGTCCTTCTTGTTCCAGCGGTGCTCGACCAGTTCGATCATCCCCTCGCTGGGAATCCACGAGCGCTGGGGAAGGCGGGCCCGCGCGTAGAGGATGTTCGGGACCTGGATCAGGTTCTGGCCGCCGGGCTTCAGCGCCCGCGCGATCACCTCGAAGGTCTTCCGGTTCTCCTCCTCGGTCTCGAAGTAGCCGACCGCTCCGTCGTTGAGGTTGAGGACGATGTCGAACTCGGCGTCGAAGTCGAGCTGGCGCAGGTCGGCCTGGACGAACTCCGCCTCGACGCCCTGCTCCGCCGCGTCGCGCCGCGCGATCTCCACCAGCTCAGGGCCGATCTCGACCCCGACCACGGAGAAGCCCTGACGCACAAGCTCCAGCGAGTGCCGCCCGGTGCCGCAGGCGAGGTCGAGGATCCGCTCCCCTCCCTGCGGGCGCAGCATCGTCAGCGCCCGCTTGATTTCCGACTCGGTCCGCTCGGTCCACGCCATTTCGGCGCTCATCCCGTCGAACGCCGTCGCGTACCAGTCCTGCGGAATCTCGTCTTGAAGAACGCTCATCTGCCTCTCCCTCGCTGTGCTTCCCCCATTGCACAGGAAAGATTAAAAGATCAAGCGTCGTGGTGCTTGCGCTCCTCCCGGCGGTGGCGCCGAACCACGGGAGCGACGTAGCCGATCAGGATCCCGATCGCGACCGCGAGCAGGATGACGACGATCAGCGGCGCCTGGAAGCTGGCGGAGAGGACCTCGAAGCTGACCTCCTGCGAGTTCTGCAGGGCGACGATCAGGACCAGGGCGCTGAGCGTCCCGACCAACCAGGCGCGCCAGTTGACCGGCTTCTTCTCCTGTGGCATCGCCCGATCCTAATCCCCGTCATCAGGCAGACTTATGCGCGTGGGAACCGCGCAACGCCCAGACCCGACCGAGTCGGTCCGCCACCAGCTGCGGCCGCTGTTCGACCAGATCGTGATCAAGGAGCTGGATCAGGACCGGGTGCGGCGCTCGGGCCTGGTGGTGCCGCCGGGGACGCACGAGCCGCCGCCCGAGCAGGGAATCGTCCTCGCCGTCGGCCCCGGGCTCGACTGGTGGGCGGGGGCGGGCGTCGAGATGCCGGTGCAGCCCGGCGACCACGTGGTCTTCCCGTCGAGCGCCGGGGCCTGGGTCGAAGTCGACGAGGAGCGTCTCCTCGTCTGCCGCGTGACCCAGCTGCTCGGCATCCTCGAGTCGGCCTCGCTCCAGGGCGGTTAGCCGCCGACGGAGAGGGCCCGGCGCTCGCCGCCGCGCTTTGTCGAGAGCATGCGCTGGTCGGCGGCGCGGATCAGGACGTCGACCTCTTCCCCGTCCTCCGGGAAGACGGCCCACCGACCGAGGCGCTCGGGGTGGGGGTGCCCGAGTCCGAGTAGTGGGTGCCGATCGCGCTGCGGATCGCCTCCCCCATCAGTCGCGCGCCTTCCCCGTGGGCTCCGGGAGCGATGACCGCGAACTCGTCGCCGCCGATGCGAGCGAGAGTGTCGGTCGAGCGCAGGATCGACTGCGCCCGCTCGGCCACCTGGCGCAGGACGGCGTCCCCGACCGGATGGCCGTGGTTGTCGTTGATCCCCTTCAGGTCGTCGAGGTCGAGCAGCAGCAGGGCAAGCGGGCGACGGTCGACCTCCCGGCGACCGCCGGGAGGTCGCGCTCGCCGCGCCAACTCGCGCTCGAGGATGGCGTCGAACTGACGGCGGTTGGCGACCCCGGTGAGTGCATCGCGATGGGCGATGTCCCGCTGCTGAAGCTCGGCGGTGAGGAGACGTTCCCGCACTCCCACCAGGACCCAGGCGGCGGAGAGGAAGCCGACGACGAGGGCGACGTAGCTGGGCAGGAAGGCGTCGTCGATCGCGTTCGGGTCATAGAGCAGCGGCGTGCCCGCCATCACGATCAGCTCGATCGAGAGCGGCCAGGCCCAACGCGCGGGGAAGAAGAAAGCCGCGTAGAGAAGGAGCGGGACGAGCATCGGCTGGACGAAGCTGCTCGAGCCCCCGGTCAGGTAGACCGCGAGGCCGACGACGGGGATGGTCACCACCATCCCGCAGGCCAGCACCTTGACCGAGGCGCGATCCCAGGCCAGCCAGCCGGCGGCGGAGGCCACGCCGTAGGCGAGGAAGACGGCGCTCAGCGCCCAGACCCAGCCGATCGCGGCGTGCTGGGCCCCCGGCAGGTAGCACCCCGCGACGCCGAAGGCGGCGGCGAGGATCCAGAGCACTCCGGAGATGCGCCCCATCCGCGCCCGCTCCTCCGGTGCTTCGGCGAAGGCCGGCATCGAGGAGAAGGCAGGCGAGGCTCGCTCAGGCATACCTCCTTGATCGGCCGCGGCCGATCAATCGTTGAGCGCTGCCGAACATTCGACTAACCGGCCTCGGAGAAGGCCGGCTCGGGCTCGCCCTCCGCGGCGTGAGCGGGCATCTCCTCGGGCCGGGGGTCACGCAGGACGAAGATCGCGATCGCCACCGCAGCCGCCGCCAGGCCGGCCCCGATCAGATAAGCGACGTGATAGCCGGAGTTGAGCGCCTGCAGCTGGCCCTCGCCGTCGGCGAGCAGCGAGCTGGTCCGCTCGGTCGAGAGGGTCGCCAGCACCGCCAGCCCGATCGAGCCGCCCACCTGCATGCTGGTGTTGACCAGGCCCGAGGCGAGGCCGGCGTCCTCGGGGGTCGCCCCCGACATCGCCAGGGTCATGATCGCCGGGAACGAGGTGCCGACGCCGATGCCGATCAGCAGGAAGGGGGGCAGCAGATCGGTGAGGTAGTCGCCCTCGACCGGCGTGCGGGCGAAGAGGAGCAGAGCGACGACGACCAGGCAGACGCCGGGGATCAGGGTCGTGCGGGGGCCGAAGCGCATGATCAGCTTTTCCGAGAAACCGAGCGAGAGGCCGCCCATCACGATCGTGGTCGGCAGGAAGGCGAGGCCGACCTCGAGCGGGCTGTAGTCGAGGACGCGCTGCAGGTAGAGGGCGCCGAGGAAGAACATCCCGAACATGCCGGCGACCAGCAGCGCCTGCAAGACGTTGGAGCCGGCGACGTTGCGGGACCGGAACAGACGCAGCGGCATCAGCGGGTTGGCGATCCGCGCCTGGCGGAAGACGAACAGGGCCAGCAGGATCGCCGAGATCGCGCTGAGGACGAGGGTCCGGCTGTCGCCCCAGCCCCAGTTCTCGATCTGCAGGATCGTGAAGACGCCGAGCATCAGCGAGCTGGTGAGCAGCAGGGCGCCGGGGAAGTCGGCGCCCTCGCTGAGCCCGATCCCGTCGGGGTTGGCGACCAGCCTTTTCGCCAGGTAGGCGACGGCGATCCCGATCGGCAGGTTGATGAGGAAGATCCAGTGCCAGCTGATCGCGTCGGTGAGGACGCCGCCGAGCAGCAGGCCGATCGAGCCGCCCGCCGAGGCGACGAAGCCGTAGACGCCGATCGCTTTCGCCTGCGCCGCCGGTTCGGGGAACATCGTCACGATCATCCCCAGGATCACCGCCGAGGCGAGCGCGCCGCCGATCCCCTGGACGAAGCGGGCGCCGACCAGCATCTCCTGGGTCTGCGAGACGGCGCAGACCAGCGAAGCGATCGTGAAGATCGCCAGGCCGACGAGGAATATCCGACGCTGGCCGAGCAGGTCGCCCATCCGGCCGGCCAGCAGCAGCAGGCCGCCGAAGGGGATCATGTAGGCGTTGATCACCCAGGCGAGCTTGTTCTGGGAGAAGCCGAGGTCGTCCTGGATCGAGGGCAGGGCGACGTTGACGATCGTCGCGTCGAGGACGATCATCAGCATCCCCGCGCAGAGGACGTAGAGGGCTAGCCAACGGGTGCGGTCGTGCTCAGTTGCGTTCATGCAGGTAAGGACTCCTGGGCTGTGGGGAACTCATCGCCGCGCGGTCAATCGACGCGGTCCGGCAGGCCGAAGCGCCGGAAGACTGCCTCCACGCGGCTGGGGTCGGCGGCGCGGTCGGGCCACCGAGAATAGCCGTCCGGAGTGTCCGCCGGTCGGACGACGAAAGCGGTCACTTCGCGGATCCGGTCACCCCTCATGGTGAGGACGTCGAGCGAGAACGGAACGTGCGACTTCTCGCCCTCCATCCAGGTGTAAGTGCCCACAGCCAGCTGTCCGTTGGCGACGGTCGGGCGGTGGCGCCAGCGCCACTCGCCGGAGAGCGGCTTGGTGCGGAGGAAGACCTCGACGTCCTCGATCCCGCCGTACCAGCTGGCCAGCGGCGGCATCGACCAGGCGACGTCCTCGGTCAGCATCGAGACCACCCGCTGGACCTCGCCGTTGCGCATCGCCTCCATGTACTCCTCGACGATCTCCTTCATGCGGGCGTCGCCGAGGGAGCGGAGGGTGACCTGCTGGCTGCGGTCGGGGAGCCGCTCGTCGACGACCCTGCGGGCGCGCTGCAGGGCGCTGTTGACGGAGGGGACGGAGGCGTCGAGCGTCTCCCCCACCTCCTTGGCGGAGAAGCCGAGGACCTCGCGCAGGATCAGGACCGCACGCTGGCGCGGCGGCAGATGCTGCAGGGCGGCGACGAAGGCGAGCTCGACCGCCTCCCGCTCCTCGTAGGTGGCCGCCGGCGAGGCGAGGCCGTCCTCGACCTCGAGCATCTCGTCGGGAAAGGGCTCGATCCAGACGCCCTCGGCGACCGGCTCGCCCGGGGGCAGGTGCGGGTCCGCCTTCGACCCGTACTCGTCGGGCAGGAGGCGCCGCTTGCGGCGGGCGATCGCGTCGAGGCAGGCGTTGGTGGCGATCTTGTAGAGCCAGGCCCGCAGCGAGCTGCGCCCCTCGAAGCGGTCGAGCCCCCGCCAGGCCCGCAGCATCGCCTCCTGCATCGCTTCCTCGGTGTCGTGCAGCGAGCCGAGCATCCGATAGCAGTGCGCGTGCAGCTCGCGGCGGTGGGGCGCGACCAGCTGCTCGAAGGCCGCTTCGTCCTGGGTCCGCTGCATCGATTCGAAGCTAGCAACCGGGCCTTCGGGTGACATTTAGCGCGAGGTCGATAGGTCACCCAGTTTCGCTCTCGAAGTCACCGGCGGGCCCGAACCCGGCATCTATTGTCGGCCGGCGGTGGGGGAAATTCAAAGCATTGAGGGTGGGGCGACGACGGGCGGCGTGCTGCGTCTGCTCGGCGCCGGGGCCAGCGGCGCGATCCTGATGGCGGTGGGAGAGCGGCCGCTGCGGACGATGGAGCTGACCGAGCGGATCGCCGGCTACTCGCCGCGAACCGTGTACCGGTACGCCACCCGCCTGACCGACTTCGGGTTGATCGACCGCACCGAGGAGGAGGGGGTCCCCTCGAAGGTCGTCCACAGCCTCAGCGAGCCGCGGGGCCGCGAGCTCTACGAGCTGGTGGCCACCTACTCCGACTGCGCGATGAAGCGGCTTCCCGGCGGCGAGATCGGCGGCGCCGAGTGGGGGGCGCTGGCGCTGGTGGCCGAGCTCTGGGAGTCGGGGATGATCGACGAGCTGAACCGCGGCCCGCTGTCCCTCACCGAGCTGGCCCGCGGCGAGCACGGGTTGAGCTTCCATCAGGTGAGCAGGCGGTCCACCCTCTTCGCCAGGAGCGGCTTCATCCGGGAAGTGCCCGGCAGCGGTCGGCACCGCCGCTACGGGCTGACCGAGAGGACGCGGCGGGCGATGGGGTTGATCGCCGGGATCGGAAGGTGGCGCCGGCGCCACGTCGTGCCGGCGGGAGCGGGGCTGAGCGCCGGGGAGACGGCGGGCTTGATGCGGACGGCGCTGCCGCTGGTCGTCCTTCCCGAGCACGCCGGGAAGAGCTTCGAGCTGAAGATCGCTCCAGCCGGGACGGGGGATGCGGCCGAGGAGCCGGTCTGGGCCGGGGTCGCAGCCGACGGCTCCGTCGTCAGCCGGGCGGCGGCTCTGAATGCCGTCGACGGTGCCGCCCACGGCAACGTGATGGCGTGGGTCGACTCGGTGCTCGACGGGCCCCACAACGGGCTGAAGGTGAACGGCGACGACGAGCTGATCGTCGACTGCCTGCGGCACCTGCACGCGTCGCTGTGGCGCGGCGGAAACGGGTCAGCGACCGCGGCGACCGAAGCTGTGGCCGGCGGGCGCGACGGCGCGTAGCTCGGCGACGGCCAGCTCCCGTGGCCGGCGGGGAGAGCTGGACGGCGCGGCGGGGGGAGCGGCCGGCGACAGCGGCGCCAGGTCGGCGACGAGCACGTTGACGGTTCCCTCCTGGCGCTCGAGCCGGCCGCGGGCGCGGATCAAGGGAGCCGCGCGGACCAGCGAGCGGTGGCGATCGTAGACCGGCGGCGGGACGATCAGGTTGACGGCGCCGCACTCGTCCTCGAGCAGCACGAAGGTGATGCCGTTGGCGGTCTCGGGGCGCTGCCGGGCGGTGACCATCCCGGCGATCTCGACCGTCGCGCCGTGGTCGATCCCGGCCAGGTCGCGGCTGCGGACGAGCTTCGGGTCGAGGCCGGGGCGCAGCAGCTTCATCGGGTGCTTCTCGACGGTCATCCCAGTCGAGCGGTAGTCGGCGATCAGCTTCCCCCACTCGCCGAGCGGCTCCAGCTCGGGCGGCCGCGGCGGCTCCATCGGCAGCGCCAGCTGGGTGCCGCCGCCGGTCAGTCGGCCGGCGGCGGCGACGCCGACGCGCCAGAGCGCCTCCCGGCGCTCCCCCTCAGAGCCGGCCGGGATGCCGTCGAGGGCCCCGGCCCAGGCGAGCCGTTCCAGGCTCGGCAGCCCGGCGCCGCAGCGGGAGGCGAGTTCGGCGACACCCCCGTACGGACCGCCGCCCTCGCGCTCGGCGACCAGCGCCTCCATCTCCTCCTTCTTCACCCCCTTGACGTAGCCGAGGCCGATCCGCACGACCAGCCCGCCGCGCACGTCCTCCTCCTCGTGCGGCGTCTCGACGTGGCACAGCACCCGGCTGCGGTTGGCGTCGGGGGGAGCGACCCGGATGCCGCGCCGCTGCGCCTCGTGGACCAGCGAGTCCGGCGGGTAGAAGCCCATCGGCTGCTCGTTCAGCAACGAGCAGAGGAACTCCGGGCCGTAGTGGATCCGCAACCAGGCCGACTGGTAGGCGAGCAGGCCGAAGGCGGCCGAGTGGGCCTTCGGGAAACCGAAGCCGGAGAAGCCCTTGATCTGGTCCCAGACCCGTTCGGCGATCTG
The DNA here is from genome assembly GCA_035712025.1 of Solirubrobacterales bacterium. Lineage (GTDB taxonomy): Bacteria > Actinomycetota > Thermoleophilia > Solirubrobacterales > 70-9 > VAYN01. The sequence continues at coordinate 22,226 of DASTBO010000019.1, forward strand.
CTCGGAGACGCCGTTGGCGGCCGCCCCGGCGAGGAAGCGCTGGTGGTGCTCGCGGATCGCCTCCTCCGATCGCTTGCGGCTCATCGCCCGCCGCAGCCCCTCCGCCTCGGAGGAGGTGAAGCCGGCCAGGGCCATCGCCACCTCGATCACCTGCTCCTGGAAGACGATCGTCCCCAGCGTCTCCTCCAGCACCGGCTCCAGCAGCGGGTGCTCATAGGGGATCTTGAAGTCGGGGTTCTCGCGGCGGCGCTTGCGCCTCTCTATATAGGGGTGGATGGCGCCGCCCTGGATCGGGCCCGGGCGAACCAGGGCGACCTGGACGATGACGTCGTCGAGGTCGCGCGGCTGGGTCCGCGGCAGCATCTGCATCTGCGCCCGGCTCTCGATCTGGAAGACGCCGGTGGTGTCGGCGGCCCGGATCGATTCGTAGACCTCCTCGTCGTCGAGCGGGATCCGCGAGAGGTCGAGCCGCTCGCCGCGGGCGCGGCCGATCTCCTCGACGCAGCGCTCGACCGCCGAGAGCATCCCCAGCCCCAGCAGGTCGATCTTGAGGAAGCCGGCGTCGGCGCAGGAGTCCTTGTCCCACTGCACCGTCTGCCGGCCGGCCATCGCCGCCGGGACGACCGGGCAGACGTCGATCAGCGGCCGGGTCGAGATCACCATCCCCCCCGGGTGCTGGGAGGAGTGGCGCGGCAGTCCCATGATCCCCTCGGCGAGCGAGAGCAGCGTCCGCCAGCGCGGCTCGGCGGCGCGCCGCGGCCCGAGCGCGGCGAGCAGGTCGCGCTCGATCTCGGCGGCGGTCTGGTGGAAGCCGACCGTCTTCGCCACCCGGTCGATCTCCGCCGGCGGCAGCCCCAGGGCCTTGCCGAGGTCGCGGACCGCGCCCTTCGGCCGGTAGGTGGGGAACGCGGCGACGAGGGCCGAGCGGTCGCGGCCGTAGCGCTCGTGCGCGCGCGGGATCAGCACCTCGCGAATGTCGCGCGGGAAGTCGAGGTCGATGTCCGGCATCGAGGTCGCTTCCTCGTTGAGGAAGCGACCGGAGAAGAGGTCGGCCTCGACCGGGTCGACGTGCGAGAGGCCGGTCCGGTAGCAGACGATCGAGCTGACGCTGGAGCCGCGGCCGCGGCCGGGCGGCAGGACCGAGCGGGCGGAATCGGGCCCGCGCACCTCGACGGCGACCTCGCGCGCCAGCTCGAGCAGGTCGCGGTGCAGGAGGAAGAAGCCGGAGAGCCCGAGCTTGCGAATCGTCGCCAGCTCCTCCTCCAGCCGCCATTGCGCCTCGAGCAGGCTGGCGCTGCCGCGGTAGCGCTCGCCGAGGTGGTGGTTGCAGATCCGCGCCAGCTCGGCGTCGGCGCCGGGGTCCTCGCTGCCGGGATAGCGGTAGCCGAGCTGCTGGGTGAGGTCGAAGCGCAGCCGCTCGGCGAGGCGCTCCGTCTCGGCGACCGCCTCGGGGTATTCGGCGAAGCGCGCCGCCATCGCGCCGGGCGAGGCGAGAGCCGAGGTCGAGTTGCCGCGGCGCTGGGGCTCGGACTCCTCCAAGGTCTCGCAGCGGCCGATCGCGACCAGCGCGTCCTGCAGCGGGGCGCGGCGGCGATCGTGAGCGTGGACGTTGCCGGTGGCGACGCAGGGGACGCCGAGCCGCTCGGCGAGCAGCGCCAGCCAGCGGTTGCGAGCCCGGTCCCGCCGCCAGTAGGGCCGCTGCAGCTCGACCCGAAACCGCTCTCGGCCGAAGGCCCCGAGCAGCCGCCGCGCGAGCTTCTCCCCTGCGGCCGTGTCCCCCCGCTCGAACGCCCCCGCCGCGATCCCATCCCGAGCGCACCCCGACAGGCAAACCAACCCCTCCGCATGCTCCTCCACCTCCTCGAGCGTCGCCCAAGCCTGAGACGAGGTCCGCCCCGTGTTGTCCCGCGTATGCGAATGGGCCGCGGTCAGCAACCGACACAAGTTCCGGTATCCGACCGCGTCTTCGACCAGCAGCGTGAGATGAGCGTTCCTGCCGGGGGGTGGCGACGATCGCGAGGACTCCCCCGGCAGGGGGAGCCCGCGATCGGAGACAGGACCCGCCGGCCCGACCCCAACCGTCAACTCCGCTCCCGTAATCCCCCGGATACCAAACCCCCGACACGCCTGGGCGAACTCCATCGACCCCCACACCCCATCGTGGTCGGTCAGCGCGAAGGCGGGATAGTCATGGGCGGCCGCGGCGGCGGCGAGCTCCAGCGGCGTCGAAGCCCCGTCGAGGAAGGAGAAGGCGGAGTGGGCGTGCAGCTCGACGTACACCGGTCCACCTCAGGCCCGCTGCCGGTACCAGCGCTGGGCGCGGGCGGTGCGAAAGACGGTGAGGGCGCGGCCGTCGCCCAGCGCCAGCTCGAAGTAGTGCCGGCGCAGCGGCTGCGGCGTCCACCAGCGGTCCTCCACCAACCACTCCTCGCGAACGGCCTCGACCGGCGTCCCCTCGACCGTTGTCGGAGCGCCGCGGGGATCGGTGCGGACCGCCACCCGTTCGGGGGCGTAGAGACGGCGAAGGCCGGGCATCAGAGCTCTGGGTAGGGGGTCAGCATCGCCCAGCGCTCGGGCACCCGCGAGGCGGCGTCGACGGGCAGGATCTTCAGCAGCGCCCCCGCGCCCTGCGCCGCCCGCACCTCGCGCACCGCGGCGCCGAGGCGGCGCCGGCGCGGCTCGGTCCCGCCGATCGCCAGCTCGAGCTGGTCGCGGGCGGGCGGGCCAAAACCGAGCACCCGCAGCCGCAGGGCGGTCGCCGGCCCCGGCAGGTCCTCGAGACGCGGCAAGAGCACGTTGCGCAGGACCCGCGGCGAGGCGCTGGGCCGGCCAAGGCCCTGCTCGGCGCTCCAGCTGCCCCCGGCCGCGAGATGGGCGTCGAGGCGGAGTCCGAGCAGGGTCCTCCCCTTCCGCCGGGGAGCCGCGAGGAGCCGATCGACGAGCAGCTCGAGGGCGCGGTCGAGCTGGCGGCCGGCGGTCCCCTCCGGCAGCTCGATCTCCTCGCTCAGCTCCTCGGGGGGGACCCGCGGTCGCAAGGGCTCCTCCTCGCCCCGACAGAGCCGCAGCGCCTGCAGGCCCAGCGGTCCGAAGCGGTCGGCGACCTGGTCGGCGGAGAGGCGCGCGAAGGCCCTCAGGCTGCCGATCCCGAGGCGCTCGAGAGCCTCGATCAGGTTCCCCGCTTCGGACTCGGAGGCCGCGAGGCGGGTGCGCAGCGCGGCGACCGGGACCGGGCGGGGCCAGTCCCCGGCGGCAAGGAAGGCGCGGAGGCGGGTGGGGCCGATGCCGATCGCCCCGCCCTCTCCCAGCGCCTTGCGCGCGGCCCCGACCACCCCGCTGGCGGAGCCGCCGTGGAGGCCGTGCAGCCCGTCGAGTGCGAAGAACGCCTCACCCGGGCGCTCCGACTCGACGGCGGCGCCGATCGACTCCAGCGCCCGGACCATCGCCTCCGTCGCCGCCGCCGCCGCGACGGGGTCCTTGAGATCGACGCGCCCGGACCGAGGCCCCCCGGCATGGTCCGGGCGCGGCGGAGTCGCCAAGCGGGTGTCGATTACGCAGGCGATCTCCATACGAACGTATGTTCGCGTCCGGACATGGACGGGTCCATAGAGTTGACCGCAAGGTCTCCGGAGGTCCGGGCGGGAGCTAGGCGGCCCGGGCGACCTGCGCCGCCTCGGCGCTGCCGAGGTAAGGCGTCAGCGTGAACTCGACCAGATCCGGGAGCAGGGCCTCGAGCTCCTCGGTACGGTCGGCGAAGATGCGGCGGGAGACCAGGGAGACCATGCCGCCGACCAGCGCCTCCTCGGTGGTGGGAGAGAGGCCGGCGAGGACGTCGTCGGAGAGACCCTCGCGACCGGCGGCGAAGTAGGGCACCAGGCTTTGGATCGCCGCGTCGTAGCGCTCGACCACGACCGGCCCGGCGACCAGCGCCTCGACCATGCTGAGCCGCGCGAGGTGGGGCTCGGCGGCGAGGAACTCGAGCATCGCCCGGATCCCCGCGCGCACCGCCAGCGGCCACTCGGCCTCCTGGTCGAAGGCCTCGCCGACCCGCTTGCGCAACTCGGCCATGACGGTGTCGTAGGCCGTGACGAAGCACTCGTCCTTGCTGGCGAAGTGCTCGTAGAAGGTCCGCCGGGAGACCGCTGCATTGCGCGTGATGTGGGCGATCGTCGTCCCCGCGTAGCCGTTCTCGGCAACCGCCTCGGCCAGGCCCGCGATCAGCCGCTCGCGCTGGTTGTGGCTGACGAACTCGCGCGGCAGGCCGTGGCGCCCAGGAGGGAGTCGGGCCAACTCGGGCGGGTACTCGGGAGACTCGACTGGAGGGTTCACGGGATCTCTCAAGAGAACCGACGATACCGATCCAGACAGGTCGAGCCCATTTTGGCTAACTGGCCAGTTTCTTGAAGCTCGACGCGGGCTCGGGGCTCGCTCACGGGGGGTCGGCCGCGCCGCTCGCCACCTCGCGGGCGGCCTCCGCTCCCAGGTAAGGAGTGAGGGCGAACTCGATCAGCCCCGGCAGGAGATCCGGGATCGCCGCCAGCTCGCCGGCCGCCAGCCGCTGGTAGACGATCCAGAACACCCCGCCGATGATCGCTTCCTCCAGGGTCTCCGGCAACTGCCCGCCCCGCGGCGAGACATCGCGTCCAAGCCTGAAGAGGGAGACGAAGGCCTGCTGGGACTTCTCGTAGTGCTCGACCGCGCCCGGGCCCGCGGACAGCGCCTCGACCATGCAGGTTCGCGCCAGGGCCGGCTCCTCGACGACGTACTCCAGGAACGCGGTGAGGCCGGCGCGAACGCGATCGGCCCAGTCGGACAGCTCTCCGGCCGCCGCCACAACCCGCTCCAACACAGCTGTCATCGCAAACTCCTGGGTCGCCAGGAAGCAGTCCTCCTTCGAGCGGAAGTTCTCGTAGAAGGTGTTGCGAGCGATGCCGGCGCGGCTGACGATGTCCGCGACTGTCACCTGTTGAAAGCCCTGCTCGGAGCTCTCCTGCGCCAGCGCGGCGATGATTCGCGCCCGCTGATGGTGGGCGATGAACTCGCGCGAGAGCTGTTGCCGCCCGGGAAGTGGACGCGTTGTTGACTTGGAAGCCACGAACGAAAGAGTACCTGAGTCGAATCTGGATGCTTTTCACCCCGGCGAACGGATACCGTTTAGGTACCGAAACACAGACAAGGTGTTTTACTAATCAATTCTAACCGGGCGGGGATTTTGACCGGAAAGCGGCAGCGCATTCTCAAAGGGATGCTCGAAGCGGTGGGGACCCAGGGCTACGAGCAGGCCACCGTGCAGGACGCGATCACCAACGCGGGCCTGTACCGACAGGCCTTCTACGACAACTTCACCGACAAGGAGGACTGCTATCTGCACGCGATCGACGCCGGCTCGGCCTGGATCGAGCTGGCGATGCGGCAGGCCGCCGCCGGCGAGTCGACCTGGCGAGGGCAGCTGCGAGGCGCTCTCGACGGGCTGCTGACCTTCCTCGACGCGCAGCCCGAGATCGGACGCGCGCTCCTCGTCGAAGTCCACGCGGCCGGAGCGCAAGCGGTGGAGAAGAGGACAGAGGCGATGGATCGCGCCGCGGAGATGATGGACAGGGCCCGCGAGGAAGCCGAGGACGTCGCCCCGGCAATCTCGGCGGAGGCGGTGGTCGCGGGCATCCTCGCGGTCCTGCACACGCGGCTCGCCGCCCGCCAGGAGGACGGCTTCGTCGGTCTTCTGCCCGAGCTGATGTACCTCGCCGTGCTCCCCTTCTTCGGAGCCGAGGCCGCCGCCGCCGAGCTGCGGGCCTAACCGGGAGCCCGCCTCAGAGTCCCGCGCCGTGGCGACCCTCGCCGGCGGCGAAGCGGGCCGCGCCCCGGGCCGCGACTTCGAGGACCTCGCGTCCGAGGCGATGCTCCAGGCTCAGACCCTCGGCGAGGGGTAGGGCGACTCCCTCCAGGGCGGCGCGTCGGTCGCTCAGCATCGTCTCCTGGGGGAAGGCGGCCAACCGCTCGGCCAGCTCCAGCGCCCGCTCGAGGTGCCGCCCCGGCTCGACCACCTCGGTGACCAGGCCGATCCGCTCCGCCTCCTCCGCATCCACGGAGCGGCCGGTGAGGATCAGGTCCATCGCCCGGCCGAGGCCGATCAGCCGCGGTAGCCGCTGGGTGCCGCCGTCGATCAGCGGCACTCCCCAACGCCGCTCGAAGCAGCCGAAGGTCGTGCGGGGGGTGGCGATCCGCAGGTCGCACCAGACCGCGAGCTCGAGTCCGCCGGCAAGGCACCAGCCGTCGATCGCCGCGATCGTCGGCTTCGACGGCGTCAGCCGACTGAACCCCATCGGTCCGCCGGGATGGTCGACGTCGAGGTCGATCGCCTTCAGGTCGGCGCCGGCGCAGAAGGCCTCGCCCGCTCCGGCGAGGACGAGTGCGCGAGCCCCCTCGTCGGCCTCGAAGCGCTCCAGCCCCTCCCGCAGCCCCGCCGCGGTCGCGGCATCGACCGCGTTGCGTCGCTCGGGCCGGTCGATGGTCAGCACGGCCGCGGCTCCCCGGCGCTCGTAGCGCACCTCGTCGCTGCTCATCGGCGGATCGTCCCACAGCTCGACGGCGTCCGGAGAAGCAGGGAGCGGGCGGGCTAGTCGCAGCGCGATCGCGGGGTTCGCTGCGACGCCCAGCTCCCCGAGGGTGCGCCCCGGTCGCTCGGCCCGGGAGGGCAGGTCTCCCAAGGGCCGGCTGCAACGGTAGGCGCCGGGGCGGACGAGAAGGGCAACGAGAAGCGACCGGCGGTGACGCTCGGTGCCTGCCTCGCGCGTAGCCTTCGCGCTCAGAAGCTCGTGACGTCACCTTCGAGACCCGCTCCCGCTTGGCTTCCGCGGGACCCGGTCTCTCCCGGTCGCAAGATCAACTTAGTCCCGACCCGCGCCCGGCGCCAGGGGCGCCGCCGCGACGATCCCGCAAAGAGCGCCGTAAAGGGGTCCTGGCGAGGAGCTAGGTTCTGCTTCCGATGACGGGATCTGAGGCGTCCGCGCGGCGGGCGCGGCGCAACGTGGTCCTGACGGCGGCGATCGCCGGCCTCGGCGGGCTGCTCTTCGGCTACGACACCGGCGTCATCGCCGCGGCTCTGCTCTTCGTCAAGACCGACTTCGACCTCGGCAGCTTCGCCCAGGGCCTGGTCGTCGCCGCAGTGCCGATCGGGGCCGTGGCCGGGGCGGCGATCGCGGGGCCGGCGGCCGACACCTACGGGCGCCGGCTGATGATCCTCGTCGCCGCCGGCGTCTTCATCGTCGGAGCGCTGGCGAGCGCCGCGGCGCCGGGGGTCGAGGTGCTGGTGATCGCCCGCGTCGTGATCGGGGTCGCGATCGGTCTGGCCTCCGCCGCCGCGCCGGTCTACATCTCCGAGGTTGCGCCGCCGGAGAGCAGGGGCCGGCTGGTCAGCTTCTTCCAGCTGGCGGTGACGATCGGGATCCTCGTCGCCTACCTGGTCGGCCTCGCCTTCGACCACGTCGAAGGCTGGCGCTGGATGCTCGGGCTCGGCTGCGTGCCGGCGCTGGCGCTCGCCTTCGGGATGGTGCGGATGCCGCAGAGCCCGCGCTGGCTGGTGATGAGCGGCGACGACTTCGCCGCCCGGGCGACCCTGGCGAAGATCCGCGTCGACGACCCGGACACGATCGACCGCGAGCTGGAGGAGATCAAGGAGAGCATCGACGAGAAGCCCGGGGCCTGGAGCGAGCTGCTGGACCCGGTGGTGAAAGCGGCGCTGGTCGTCGGCGTCGGGCTGGCGATCCTGCAGCAGGTCACCGGCATCAACACCGTCATCTACTACGCGCCGACGATCGTCGAATTCACCGGCGTCGATTCCTCCGCCGGCTCGATCGTGGCGGCGGTCGGGGTGGGGATCGTCAACGTCGCGATGACCGTCGTCGCCCTGCGGCTGCTCGACCGGGCCGGTCGGCGGACGCTGCTGATGATCGGCGTCTCCGGGATGGTCGTCTCCCTCTTCGCCCTCGGCCTCGCCTTCGAGGGGGGTGGCGGCGGCACCTTCGATTCGGCCCTGGCGATCGTCAGTCTGATGACCTATGTCGCCTCCTTCGCGATCAGCCTCGGGCCGATCTTCTGGCTGCTGAACGCCGAGATCTACCCGCTCGGCGTGCGCAGCAAGGCGGCGGGGATCGGGACGATGGCGAACTGGACCTTCAACTTCATCGTCTCCCTCACCTTCCTGCTGCTGATCGAAGCGCTCGGTCGCTCGGGCGCCTTCTGGTTCTACGGCGCGATCGGCATCCTCACCCTGATCTTCTGCTGGAAGCTGGTGCCGGAGACGAAGGGCAAGCGCCTCGAGGACATCCAGGCGTACTTCCAGGCGCGCGTCGATTCCTGAGCCGCTCCGCTCCGGCTACCCTCAGCGGATGCGGATCGAAGAGATCATCGCCGCGCGGCGGCCGACCTTCTCAATCGAGTTCTTCCCGCCGAAGACGGCGGAGGCGACCGAGCAGCTCTACGAGACGGCCCGCGAGCTGCGGGCGCTGGAGCCCGACTTCGTCTCGGTGACCTACGGCGCCGGCGGCTCGACCCGCGACGGGACCGTGGAGATCACGACCGCGCTGAAGGACGAGATCGGGTTCGAGACGATGGCCCACCTCAGCTGCGTCGGCGAGACCACCGAGGGGCTGGCGGCGACGCTCGACCGCATCCAGGCGGCCGGGATCGGGAACGTGTTCGCCCTGCGCGGCGACCCGCCCCGCGGGCAGGGGGACTTCGAGCAGCCGGACGGCGGCCTCGGCAGCGCCGCCGAGCTGGCGGAGTTCATCGCCGCCGGCTGGGACTTCGGGATCGGCGGCGCCTGCTTCCCCGAGGTGCACCCGGAGGCCCCCGACCTCGAGACCGACCTCCGCTACCTGAAGACCAAGGTCGACTCGGGCGCCGGCTTCCTCATCACCCAGCTCTTCTTCGACAACCGCGTCTACTTCGACTTCGTCCGTGCGGCGCGCGAGCGCGGGATCGAGGTGCCGATCCTCGCCGGCGTCATCCCGGTCGCCAGCTTCGCCCAGACGAAGCGGATCTGCGACCTCTGCGACGCGACGATCCCGCCGCGGCTGGAAGCCGCCTTCGCGGCCGCCGGCGGCGACCCCGAGCGCGAGTTCGAGCTGGGGATCGCCTTCGCCGCCCAGCAGTGCGCGGAGCTGCTGATCGCCGGCGCTCCGGGGATCCACTTCTACGCGCTCAACCGCGCCCCCGCCACCCGCGCGGTGCTCGGCGCCCTGCGTGCTTCGCGCCCCTGGGAAGGTTCCCGGGACGACGAGCCACAGCTGCGGGCAATTTGAATAAGATTGATTAATGGGTCGAAGTCGGGGCAGGGGCCTCTCGCTTTTGGTCGCGCTGGTGGCGCTCGTCGTCCTGCTCGCGGGATGCGGGGGAGGGGACGAGGGCTCGGCGGCCCACGTCAACGAAGACACCGGCTCGACCAACGGGGTGCCGCTGGACGAACGCGAGGGCACGGCGCCGGCGCCCGCCGGGGAGACCGACCTCGCCGCCGCTGCCGACAAGGCTTCCTGCGTGCTGCTTCCGACGCTCCCGGACGAGGGGGACGAAGAGCTTCCGCCCGACGCGCCGGCTCCCGACTACGAAGCCGTCCTCCCCACCTCGGGGCCGCACGTCGAACCGCCCCACCAACAGGCCGACGGCGCCTATCTGCTGACGCCGGAATCCACCGACGTCGTCGCCGCGCTCGACCACGGGAGGGTGGCGATCCAGTACGCGCCAGACCTCTCCGAAGAAACCCAGCTGGCCATCAAGGGCCTCTACGACACGATGTACGGGGGAACGCTGTTCTTCCCGAACGAAACGATGAACTACGCCGTGGCGGCCACCGCCTGGCGAGGGTTCATCGGCTGCACGACCTGGCAGGAAGACCTCACCCTGGATGCCATTCGCGCCTTCGCCAAGTCGGCTTGGGGCAAGCGCGGCAGCGAACCGGTCGACGCCTACCCCGTCAGCGGGCCCACCCCCAGGGACCCTGCCGAACCCGACGCGAGCTAGGCGTCGGACCAGGGACTCGACGGCGAGCTGGACGCGTTGGCAGAATAGGCTGCGGTCATGGGTAAGGGAGAGCGCGAAAGAGACAGGCTTCGCCAGGAACGGATCGAGGCCGAAGCGAAGGATTCCCGCAGCGGGAGCAACCGGCTGATCCTCACCTACGCGGTCGTCTCGACCGTGGTGATCGCGATCGGCGTCCTGGTCTTCGTCCTCGTCAGCGGCGGCGGCGGCGAGAGCGGCGACGCCCACATCAACGTCAACCAGGAAATGGGGAACACCAACGGCGTCCAGCCCGACGACCGGGCCGGGACCGAGCCGGCGCGGACGAAGGTGTTCGACCTCGACCAGGCGGCGAAGGAAGCCGGTTGCAAAGTCGAGCTGAAGCTCGAAGACGAGGGCCACACCCACCTTCCGCCCGACTCGCCGCTGCCCAACTACAAGACGAATCCGCCCACCTCCGGCAACCACGTCGAACCGCCCTTCCAGCAGGCCGACGGAGCCTACGGCGAGGAACCGAGCGAGCTCGACGTCGTCCACTCGCTCGAGCACGGGCGGATGGCGATCCAGTACTCGCCCGACCTGCCGGAAAAGGACCAGCTGGCGCTGATCGGCCTCTACGACACGATGTACGGGGCGACGCTGCTCTTCCCGAACGACAAGATGCCCTACGAGGTGGCGGCGACGACCTGGACCAACCTGCTCGGCTGCGAGACCTACAAGGGACAGGCAACGCTCGACGCGATCCGCGCCTTCGGCCGCGAAACCTGGGGCAAATACGGCGGCGAGCCGGTCGAAGCCTTCACCTTCACCGGCCCGACGCCGGCCAAACCCGACGAACCGAGCAGCTGAGCCTCAGCCGCGGTAGGCCGGGAAGTAGCCGCCGGCCTCGCGGCCGGCGCTGAGCTCCGCGTACTTCCGCTCGTCGCAGATCAGCTCCGAGGTGGTCCAGGCCAGCTGCCGGTTGGCGAAGCCGCGCTTGAACTCCTCCAGCGCGTCGCCCGCGGCGATGCCGCCGCCGAGGTTCAGCGGCAGATTCAGCTCGGTGGCGTGCTCGACGAGGCGGGCGACGACGTTCTTCATCGGCGAGTCGCGCAGGTGCGCGTCGGCGCTGCCGCTGAGGTAGTAGTGGAGGTAGCCGTCGCTGACCGTCGCGATCGAGGCGGCGGCGACCTCGCCGCTGGGCGCGTGGGCCAGGGCGAGCCAGGTGCGGTCGGCAGCGAGGATGCGGTCGAAGTACTCGGCGTCGAAGAAGTAGTGAGGGGCGGCTCCCGTGCGCCGCATCGTCTGCTCGTAGGCCGCGAGGAAGGCGGACCGCTGCCCACTGCTCGTCTCGCCGCTCGGCACGACCTCGACCGCGTAGCCGGCCTCGAGGTTGCGCCGCACCTGCCGCCGGTCGCTGGGGCGGCTCTTCGGCAGCAGCGCCGGGTCGGCGATCTGGACGACGTTGCGCTGGCTGACCCCGGCGAGCGGGGTGCGGTCGAGCGCGTGGCGGATGAAGACGCTGACGAGGCCGGTGGCGGAGAAGTCGACCGCCGCAGGGTCGACGGTCATTCGCCTGTTCCTTTCCGTTGCCATTCCCCCAAAAGGAACAGGCGAATGAAAGCCCGGGTAGCCGTAGGGGGAGGTGGCGTCGCGCTCGCCCGTGCCGGGGATCTCCTTGACGACGAGGGGGGCCAGCAGCTCGCCGCCGGCCGCCTCGATCCGCAGCGTGTGGGTGGCGCCCTCGGCTTCGAGGAACGGCCGCGAGCGGAAGAACTGGTCGTCGGACGCGGCCGCGCCGCCGTCCTCGACCAGCGTCGCCCGGGCGAGCGGGGCGCTCACTTCAGGAGGTCCGCCGCGGCGGCCCGGAACTCGTCCGGCAGCACTCCCCAGACCTCGCAGTCGTCGGCCGGCGCGCCCTCGCGGGCGAGGTGGGCGCGCATCGTCCCCTCGTGCTTCCAACCGAGGCCGGCAACCGTCCTCTTCGCCACCTCGTTGCGGGCCGGGATGCGGCCGTAGACGCGGTGGGCGCCGTACTCGTCGAAGGCCTTGGCGAGCGTCAGCGCCTCGGCGCGGCGGCCGACGCCCTTGCCGCGGACGTCGTCGCCGATCAGGGCGCCGAGCTCAGGCGCCGTCTGGCGGAAGAGGCCGTAAAGGGCGGTGAAGCCGACTGGCTCCCCATAGCCCTCGACCACGATCGCGAACTTGCGGTCCTCGCCGGAGTCGTCCATCGCCCGCCGGGTCCAGCCTTCGGCTTCCTCGAGCGTGAACTCACCCCGCTGCTCCATCAGCGACTGGATCGCCTCCGGGTTGTTGAACCAGCGGTGGACGGCCGGCGCGTCGCCCGGCTCGAACGGTCGGAGGCTGACTGCGGGGCGGTCGGTCGTCACCGGGAAAACCCTATCCCCGCTCAATCGGGGGCGAGGCCCTGGCCCTTCAGGACGAGCCAGGCGGTCCTGGCGAGGATGCGGGCGTCGAGGGCGAGGCTGCGGTGGTCGACGTACCAGACGTCGAGCTCGATCCGCTCCTCCCAGGGGATCCCGGCGCGGCCCTGGACCTGGGCCCAGCCGGTGATCCCGGGCAGGACCTCGTGGCGGCGTTTCTGGTGCAGGGTGTAATCGTCGACCTGGGCCTTGATCGTCGGGCGGGGGCCGACGATCGCCATCTCGCCGCGGAGGACGTTGACGAGGTTGGGGATCTCGTCGAGGGAGGTCCGCCGCAGGAGGCGGCCGGGTGCGGTGACGCGGGGGTCGTCGCGGTAGACGACCCTGCCGACGCCGACCGGGTCGGAGCCCTGCTCCATCGTCCGCAGCTTCCACATCTCGAACTCGCGGCCGTCGAGGCCGACGCGCCGCTGGCGGTAGATCACCGGCCCGCGGCTGGTCAGCTTGATCGCGATCGCGGCGAGGAGGAGCAGCGGGGAGAGGATCGCCAGGGCGACGGCGGCGACGAGGACGTCGAAGGCGCGCGGCATCAGCGGGTTCCCTCCGCCTTCTCCCAGCGCCCGCCGGCGCCGTGGCGCCAGCGGTCCCAGAGACCGGCGGCGATCGAGGCGGTCGTCATCGCGTAGTAGCGGGCGATCCGGAACGGGGCGATCGGGACGAGCCGACCCAGCAGCGCGGCCACGATCAGGCCGAGCTGGAGGACGAAGGTGAGCGTGTAGAGCCAGCCGTCGCCGAGCAGCAGGGCGTTGGCGACGAGCGCGACCAGGTGCAGCAGCGGGCTGAGGTAGCGGAGCAGGCGGTGCGAGGCGATCTCGAAGGCGAACAGGGGCGGGTAGCCGCGCGGCGAGAGCATCCCCTCGCCGACGACGATGTCCCAGAGGCCGACCATCATCCGCCGTTTGCGGGCGAACTCGCCCTCGAGGGTCGGGACCATCTTCTCCTCGGCGCGGGCGGCGGGGGCGTAGAGCGAGCGGAGACCGCGCTTGGCGAAGGCGGAGGGGAAGCTGAGGTCGTGGCTGCCGGAGGGGGCGAGCGGGATGTAGGCGTCGCTGCGGACCGCGTAGATCGCGCCGTTGCCGGCGGTGACGCCGGCGAGAGCCGACTCCATCTCGCGGACCTTCATCTCGTAGCGCCAGTAGGCGCCCTCGAGGTTGTCGCCGCCGGGATCCAGGAAGCGGACCTGGCCGCAGACGTAGCCGACCCGCGGGTCGGCGAAGGGGGCGACGAGCTGTCGCAGCGCCTCGGGCGCCCAGGCGCTGTTGGCGTCGGAGAAGGCGAGGATCTCGCCGCCGGCCTGCTTGGCGCCGGCGTTGAGGGCGGCGATCTTGCCGCCGGGGGGCAGCTCGAGGACGAGGTCCGCCCCGGCGGCGCGGGCGCGCTCGGCGGTGGCATCGCTGGAGCCGTCGGAGGCGACGATGACCTGCAGCCGCTCGCGCGGGTAGTCGAGCGCCAGGGCATCGGCGACCTTGGCGGCGATCACCTCCTCCTCGTCGTAGGCGGGCACGATCAGAGAGACGGTGGGCGGGTCGCCCGCGGCATCGTTTCCACCTTTTGGGGCCCTATAGGGCCCCAAAAGGTGGAAACGATGCAGGCGGGTGAGGAGCCAGAGGGCGAGGGGGTAGCCGAGGTGGGTGTAGACGAGCAGGCCGGCGCTGAGCCAGAAGAGGATCGCGGCGAGGGCGGTCACGAGCGGACCTCGATCAGCTCGCGGTAGAGGTCGATCGTCCGGCGAGCGGCCTCGTCCCAGGAGTAGGGGCCGGCAGCGGCACGGGCGGCGGCGGCGGCCATCTCGGTGCGGGCGGTCTCGTCGACGACCAGCTCCTCCAGCGCTTCGGCGAGGGCGTCGGTGTCTCCCGGCGGCACCAGGCGCGCGGCGCCGGTCTCGGCGACCTCGGGGAAGCCGCCGACCGCGCTCAGCACCAGCGGCTTGCCGAAGGCGAGCCCGGTGTAGAGGACGCCGGAGTGCTCGGCATCGAGGTAGGGGAGGACGACGAGGTCGGCGCGGCGGAAGATGGCCGGAATCTCGGCCTCGTCGACAAACCGGGTGACGAAGCGGACGCGGCTGCCGGACTCGCTCGCCGCCCGCCGCAGCGGCTCGACGTCCATCCGCGGGTTGCCGACGATCCACAGCTCGGCGTCGGCCTCGCTCGCGGCGACGCGCCCGAACGCCGCGAGCAGGTGCTCGATGCCCTTGTAGGGACGGAGCAGGCCGAAGGAGAGGATCACGGGACCGGTGGCCCCCTCGAGCTCGGCAGGGAGCGGCTTCTCCTCCGCCAGCCGGGTCAGGTAGTCGAACGCGCCGTGGGGGATGACCCGGACCCTGGCCGGATCGAGTCCGACCTCGTCCCGCAGCCGCGCGGCGCCGTGCTCGGAGTGGGCGACGACCGCGTCCATCGCGCCGAAGACGCGGCGGGCGGAGCGGAGCTGGCGGCGGCTCGGCTGCGGCGGCAGGAGGTAGTGCGCCGTCATTACACGCGGTCGCCGCGGCGGCAGCAGGCGGGCGTCGAGCGCGGGGATCGTCAGCCACTGGTAGTGGACGACGTCGGCGTCGAGGGCGCGGCGCAGGCGCAGCATGTCGGGCAGGTGCTCGGCCGCCTTGAAGGGAAGCCGCGCCGGGGCGTCGAGGCCGCGGCCGGCGGCGCGGCGGTAGAAGAGCTCCTCGACCCGGTAGCCCGCGGCGGGCGGGACGGCGCCGTGGAGGAAGCGGCTGGTCAGCAGTTCGACCTCGGCGCCGGCGCGGGCGAGCGCGGCCGCGAGCGCGCGGTCGTAGGGCGGCGTGAACGCCGAGGGATCGACGAGCTGGACCTTCATCGGGGTTGGCGGATTATCGTGACCCCCTTGGCGCCCACGCTCTCCTACTGCGTCGTGAACACGAACGGCCGCGAGTACCTGCTCGCCTGCCTGGCGGCGATCGAGCGCACCCATCCGCCGGAGGTCGAGCGCGAGGTGCTCGTCCTCGACAACGCTTCCGAGGACGGCTCGGCCGAGGCGGTGCGCGGGCTCGGCGGGGACGTCCGGCTGATCGCGCTGGAGCGACGGACCGGCAAGGCCGAGAACGATTCGACCCTGATGCGCGAGGCGCAGGGGACGTACTGCCTGCTGCTGAACGAGGACTCCGAGCTGCGGCCGGGGGCGGCGGCGGCGCTGCTCGCGGCCCTGGAGGCAGATCCGAAAGCCGCCGCGGCCACCGCGCGGCTGCTCGACTCCGGCGGCACCCCGGTCCCCTGCGCCTGGCGCTTTCCCGGAGTGGGGACCGCCGCGATCGGAGCGCTCTTCCTCCATCGCTGGTTCACCGTCCAGAGCAAGGGCGAGGCGACGCGGCGGGTCGACTGGGCGCAGTCGAGCGCCCTGCTGGTCCGTCGCGAGGCGGCCGCCGCGGTCGGCTACATGGACCCGGCCTTCTTCGTCTACTACGACGAGTGCGACTTCGCCAAGCGCCTGGCCGATGCCGGCTGGCACTCGCTCTTCGTCCCCGGCGCCGAGGCGGTCCACCACGACCAGCTCTCGACCGACCTCACCAAGGGCCTGCCGCGGATCGTCGAATTCCACCGCAACCGCGAGCTGTTCATGCGGAAGCATCACGGACCCGTCGCCGCGATCGCGGTCAGGCTCCTCACCGCCTGGTCCTACGCGCTGCGCGCCCTGACCGCAACCGTCCTTCCCAACCGCTCCCCGCGGATCATGTGGGCCCACGCCTGCCAGGCGCTCTTCCCCAACCGCGGCGAGTCCCTCCGCGACCGCGCTCAGAGCCTCGAGTCTTCGTCCATGCGCTCCACCTCGTAGACCTCCGGGATGCGACCGTCGACCGCGGGCTCGGCTCGCAGCGAGGCGAGCAGGGCGCGGGGATGGCGGAGGTGGGAGAGCCAGCGTCGCTCGTCCTCGCTGAAGAAGCCGGTCGCCCAGAGGAACAGCGGGTAGGCGGCCAGCAGAAGCGCCCGGAGGAGGAAGCCGTCGGCGCCGTCGATCGGGACCAGCAGTTCGGCGAGCCCGACGATCGCCGCCACCGCCAGCACCGCCCGCAGCAGCCGGCCCCACTCGTAGGGGACCGGGAAGAGCCGCTGGGTGAAGGCGTACATCAGCCCCAGCACCACCAGGTAGGAGGCGACCAGGGCGATGGCGGCGCCGACGATTCCGAGCGGCGGCACGAGGACGAGGTTGAGGACGACGTTGACGACGAGGGCAGCGACGGCGGCCGGGAGGTTGAACTCGGTGCGGCCGGTGCGGCCGAGGATCACGACGAGGACGAGGTAGAGGGCGTAGAGGGTGACCGCAGCGGCGATCGGGCCGACCACTTCGCGGGCGTCGAAGAACTTGGGCGCCGCCAGGAGGCGGAGGATCCAGGGCGAGAAGATCCACATCCCGGCGACGACGAAGGAGCAGCCGGCGACGAAGAGGGTGACGACGGTGGCGTAGGCGCGCCGTGCCTCGTCGTCGTCGCGGATCGAGTAGGCGAGCGGCGGCCAGGCGAGCTGGAAGCCGCGGACGAGGACGTTGACCGCCTGCGCGAACTTGACCCCGAGCGAGTAGAGGCCGGCCTCGGCGAGCCCGAGCGAGCGGACGATGATCAGGCGGTCGACGAAGTTGAGCGCGTAGAGCGAGACCTCGGCCGGCATCGTCGGCAGGCCGAAACGGAAGAGGCGGCGGAGCAGGGCGCGGTCCGGCCAGAGCGAGAGCCGGCGCCACTGCAGGACGATCAGGGCGAGCACGAAGGCGGCGCCGGTCGCGTAGCTGCCGAGGAGGAGCCCGCGGGCGCCCTCGTCGAGGCCGACGACGAGGACCACGGTCAGCGCGATCGCCGCGACGACGTTGAGGATCGTCGTCGCGAAGAAGGCTCGGGCGCGCTCGTCGAGGCGGAAGAGGGTGAGCATGAACTCCCACATCGTCAGCACCCAGAGGCCGCCGATCGCGATCCGGACGAGCTCCGCTCCCGAGAGGCCGGCCGGCAGTTCCGAGGGATCGAGCAGCAGCTCGGAGAGCGGCCCGGCGAACGGCAGCGCGACCAGAGCCCCCAGCGTCGTCAGCCAGAAGAGGCCGGCGAAGGTGCTGGAGACGACCTTCGCCGGGTCCTCCTCGTCCAGGTAATAGAAGCGCAGGATCGCCTCGAGCAAGCCGAAGCGGACGATGATGCTCGCCACCACGACCGCCGCGAAGAGGATCTCGGCGGCGCCGTAGTCCTCCGGCGACAGGTACCGCGTATAGAGCGGCAGCAGGGCGACCGCGATGACCTTGGAGAGGATGCTCGCCGCCGTGTAGGCGGCGCCGGTCGTAGCCAGGCGTCGCAGGTATCCCGACATGCCGGGACCCTACGCGGGCTTGCGGACCGGGTCGTCCCCGGTGGCGGCATGCGCCAGCGACGCCCCGATCGCCAGCAGGACCCAGGTGATCGGATCCTCGAAGAAGCCCGCGTACGCCAGCGTGTGCACGAGCAGTGCCACGAACGCCGCCAGGACCGCCGCCCTGGCGGCCAGGGCGGAGACAGGACCCGCCGCTCGAGCGGACCAGAGGCCATTCCCGAGCGTCCCCAGCGCGACGACGATCAGGGCGAGGTAGAGGACCAGCCCCAGCAGCCCCTGCTCGGCGGCCACGGTCACCGGCTCGGTGTGGGAGATGGTCACCGGAGCGTCCTTGTTCTCGCGGTGGTCGCGGTAGGCGGCCTGGAAGGAGCCCGAGCCGTAGCCCCAGCCCGGGCGTTCGGAGAAGAGGTCGACGCCGCCGGAGACGAGGCTGCCGCGACCGCTGAGGTCGACGTTGAGGCGGTCGCTGGTGATCTTCCCCGAGCCGCCGACGAGGAGGACGACGAGGACGGCGCCGACCAACCCGACGGCCACCGCGGCCAGGGTCCAGCGCCAGCTCCAGCGGATCGCGGCGAGCACCGCGAGGCCGGCGAGGAGGGCGAGGAAGCTGGACTGGGAGTAGGTCGGGACGAGGCCGATCCAGAGGACGACGAGCAGGCCGGTGAGGGGCCAGAAGGCGTCGCGGGTGCGGGCCCAGAGCAGCGCCGCGGCGACGATCGTCGTCACCAGCGCCAGGTAGCGACCGTAGACGTTCGGGTCCCAGAAGACCGAGTTGACGCGGAAGTAGGTGTGGACTTCGTTCGAGCGGATGATCTGGTCGTTCCAGAAGAGGCTGCGGGTCGCGAGCTCGGCGCTGCCGACGACGACGAAGGCGGCCGCCTCGACGCCGACCACGATCAGCGCCCAGCGCAGCAGCCGCCGGTCCCACTCGACCTCGCGCAGCAGGCGGTAGGCAACCGTGAAGGGGACGAAGAAGAAGCAGACGTTCTGCAGCCCCCTGGAGAAGTCCTCCGAGTAGAGCGCCTGCAGCGCGTAGAGGACGACCGCGGCGGCGAGCAGCCAGGCGAGGGAGCGCGGCGGGTGGCCGGGCGGTGGGTCGCGCCAGTCGCGCAGCAGCGTCGCCACCACCGCGGCGGCGATCACCAGGTACAGCGGCACCAGCAGGTTGGCGGTGTCGCCGCCGGCCTCGAGCGGGACCCGGAACGGGATCGCGAAGACGATCGCCAGCGGCATCGCGATCGGCCAGCGGCGGAAGAGGCAGACGAGGGCGGCGATCGCCGCGAGCGCCAGCGCGAGCAGGGCGACGATCCGCCCCTCGTCGTGGCGCAGGTCGACGATCTGCGCGGTGTGCCACTGGTCGCCGGCGATCAGGACCGGGAAGAGGAGCATCGCCGCCGCCATCAGCAGCGAGCGCGGGCGCCCCGGCGGCAGCAGGATCGCGGCGCCGCTCGCCAGGGCGGCGACCAGCAGCCCGGCGCCGGCGAGGAAGTCGCTCACGGCTCGACCCCCCCGGTGCCGCCGGCGGTCGCGCATCGCGACCGCTCCTCCCGGGGCGCCGGATGGAGGCTGATCACGCCCGGCGTCACCAGGACGCGGTCGCCGCCCAGCCTCACCCGCAGCTTGTAGCGGCCGGGCGGCGCGGTGCCGCCGCCGCGCCGGCGGCCGTCCCAGTAGAAGGTGTGGAACGTGTAGCGCTTGAGGAACCGGTCGCGCGCCAGGGTGACGACGACCCGGCCTCCGGGCTTGATCACCTGCACCGTCCCCTCGTCGTTGACGGTGGTGCGGAAGCGGATCCGGATCTTGTCGTTGCGGCAGTCGCCGTTGGGCGTGAAGCTGTGGATCGCCTTCGTCCCCTTCCCGCGCGGCGCGCCGACGAAGGTGACCCGGTCGAGGACCAGCGGGTCGCGCTTGACCCGCTGCGAGTAGGCGAAGGCGGCTACCGTGGCGAGGACGAGGAGGGCGAAGACGACCGCGTTTGGGGAGAGCAGCCCCTGGCGATCATTCGACCGCTTCGGCATTGTCCTCGCCGACGATCACGGCGACGTCGGCTCCGGCCGAGACGGATTCGATTTCCCCACTCATCAGCTGCAGCTTGGAGATCCCCAGCTGCTTCGCGACCTTCTGGGCTTCCATCTTGTGCCCGCGCTTGAACATGACCACGCTCTCGGCGAAGCTCGAGCTGCTGTTGGTGATCGCGCCGAGGTCGAAGCCCTTGCCCTCGACCTTGTCGCCGTAGGTTGCGGCGAGGTTCGGGGTCGAGGTGCCGTTGAGGACGCTGACCTCGATTTCGGCCGGCTTCACCTTCGCCGCCGCCTGCTTCGCGCCGTTGCCGCCGCTCGAGCTGTCGTCGCCGCCGAGCAGGAGGTAGGCGACGCCGCCGGCGATCGCCAGCACGACGACGAACAGGGCGATCAGGGTGCTCGGCCGCGAGACCGTCTCGCCGAAGCCGGAGAAGCGCTGGCGCAGCTGCTCCCCCTGGCCCCCCTCCGGGAGCCCCTCCTCGCGCCGCCGGCGGCGCTCCTCGCGGCTGGAGACGGCGGCCTGCTCGGCGGTCCGCGCCTCCTCCAGGGCCCGCAGCTCCTCGGCCCGCTGGGCGGCGATCGTCGAGGTCTGCTCCTTGCGCTCGGCGTCGCGCTCGGGGGCCGACCCGGCCCACTCGCGCAGGCGGCGGATGTCCCGCCCGTGGGTGAAGGAGAGGAGCGCCAGCACGGCGAGGCCGAGGAAGGCGGCCAAGCCGGCGAAGGCGCCAATTTGTTCGATCGCGTGGACCAAAGCGGCTGCGAGAGGCTATTCGTTGGAGGCGACCGTCGCGGCGTCGCCCCCAGGCGAGGCGATCAGCTCGACGACACGCTCGGCCAAATTAGCCTCGTCGCCGGCCAGAACCAGGTGTTCCAGCGAGTTCAGGGTCGACTCCACCCACTCCTGGTCGATCGCCTTGCGCCGCACCGCCCGGTTGATCCGCCGCGCCGCCGTCGGCTGCGCCTCCTCGCCGGCGGAGAAGAGGACCTCGTGCAGCTTCTCGCCGGGGCGCGGCTGGGTGAACTCGACGGCGATGTCGGTCTCCGGCTCGTAGCCGGCGAGCCGGATCATGTTGTGGGCGAGGTCGACGATCCTCACCGGCTCGCCCATGTCGAGGACGAAGACCTCGCCCTTGCCGGCGCCGATGTCTCCGGCGCGGATCACCAGCTGCACCGCCTCGGGGATCGTCATGAAGTAGCGCGTCATCTCCGGGTGGGTGACGGTGACCGGCCCGCCCCGCTCGATCTGGCTGCGGAAGATCGGGACGACGCTGCCGGAGGAGGCGAGGACGTTGCCGAAGCGGACCGAGGCGAAGCGCGTCTGCGGGTACTTCTCCCCGGCGGCCTGGACGATCCACTCGGCCATCGCCTTCGAGGCGCCCATCACCGTCTTCGGGTTGACCGCCTTGTCGGTGGAGATGAGGACGAAGCGCTCGACCTTGGAGGCGGCGGCGGTCTCGGCGGTGACCCGGGTGGCGATCGCGTTGTTGCGGACCGCCTCCAGCGGGTTGGCCTCCATCAGCGGCACGTGCTTGTAGGCGGCGGCGTGGAAGACGACGTCGGGCTTGAAGCGCTGCATCACCTCGAGCATCCGGTGCGGCTCCTTGCAGTCGGCGAGGACCGACTCGCAGCTGGCGAAGTGCCGCTCCTCGACCATCTCGCGGTCGATCTGGAAGAGGTTGTCCTCGGCGTGGTCGAGCATCACCAGCAGGCGTGGGCCGACGCGGGCGATCTGGCGGCAGAGCTCCGAGCCGATCGAGCCGCCGGCGCCGGTGACGAGGACGATGCGGTCGCGCAGGTAGGCGCCGACGCGGTCGAGCTCGCGCACGATCGGGTCGCGGCCGAGCACGTCCTCGACCCGCACCTCGCGCAGCTGCTTGTTGAGCTGGACGCCGCCGCGCAGCAGCTCGAAGACGGTGGGCAAGGTGCGGACCGGGATCTCGCGCTCGCGGCAGGCGGCGACGACTTTGGCGCGCAGCGTTCCCGGCGCCGAGGGGATCGCGATCACCACCTCGTCGGGCTGGGTCTCGTCGAGGATCGTCGTGATCTGCTTGGTCGATCCCAGCACCTTGAGGCCGCCGGACATGCGCATCCCACGCTTGCGCGGGTCGT
>DASTBO010000020.1:0-32686 GCA_035712025.1 Solirubrobacterales bacterium
GACCGCCTCCGGCTCGGCCGCCCGGATCCGCGCCAGCGCCGCGTCGTCGTTGACGTTCTCGGCCTGCAGCAGCTCCAGTCCCAGCTCCTGCGCGGCGAGCGCAGCCGGCGGCGGGGACACCTTGCGCCCCCTCCCCTGCCGCCGATCCGGCGGGGTGACGACGAGGTTCGGGCGGTGGGGCGAGGCGGCCAGGCGCCGTAGAACGGTCGCGGCGAAGTCCGAGGTGCCGAGGTAGGCGGTCCTCACGCGTCGGTGCGAGGCTCGCGGTGCTCGCCGGGGTCCAGCTCCTCGTGCTCCTCGCTGGGAGGCGCGTAGCTGCCGCCTTCGCGCAGCGCCCGCAGCGCCGCCCGGCGCTGCTCGCGCGGGGTGCGGTCGAGGATCAGGACGCCGTCGAGGTGGTCGATCTCGTGCTGCAGGACCCGGGACTCGAGGCCGGCGGCCTCGAGCACGATCGGGGCGCCCTCGACGTCGCGGCCGCTGAAGCGCGCGTAGAGCGGCCGCTCGACGTCCATCGAGACCCGCGGCAGGCTGAGGCAACCCTCCTCGGCGACCGCGATCTCGGTCGAGAGCCACTCGACCTCGGGGTTGACGAGCGCGGTCGGCTCGCTCTCCGGTCCGGCCTGGAAGACGAGCAGGCGGCGCAGGGTGCCGAGCTGGGTCGCCGCCAGCCCGATCCCGAGGCCGTCCCGCATGATCTCGATCATCCGCTCGACCTCGGTCCGCAGCTCGGGGCCGAATCTCGTCACCGGCGAGGCCTTGCTCTTGAGGACCGGGTCGCCGAACTTGACGACGTGGGCGAGCGCCGCTTCGCGCCGCTCCAGCAGCTCGACTTCGAGCCGCCGCTCCTCGGCATCGCGCTCCTCCGTCTTCACCTCGTCGCTCATCCGGGCTGAGTCTAAAAGGAGGGGCGGTAGCCACGCCCCCGCTACTGCGGGTCGACGTCCACCCCGATCGCCACGTCCTTCAGCGAGCGGTCCCCGGCCCGCCGCTCGACCACGTCCCGCACCGCCGCGATCGTCCCCGCCCGGTCGTCGGCCTTGATCAGGATCCGCCGCCGGTGGCGGTTGCGGACGCGGAACATCGGCGCCGGCCCGAGCAGCTCCGAGTCCTCCGGCAGGCCGCGGCTGAGCTCCCGCGCGACCGAGATCGCCGTCTCGTCCAGCTTCGCCTCCACCTCGGAGGAGAGGTTGATCCGCGCCAGATGGGAGAAGGGCGGGTAGTGGAGGAGCCGGCGGCGCTCCAGCTCGACCTCGAGGAAGCCGGCGGAGTCGTGGCGCGAGGCGTGCTCGATGCTCGACGCCGCCGGGGCCAGGGTCTGGACGATCACCTCTCCCCCCGCCTCGCCGCGGCCGGAGCGGCCGGCCAGCTGGGCGACCATCGCGAAGGTTCGCTCCTCGGCGCGGAAGTCGGGGAAGCGCAGGGTCGCGTCGGCGTCGAGGATCGCGCTCAGCGTCACCTCCGGGAAGTCGTGGCCCTTGGCGACCATCTGGGTGCCGACGAGGACGGCGCTCTCGGCTTCGTCGAAGCGGGCGAGGATGCGGGCGTGGGCGCCGCGCTCGGCGGCGGTATCGGAGTCGAGGCGCATCACCGGCATCGGGTCCAGGCGCTCGGCCAGCAGCGCCTCGATCCGCTCGGTCCCGGCGCCGGCCCGCGAGAGCGTCGTCGAGCCGCACTCGACGCAGGCGGTCGGCTGGCGTTCGGAGTGGGCGCAGTGGTGGCAGACGAGGCGGCCGCTGTGGCGGTGGACGATCAGCGAGACGTCGCAGTTGGGGCAGTCCCAGTGGTGCCCGCAGGAGCGGCAGGTGAGCCAGGGGGCGAAGCCGCGGCGGTTGATCATCACGATCGCCTTGGCACCGGCGGCGCGCACCCCCTCCAGCGCCTCCCAGGTCTCGGCGTGGAGCGGGCCCGAGCGCGGGTCCGCCTCGCGCATGTCGACCAGGTGGACCGGCGGCATCCGGCGGCCGTCGACCCGGCGGGGCAGCTCCAGCCGCGGCAGCTCCAGCCAGGTCTCGGGGCGCGGCGTCGCGGTGCCCGCGACCAGCACCGCGCCGTTGTCGGCGGCGCGTTTGCGGGCGACGGCGCGGGCGTCGTAGGTCGGGTCCCCCTCCTGCTTGTAGGAGGCGTCGTGCTCCTCGTCGATCACGATCAAGCCGAGGTCGCGGACGGGGGCGAAGACGGCCGAGCGGGGGCCGACGCAGACGCTCGCCTCGCCGCTCCGCAGGCGGCGCCACTCGTCGTAGCGCTCGCCGGCGGAGAGGGCCGAGTGGAGGACCGCGAAGCGGTCGCCGAGGCGGGCGCGGAAGCGGGCCACCGCCTGCGGGGCGAGGCCGATCTCGGGGACGAGGACGATCGCGCCCTGGCCGCGCTCGAGCGCCGCCTCGACCGCGGCCAGGTAGACCTCGGTCTTGCCCGAGCCGGTGACGCCGTGGAGGAGCAGCTGCCGCGGGGCGCCGGCCCCCCCGTCCAAGGCGGCGACGATCCCCGCGACCGCCTCCCGCTGCTCGGGCAGCAGCCGGGGACGATCGGCGGCGGCGCCGAGGCCGGAGGCCGCCGGCGCGCGCCGCACGGAAGAGGAGCGGGTGGCGACCAGACCGCGCTGGTCGAGCCGACGCAGCGTCTGGCGGTCGGAGCCGACCGCGGTCGCCAGCTCCCCAGCCGACATCTCGCCGGCGCGCAGCGCCTCGAGCACGGCGCGCTGCTTGGCCCCGAGCCGCTCGCCGCCGCCGAGGGCGGCCTCGCCGGCGGGGAGGATCGCGGCCCGCAGCTCGGTCTTGGCGCGGGTCGTGCGGCCGCCGCTGCCGGTCCCCGTCCCAGGCGGCAGCACCAGCTGCAGGCCGCGCGAGGGGGTCGAGCAGTACTCGCGGGCGACCCAGAGGCCGAGCCGCACCAGCTCCGGCGTCGCCCCCGCCTCCAGCGCCTCGAGCGGCTCGGCGAGGCGCTCGGGCGGCAGCTCGGAGGCCTCGGCGACCTCGACCACGACGCCGAGCAGGCGTCGCGGCCCGAACGGCACCCGGACGACGCTGCCGACGCCGACCTCCTCCATCGCCTCCGGCCGCCGGTAGTCGAACGGGCCGCGCAGGGCGCGGGCGGTGGTCAGCGGCTCGACGCGGAGAATCGCCATCCGGTCGAGGTTATGGGTGGGCGGGGATGGCCTGGATCGCGGCCGAGAGAGGCCATATGCTGGCCCGCATGGCCATCAACCTCCACCCCGGCGAGCGCGTCATCTTCGAAGGTCACCCCTCCTGGCGCGCGATCCTCGGCTTCTACCTCAAAGGTGTCCTCGTCGCCGTCGTCGTCGGCGTGATCGCGAAGCTGATCTGGGGCGACGGGACGGCCTTCCTGGTGATCCTCGTCGTCCTCGGCCTGACGGTCCTGATCGGCTTCGTCAAGCGGGTGGCGACCACCTACACGATCACCGACCGGCGCCTCAACATCAAGCGCGGCATCGTCTCCAAAGAGGTGCAGGAGACCCGTCTGGAGCGGGTCCAGAACGTCAACTACCGCCAGTCCGTCTATCAGCGCCTGATGCAGATCGGCGACGTCGACTTCGACACCGCCGCGGGCGACGACTACAACTTCGTCTTCAACGGCGTCGCCAACCCCGGCGAGGTCGTCCACAAAGTCGATCAGGCGACCGGCGTCGCTTCGGCCGGCACGCATGGCCTGGGCGAGGCCCAGCCTCCGGGCGGCACCGCGGCATGAGCTTGTAGGTTCGCAGCGGTCTTTCGCAGGATGTCTTGTACGTGGCGGGGTTGGTACTTGACTTGGTGGTGGGAGAAGCGAAGCGGGGTCAGGCCGCTCGCCACGTGGCGCTGGAAGCGGAGCGCGTCGCGGGTTTGGGCCGAGGGGGTGCGGTGGTAGCGCCAGCCGTCGGTCTCGACCACGAGGCCCAGGTCCGGCCAGAAGAAGTCGACCTCGAACTTGTCGACCATCACTTTGGTCAGCGGGACCGGTAGCCCGGCCGCGGTGGCGAGCGGTCGGAAGAGGCGTTCGAGCTCGTCGTCGGAGAGCCGGAAGGTGTGCTCGTCGAGGATCCCGCGCAGGGGACGGACACCGGGATTGCCCGCTCGGTCGTCAAGGGCACGCCGCAGCGAGTCGGCGTCGATCACGTCGAGCTTGTCGGCCTCGTTGATCGCGCGCTCGACGGTCTTGGGGCCCGCGACCGTGGTGAGGTCAAGGAAGGTCCGCACCGGCGTGGTGAGCGGAATCCCAGCGCGGATCGTGAGGTCGGAGGCAGGCAGGGCAGGGCGGCGATGACAGTGGACGCCGCGGACTCGAGCTTCGGATGCGCGCCTCACGGAGACGTCGATATAGGCACGGTGCTCCTCGCCGAAGCCCCAGAGGGCGGCTGCACTGCGGTGACTTAGAGCGGCATCGGGTCCGCAGGCGAGCACAGCCGCCATCCACCGCCCCTCCCGGCTCAGCTCGGGACGTCCCACCGCATAGATCCCGCGGACGATCGAGTGGAGACGCCCGACCCGAACCCGGTGTTCGATCGCGCCCTTGGTGAAACCGAGGTCGAGCAGTTGCGTCCGCGCAACGACGCCGTGCTGCGCGCGCGCCAGCCTCCACGCGTCCCGGCTTCGCCTCTCCGAGTTTGTCCTCGCCACAGCTGGGACAAGTTCGGAGAGGCTGAAATCTCGCCCCCTTACCCAGCCGCTTTTGGCTTCGGGCTTACTACCCAGGCCCGGAGTTTGGGTGCTACGCCGCGGCGGTCTCGGCGCCTGCGGCGTCGCGCAGGGCGTCGGCGCGGTCGGTGCGCTCCCAGGTGAAGTCGTCGTCGCCGCGGCCGAAGTGGCCGTAGGCGGCGGTCTTCTGGAAGATCGGCCGGTGCAGGTCGAGGTACTCGCGGAAGGCGCCGGGTCGCATGTCGAACTCGGCCTCGACCAGCTGGGAGATCTTCGCGTCGGGGAGCTTGCCGGTGCCGAAGGTCTCGACCATCAGGCTGACCGGGTGGGCGACGCCGATCGCGTAGGCGACCTGGACCTCGCAGCGCTGCGCGAGACCGGCGGCGACGACGTTCTTCGCCACGTGGCGGGCGGCGTAGGCGGCGGAGCGGTCGACCTTGGACGGGTCCTTGCCGGAGAAGGCGCCGCCGCCGTGGCGGGCCATGCCCCCGTAGGTGTCGACGATGATCTTGCGGCCGGTGAGGCCGGCGTCGCCGACCGGGCCGCCGATCACGAACTTGCCGGTCGGGTTGACGAGGAACTCGCCGAGCAGCTCGTTCTCGTCGAAGCGACCGGGAACCTCGGCCCGCAGGACCGGGAGGACGACGCTCTCCCACAGCTCGGGCTTGATCTGGCCCTGGGAGTCGATCCCCTCGTCGTGCTGGGTCGAGATCAGGAGCTTTTCCACCGCGACCGGGCGGCCGTCGGCGTAGCGGACGGTGACCTGGGTCTTGCCGTCGGGGCCGAGGTAGCCCAGCGAGCCGTCCTTTCGCACCGCCGCCAGCCGTTCGGCGAGTCGGTGGGCGAGGTGGACCGGCATCGGCATCAGCGCCTCGGTCTCGTCGGAGGCGTAGCCGAACATCATCCCCTGGTCGCCTGCGCCGGCGACGTCGAGCTCGTCGGTGTCACCGGGATCGACCTTGGTCTCGTAGGCCTTATCGACTCCCTGGGCGATGTCGGGCGACTGCTCGTCGATCGAGACGATCACCGAGATGTGGTCGCAGTCGTAGCCGTAGCCGCCGCCCTTGTAGCCGATGCCCCGCACCGTGTCGCGGACGATGTCCGGGATGTTGAGGTGGGCGCCGGTGGAGATCTCGCCGGAGACGACCGCCATGCCGGTGTTGACGAGGGTCTCGCAGGCGACGCGGCCGGTCGGGTCCTCGCTCATGATCGCGTCGAGGACGCCGTCGGAGATCGCGTCGGCGACCTTGTCCGGGTGGCCCTCGGTGACTGACTCCGACGTGAAGAGGTACTCGCCCTCGGCGAGCGGCTTGGAAGTAGGCATGCGGGGAATCCTAGAGGAACTTAGACCGGGGTCTCTTGATCATTCGCTGTAGCGGCGGCGGCCCGAAGCGGGGACGAAATCGATGATCAGCGGGACCCCCTCCAGCTCGTAGGTCTCGCGCATCCGGTTCTCCAGGTGATAGGCCCAGTCGCGGACGATCAGTTTGCGGTCGTTGACCTGGATCGCGATCCGCGGCGGCCGCTCCCCCACCTGTGCGGCGTAGTAGAGGCGCAGGCGCTTGCCGCGGCGGGACGGCGGCGGATTCCTGGCGACGACGTCGGAGACGAAGCGGTTCAGCTCCGGGGTCGGGATCCGCTCGGCGGCCTTGTCGGCGAGCTGCAGCGCCCGCGGCAGCAGGGTGGCGACGTTGCGGCCGCGCGTCGCCGAGGCGGTGATCACCGCCGGTCGCAGCCGCAGCTTGCGGGCGACGCGGGCGCGGGCGTCGTCGATGTCGGCCTCGGTCACGTCCCACTTGTTGAGGACGAGGAGGGTGGCGCAGCCGGCTTTCATCGCCATCTCGGAGACCCGCAGGTCCTCGGCGGTGACCCCCTCGGAGGCGTCGCAGACGACGAGCGCGACGTCGGCGCGCTCGACCGCACGTTCGGAGCGCAGCTGGGCGTAGTAGTCGACGGTGCCGGCGACCTTGGAGCGGCGGCGCAGGCCGGCGGTGTCGACCAGGACCACCCGCCTGCCGTCGACCTCGAGCTGGG
This sequence comes from Solirubrobacterales bacterium, assembly GCA_035712025.1. Taxonomy (GTDB): domain Bacteria; phylum Actinomycetota; class Thermoleophilia; order Solirubrobacterales; family 70-9; genus VAYN01. Next base: position 6,663 of record DASTBO010000020.1, read on the forward strand.
TGTCGATCGCGTCGCGGGTGGTGCCGGCGAGGTCGGAGACGATCACCCGGTCGGAGCCGAGGAAGGCGTTGACCATCGAGGACTTGCCGACGTTGGGGCGGCCGATCACCGCGACCCGCACCGCGCCGTCGTCGCCGGCCTGCGGCTCGCGGTCGCCGAGCGCGGCGACGATCGCGTCGAGCAGGTCGCCGGTGCCGAGCCCGTGGGTGGCGGAGACGGCCAGCGGGTCGCCGAGGCCGAGGGCGTGGAATTCGGCGGTGATGCCGTGGTCGTTGGGCCGGTCGGACTTGTTGACGACGACGAGGACCGGGACGTCGCCGCCGCGCAGCGTCTTCGCCAGCTCGGCGTCGCCGGCGCGGAGGCCGGCGCGACCGTCGACGACGAGCAGGATCGCATCGGCTTCGGCGATCGCCAGGCGGGCCTGCGCCTGGACGTCTCGCGCCAGCTCGGCCTCGTCGCCGAGGTCGATCCCGCCGGTGTCGACCAGCTCGAAGGCGACTCCGTTCCACTCGGTCGCCAGCCGCTTGCGGTCGCGGGTGACGCCGGGCTCGGGCGAGGTGACGGCCTCGGTGCCGCCGACGAGGCGGTTGACGAGGGTGCTCTTGCCGACGTTTGGGAAGCCGACGACGGCGACGGTCGCGACGCTCATGCGCGCCCCACCAGGCCCTTCTGGCGAGCCATATCGACGATTCGTCCGACGACCTCTTCCAAACTCATCGACGACGTGTCGAGCTCGACCGCGTCGTCGGCCGCGCGCAGGGCGCCGTGCTCGCGCTCCGTGTCCCGCGCGTCCCGCCGGCGCTGCGCCTCGAGAACCGCCTTGACCTCCTCGCCGGTCTCGGCGGCGCGGCGCCGGGCGCGCTCCTCGTCGGAGGCGGTGAGGAAGATCTTCAGCGGCGAGTCGGGGCTGACCACGGTGCCGATGTCCCGACCCTCGGCGACGTAGCGTCCGGCGGCGATCAGGTGCCGCTGGCGGTCGACCATCGCCGCCCGCACCCGCGGGTGGACCGATACGCGCGAGGCGGCGGCGCTCACCTCGGGCGTGCGGATCTCGCCGGTAACCTCACGCTCGCCGAGCAGGACCCGCGGCCCGTCCAGGCCGATCTCGAGCCCCTCGGCGAGCACGCCGATCGCCTCGCCGTCGTCGAGGTCGAGCCCCCGCTCGAGCGCCGCCAGCGCCACGCAGCGGTACATCGCCCCCGAGTCGAGATAGGTGAGGCCGAGCTCGGCCGCGACCGCGCGCGCGACCGTGGACTTGCCGGCCCCGGCGGGCCCGTCGATCGCGATCACCATGGCGGCAGCGTATTGACCGTCGTTTCCACGATCGCGGTTCCCCCAGGAACCAAAAGGATGGAAACGATGCTCAGGGGCGGGTGAGGGAGGCGAGGTCGCGCTCGAAGCCGGGGTAGCTGACGGCGGCGGCGTCGATGCCGTGGACCTCGACGCCCTCGCGCGAGGCGAGGCCGGCGACGGCGCCGAGCATCGCGATCCGGTGGTCGCCGTGGGACTCGATCGTGCCGCCGGCGAGGCCGCCGGTTCCCTCGACGACCATCCCCTCCTCGGTCGGCTCGACACTGCCGCCGAGGGCGCGCAGCGCCGCGGTCACGGTCTCGATCCGGTCCGACTCCTTGCGCCGCAGCTCCCCGGCGTCGCGGATCACGGTCGTGCCCTCGGCGAAGCAGGCGGCAAGGGCGACGAGCGGCAGCTCGTCGATCGCCAGCGGGATCTCGGCGCCGCCGACCTCGGTCGCCCGCAGCGGCGCCGAGCGGACGCGGAGGGTGGCGACCGGCTCGCCGCCGACCTCCGTCTCCCCCTCGCGCTCGATCACCGCGCCCATCCGCTCGAGGATCGTCAGCAGCCCGGTCCGGGTCGGGTTGGTGTTGACCCGCTCCAGCTCGATCTCGCTCCCGGGGACGAGAACGGCGGCGGTGAGGAAGAAGGCCGCCGAGGAGACGTCGGCGGGGACGACGATCGGCTCGGGCTCGAGGCGCTCGGCCGGCCGCACGAAGACGGCGTCGCCGTCGCGCTCGACCGCGGCGCCGGCGGCGCTCAGCATCCGCTCGGTGTGGTCGCGGCTCGGCAGCGGCTCCACCACCCGCGTCTCCCCCTCCGCCAGCAGCCCGGCGAAGAGCAGGCAGGACTTGACCTGGGCGCTGGCGATCGGCATCTCGTAGGCGATGCCGTGCAGGGCCGCGCCTCGAACCTCGAGCGGCGGCAGCCGGTCCTCGCGGGCGCTGAGGTCGGCGCCCATCTCGCGCAGCGGCGCCGCGATCCGGTCGACCGGGCGGCGGCGGATCGAGTCGTCGCCGTCGAGCACCCACTCCTCCCCCACCTGCCCGGCCAGCCATCCCGGCAGCAGGCGCAGCAGCGTCCCCGCGTTGCCGACGTCGATCGTCGCCGGCCCGGCGCCGCGCAGCCCGACCCCCTGGATTCGCAGTCCCGTCGCCGGGTCGCCCTGGACCCCCGCCCCGAGCGCCTCGACCGCGGCCAGGGTCGAGCGCGTGTCGGCCGCGTCCAGGTAGCCCTCGATCGGCGTCTCGCCCTCCCCCATCGCCGCGATCAGCGCCGCGCGGTGGGAGATCGACTTGTCCGCGGGGGGCCGCAGCGAGCCGCGCAGGGAGGCGGCGGGGGCGAAGCGGGTGCGGCTCATCGCGCGACCCTATCTACGACTCGGCGCCGTCGAGCACGGTGACGTTGTGGCCGAGGCCGCGGACCAGCTCCGCCGCCTTCGTCGCCTGCTCCTCGCCGCCCACCCAGAGGGAGACCGCGCCGGAGGTCATGTCGGGCGCCGGGTGCAGGGCCATGTCCTCGATGTTGACCCCGCCCTCGCTCAGCGCCAGGGCCAGCTCGGCGATCGTCCCCGGCTTGTTGGCGACGACGATCCGCAGCTCGCGCAGCGGGCCGCCCTCGGCTTCGGATTCGAGCAGGCAGTTGCGGGCCTCGCCGGCGGCGGCGTGCCATGCGGCGAGCGCCTCGCGGTCGCCGGAGCGGATCAGCTCCGCCGCCTCGCGCAGGCGGGCGGCGACCGAGTCGACCGAGTCGGCGACCGCCTCGCGGTTGGAGGCGTAGATGTCAGCCCAGATCGCCGGGTTGGAGCCGGCGACCCGGGTCGCGTCGCGGAAGCTCGGGCCGACGTCGGGGAGCCGCTCGCTGCCCTCGGTCAGCGAGTGCGCCGCCTCGGCGGCGAGCTCGTTGGCGAGCACGTGAGGCAGGTGGCTGACCGTCGCCATCAGGCGGTCGTGGCCGGCGGGGTCGATCGCCTGCGGCCGCGCCCCGAGCGCCGAGAGCGCCCGCTGCAGGCGGTCGTAGAGCAGGCCGCTGGAGCCCTCTGTCGGGGTCAGGTACCAGCGGGCGCCCTCGAACAGGTCCTCGCGGGCGTTCTCGACGCCGGCGGTCTCGGCCCCCGCCAGCGGGTGGCCGCCGATGAAGCGCTCGTCCCCGCCCAGCGCCGCGACCAGCTCGCCCTTGGTCGAGCCGACGTCGGTCACCGCGGTCTCCGGCCCGGCCGCCGCCAGCGCCTCGCGCGCCTGCTCCGGCAGGGCCGCGACCGGCGCGCAGCAGAAGACCAGGTCGGCGCCCTCGCAGGCCCCGGCGAGCGAGCCGGCGGCGCGGTCGATCGCGCCCAGCTCGATCGCGCGCGCGAGCCGCTCCGGGCTGCGCCCGTGGCCGACCACCTCGGCGTCGAGGCGCCGCCGCGCGGCGAGCCCGATCGAGCCTCCGATCAGGCCCACCCCGAGGACGGCGATTCTCATCGGCGGGCGGCGCTCCTCATGAACCGCGTCGAGCCTCCACCGCGGCCGCGAACCGCTCCAGCGCCGAGGCGGTGTCCTCCCAGTCGATGCAGGCGTCGGTGATCGACTGCCCGTAGGTCAGCTCCTGCCCGGGGACCAGGTTCTGCCGGCCCTCGACCAGGAACGACTCCAGCATCACCCCGACGATCGCCTTGTTGCCGTCGGCGACCTGGTCGGCGATGTCGCCGGCGGCGAGGAACTGCTTTTCCGGGTCCTTGCCGCTGTTGTCGTGGGAGGCGTCGATCACCAGCCGCTCCGGCAGCCCGGCGACGCCGAGGGTGACCAGCGCGTCCTCGACCTCGGGCGGGTGGTAGTTCGGGACCCCGTGGCCGCCGCGCAGAATCAGGTGGCAGTCGGGGTTGCCGGTCGTGTGCAGGATCGCCGGCATGCCGGCGTCGTCGATCCCCGCGAAGGCGTGCGAGGCGGCCGCCGCCCGCACCGCGTCGACCGCGATCTGGATGTTGCCGTCGGTGCGGTTCTTGAACCCGATCGGCATCGAGAGGCCGGAGGCGAGCTGGCGGTGCGTCTGGCTCTCCGAGGTCCGCGCCCCGATCGCCCCCCAGCCGACCGCGTCGGCGATGTACTGCGGCGTGATCGGGTCGAGGAACTCGCAGCCGATCGGCAGCCCGGCGTCAAGCACCTCGAGCAGCAGCTTGCGGGCGATCCGCAGGCCGGCGTTGACGTCGCCGCTTTCGTCCAGATGCGGGTCGTTGATCAGGCCCTTCCAGCCGGTCGTGGTCCGCGGCTTCTCGAAGTAGACCCGCATCACGATCAGGAGGTCGTCGCGCAGGGCCCGCGCCGTCGCGCTCAGCCGCGTCGCGTACTCCATCGCCGCCTTCGGGTCGTGGACGCTGCACGGCCCGACCACCACCATCAGCCGCGGGTCCTTGCCCTGCAGCACGTCGCGGACTTCCTCGCGACCGCGGATCACCGCCTTCGCCCGCTCCTCGCCGAGCGGCAGCTCCTCGAGCAGCCGCGCCGGCGGCGCCAGCTCGACGACTTTCGCGATCCGCTGGTCGCGGACGCCGTCTCGTTTCGCCCCCTCCATGCCGATGAACATTTTGCCTTCGCCTTTCTCCAAACCGCCGAAATCGTACTTTCTGGTCGCCCGCTGCCGGTTTGGGTCGGCGCGCACGCGACGCGAACCTCGAATGGCGCCCGACCGGAAGATGTGAGCTCTTCGGGCGGCTCCACGCCGCCGGGCCGTGCGCCTAGCTAAATCGCCAGGACCAATAGGTGAGGAAGCCGCGCGCGACGGCGTGCGCTGGAAAGCCGGTCGCGGTGTTGGCGTGCTCGGACCTCACGGTCATGAGGTTGTACCACGAGCGCGCTTTTAGTCAAGTAGTTCCGACAGGACGCGCAGGAACCGCTCGTTCTCCTCGGCGGTGCCGTAGCTGACCCGGATGTGACCGGGGCTGCCGAGCGCCCTTCCGGGGCGCACGGCGATCTCGCGCTCGGCGAGACCGGCGATCGTCGCGGCTTCGTCGGCGTCGCCGAGGTCGATCCAGGAGAAGTTGGCGTGGGTCTCGGCGGTCCGCAGGCCGAGGTCCGCGAGGCCCTCCTCGACGGTCAGCCGGGCTGCGATCGTCGTCTCGACCCGGCGCAGGACGTCGTCCTGGTGGAGGATCGCCTCCGCCCCGGCCGCCTGGGCGAGGGCGTTGACGCTGAAGGGCTGGCGCACTGCGTCGACCGCGGCGCGGAACTTCGGCGAGCCGATCGCGTAGCCGACCCGCAGGCCGGCGAGGCCGTAGCACTTGCTGAAGGTGCGGAGGACGACGAGGTTCGGGAAGTCGGCAAGCAGGTCGAGCGAGGCGTCGGGGTCGTCGTGGGTCTGGAACTCGACGTAGGCCTCGTCGAGGATCACGGTCACGTGCTCGGGGATCCGCTCGCAGAAGGCGGCGATCTCCGCCGCCGGGACGTGCGTCCCGGTCGGGTTGTTCGGGTTGCAGACGATCAGCAGCTGGGTCGCCGCGGTCACCTCGGCGGCCATCGCGTCGAGGTCGTGGACGTCGCCCGCGGCGAGCGGAACGCGGATCTCGCGAGCGCCGGTCAGCGCCGGCAGGTACGGGTACATGGAGAAGGCCGGCCAGGCGTAGACGATCTCGGCTCCCGGCTCGCAGAGCGCCTCGGCGGCGGCGAGGAGGATCTCGCAGGAGCCGTTGCCGACGGCGACGCGGGCGGGCTCGGTCTCGTAGCGCTCGGCGAGGCGGTGGCGCAGCAGCGTCGCGTCGGGGTCGGGATAGCGGTTCATCATCCCCGCCGCCGCCGCGATCGCCTCGACCACCTTCGGGTGCGGCGGCGTCGGCGACTCGTTGGAGGCGAGCTGGGCGATGCCGCCGGAGGCGATCGCCTCGGGCGCCTGCCCGGTCGGCACACCGGCCTGATAGCCCGGCATGCGGGCGAGCTTCTCGGCGAAGGTGATCGTCATCGCGCCCGGATTGTGACGGACCGCGCGGGAGCGGCCCCTACTGGGCGGCCTCGAGGTCGGTGCGCAGCTTCTGCGCCTCGCCGACGTAGACGTGCGCGGCCGTGTGGTCGGCCGGCGCGTAGAAGTGGAGCAGGACGCGGATCACCCGCGGCATCGAGCCCGGCACCGGGATCTCGCGGCAGCACATCAAGGGGACCATTGTCAGGCCGAGGTCGCGCGCCGCGACCGCCGGGAACTCCGCGTCGAGGTCCTCGGTGGTCGTGAACAGGCAGCTGACCATCGCCTCGGGCTCGAGGCCGTTGCGCTCGATCAGCCCGCGCATCAGCTCCTCGGTCGCCGCGAGGATCGCCTCCGCCTCGTTCGCCTCCGCCTGGGCGGCGCCGCGAACCGCGAAGAGGCGCTCCGCCGGAACCTCGGAATGCCCGCGAGGAATGTCGCCATTTCGGCCCACCACCCGCATCTTCCCAAAGCCGAGGGGGGCGAGTTGGCAAGCGGTGGGACTTATGGACCCGTGGGGTCCAAAACTCACACCGATCGACGGGCCGCGCTGGCGGCGCTCGCGGGGCGGCAGCACGGGGTCGTTTCGCGGCGGCAGTTGCGCAGCCTTGGCGTGAGCGATCGTGAGATCGCCCGCGCAATCGAAGCGAGGCGCCTGCACAGGATCTTCCGGGGAGCCTTCGCGGTGGGGCACGCGAACGTCTCCGAACACGGGCGCCTGACGGCAGCGTGCCTCGCCTGCGGAGATCGGGCCTTCGTCTCCCATCGCAGCGCCGGTGCCTTGCTGGGACTCCTCGACCGCGGTCCGGCCGTGATCGACCTGATCGCCTCCGGCGAGCAGGGGCGCGGGATCGACGGGATTCGATTCCATCGCGTGCGAGGGCCGCGGCGGGACGAGGTGGGGACCGTGGACGGGATTCCCTGCACCGGTCCGGCGCGGACGCTGGTGGACCTGGCCGGCGCCGTCGGCGACCGGACGCTGCGCAGCTGCTTCGAGCGAGCGGCGCAGCGGCAGGTCCTCGACATCCCCACGATCGAGGCGTCGATGGACCTGGGACGCCGCGGCAACCCATCGCTGCGGACACTGATCGACGAATGGCGGAAGGCGGCGGCGGTCGCCAAGAAGGGCAAGCTGAAGAGTCCGCTCGAGGCGAGGGTCTTGCCGCTCCTCGTCCACCGCAACATCGCCCCGCTCCTCAACGCCCCGGTCGAGATCCTCAACGGCCGCCTCGAGGTCGACTTCCTCTGGCCCGACCACCGCCTCGTAGTCGAGGCCGACAGCCGCGACTTCCACGCCACCGACATCGCCTTCGAGCGCGACCGCTGGCGCGACCGCGAACTCTTCGCCGTCGGCTACTCCACCCTTCGCATCACCCACCGCCAAGCCGAACGGGAATCGAACGCCGTCGCGAGCGCAATCGCGGCACGACTCTCCCACGAGGGCGACTCTGCTCCTCACCTCGCAGCCGCCTCGCGCAGCTGAGCGACCTCGTGATTCGAAAGGCGGCGAGAAGAACCCTCCTTCAGGGTGCCGAGCCGCAACGGCCCGAACGCCACCCGCCGCAGCGCCACCACCTCGTTCCCGACCGCCTCCAGCATTCGCCGCACCTGGCGGTTGCGGCCTTCGCGCAGGGTGATCTCGATCTCGCGCTTGCCGAGTCGGCGGATCTCGGCCGGCCCGGTCGGGCCGTCGTCGAGCTCGACGCCGCCGTGCAGGCGCTCGAGGTCGCGGTCGCCGATCGGGGTGCGGAGGCTGGCGACGTAGGTCTTCGGCACCTCGTAGCGGGGATGGGTGAGCCGGTTCGCGAGCTCACCGTCGTTGGTCAGCAGCAGCAGGCCGGTCGAGTCGGTGTCGAGGCGGCCGACCGGGTAGAGGCGCGCATCGGTAGCGACCAGGTCCACCACCGGGCGGCGACTCCCCGGCTCGCGCGCCGTCGAGACCACCCCCGCCGGCTTGTTCACCGCCCAGACCTCCCGGACCTCGACCAGCACCGGGTCGCCGTTGACCCGGACGTCGTCCTCCGCCCCCACGTCCCGGGCGGGGTCGGTGACGACCTCGCCCCCGACGGTCACCACTCCCTTCGCGATGATCTCCTCGGCCCGGCGCCGGGATGCCACCCCGCCGTGGGCGAGGAACTTCGCCAGCCTCACGGCTCTAGTCGTTGTTCCCCGGCCTTCAGCAGGCGCTCGCGCAGGTCGCGCTCGTCCTCCGGGCTGGGGTCGAAGCGCGAGGGGTCCGGCAGCTGGTCGAGGCCGCTGAGGCCGAAGAGCCGCTCGAACAGCTCCGAGGTCTTGAAGATCGCGGCGCCGAACTGGGAGCGGCCGGACTCTTCGATCAGGCCGCGCTCGGCCAGGCTCTGCACCGCCGACTCGGAGGTGACGCCGCGGATGCGGGCGACCTCGGGCCGGGTCACCGGCTGCAGGTAGGCGACGATCGCCAGGGTCTCCGCCTGGGCCTGGGTCAGCGGCGGGGTCCGTGGGTTCGAGAGCAGCCGCCGCGCCGCTTCCTCGCTGCCGGGATCGCTGGCGAGGGCGAAGCCGCCGGAGACCTCGCGCAGGACGAGGCCGCGCTTGCCCTCGGCCAGGTCCTCGCGCAGCAGCTCGATCGCCTCCGCGACCTGGCCCTCGGTCGCCTCGGTCGCCCGCGCCAGGTCGACGGCGGAGACCGGCTGCGGCGAGAGGAAGAGCAGCGCTTCGACGGTGCGGGAGAGGTCGCTCATGCGCCCTTGTGGATCGCGTCGGGGACCGTCTTCTTCACCCGGATCGGACCGAAGGAGCGATCCTGCTCCCAGGTGATCTCCCCCTTGCGGTACAGCTCCAGCAGCCCGAAGACCGTGACCGCCTGGGTCAGCCGGTCCTCGCCGCCGAACTCCTCGTCGAAGTCGAAGCTGGGCCGGCTGCGGAGCACGTCGCGCAGCGCCCGCAGGCGCCGCTCGAGCGAGACGGTCGGCCGGATGTGGCTGATGTCGACTTCGGGCGGCTCGGTCAGCAGGTCGCCGAGGGCGGCGCCGAGCTGGTCGGGGTCGTAGACGGCGACCGCGGCGTCGACGGCGACCCGCCGCAGCTCGGGCGGCAGCGGCGCCGAGCGGTAGAGGTAGCCCCGCTGGCTCTCGAACCGGTCGGCGAGCACCTTCGCGACGTCGCGGTAGCGGCGGTACACGAGCATCCGCGCCAGCAGCTCCTCGACCGCCTCTTCCGGGCTGAGGTCGTCGATCTCCTCCTCGGGGCTGGGCAGCATCAGCCGCGACTTCAGCTCCAGCAGGGCGGCGATCAGGACGAGGAACTCGGTCGCCACCTCCAGCTCCAGCTCCCCCTCGCGCTCGAGGTGCTCGACGTAGGCGACGACGACCTCGCCGAGCTGCAGGTCGAGGAGGCTGACCTCCTCGCGCAGCACCACCGCCATCAGCAGGTCGAAGGGCCCGGCGAAGACGTCGAGGTCGAGATCGAGATCGAGGTCGGCGACCGCCATCGGGAGGAGACTAGAGGCGGGCCGGGACGGGCGCGCGCGATCTTCCAGCTATTTAGGCGGAGGCGGAGCCGTAGCCCATCCGCTCGCGCACGTCGGCGAGGACCGGGGCGGCAATCGCCCGCGCCTTCTCGGCGCCGACCCCGAGGAGGCGCTCCAGCTCGGCCTCGTCGGGGCGCAGCTCGGCGTAGCGCTCCTGGACGGGGGCGAGCAGCGCGACGACAGCCTCGGCGACCGCCTTCTTGAAGTCGCCGTAGCCGGCGTCCGCGAAATCGGCTTCGACCTGCGCCTGGTCGCTGCCACGGGCGACGGCGAGGATGTCGATCAGGTTGCCGATCCCGGCCTTCCCGGGGCCGCGGGTCACCTCCCGGCCCGAATCGGTGACGGCGGAGCCGAACTTCTTGCGGATCGCGGCAGGCTCGTCGAGGACGAGCACCGTCCCCTGCGGGGTGCCGCCGGTGGTCGACATCTTCCGCTCGGGCTCCTGCAGGTCCATGATCCGCGCCCCGACCTCCGGGATCCGCAGCTCCGGCACCACCAGGGCATCGCCGAAGCGGGCGTTGAAGCGGCGGGCGATCTCCCGCATCAGCTCGACGTGCTGGCGCTGGTCGTCGCCGACCGGCACCTCCGTCGCCCGGTAGGCGAGGACGTCGGCGGCCATCAGCACCGGGTAGTAGAAGAGCGCGGCGGAGGCCAGTTCGCGGTCCTTGCCGACCTTTTCCTTGAACTGGGTCATCCGGTTGAGGTCGCCGTGGGAGGTGACCGCGGAGAGCAGCCAGGTCAGCTCGGTGTGCTCGCGCACGTCGGACTGGCGGAAGAGGATGCAGCGGTCGGGGTCGAGCCCGGCGGCGAGCAGAATGGCGGCGGTGTCGTAGACCCGCTCGCGCAGCTCGACCGGGTCGTAGGGGACCGAGATCGCGTGCAGGTCGACGATGCAGAAGATCGCCGGATCGCCCCGGTCCTGGCCCTCGACGTACTGGCGGATCGCGCCGATGAAGTTGCCGAGGTGCTTGCGGCCGGTCGGCTGGATGCCGGAGAAGATGATCGGCCTGGGCATGCGGCGGAGCCTATTGAGGGAGCCGGGACCGAGGGGTCACCGGTCCCGGCTCAACACGGGTTCTGCCTCGTGACCGCACTCGCCGGCGGGAGCCGAGCCGCGATTGGGGATTGCCTTTCGCCGGTGGGTCGGGTTCTGGACTCCGAGGCCGGCGACGATGCCGCCGAGGATCATCAGGATCCCGGCGATCCCGATCCCGAGGCGGAAGGAGGAGGTCGAGGCGTCCTCGGCCGCCTGCATCACCCGCTCGCCCTCGGCGGTGGAGACGGCGTCCGTTTCCGGGACGGCGAGCGGCTTTTCCTTCGCTTCGGCGACCGCCGTGGCCGCGGCCGAGGAGAGCGGAGCCGACCCGAGCTGGTCGTCGAGCTTGGCGCCGAAGCTGGCGGAGATGACCGCTCCGAGCACCGCGATCGCGAGCAGGCCGGCCACCCTGGAGACGCCGTTGTTCACCCCCGAGGCGATCCCGACCCGGTGCTCGTCGACCGAGTCGAGCACGGTCGCGGTCAGCGGCGCCACCGTCGCCGAGAGGCCGACGCCGAAGACGAGCAGGCCCGGGAGGACGTCGACGAGGTAATTGGTGTCCGGGCCGACCATCATCAAGAGCAGCAGCCCGACCCCGCCGACGATCGGGCCGGCGGTCATCGGCACCCTCGGCCCCGTGCCCGAGGCCATGCGGCCGAAGCGGGGCGAGAGGAAGAACATCAGGATCGAGATCGGGGTCGTCGCCAGGCCAGCCTCCAGGGGCGAGTAGCCGACGACCTGCTGCAGGTAGAGGCCGACGAAGAAGAGGCCGCCGATCAGGCCGGCGTAGGTCGCGAGCGTGGTCAGGTTGGTGACCCAGAAGTTGCGGATCCGGAAGAGGCCCAGCGGCAGCATCGGGTGGCGGGCGGTCGCCTCGCGGAGGACGAAGAGAGCGAAGCAGAGGACCCCGACGACCATCGACCCCCAGACGACCGGGTCGCCCCAGCCGCGGGCCGGCTGCTCGATCAGGGCGAAGGTCGGGGCGCCGAGGCCGATCGCCGAGAGCGCGATCCCGGCCCAGTCGATGCCGAGGAAGGCGTCCTCGTCGCGGCTCTCCTGCACCGAGTGCAGCGTCAGCAGCACGGTCCCCGCGATCAGCGGGATGTTGACCCAGAAGATCGCGCGCCAGGAGGCGATCCCGATCAGGGCCCCGCCGCCGGCGGGGCCGATCACGGTCGCGATCCCGGTCCAGGCGGTCCAGGTACCGACCGCCTTGCCGCGCGCCTCGCCCTCGAAGGTCGCGGCGACGATCGCCAGCGAGCCGGGCACCAGCAGCGCCCCGGTGATCCCCTGCAGGGCGCGGGCGCCGATCAGGAACTCGTCCGTAGGCGAGATCGCGCAGAGGACGGAGGTGATGCCGAACCCGACGAGGCCGATGACGAAGATCCGCCGCCGCCCGAACTGGTCGCCCAGGCTGCCGCCGACGAGCAGCAGCGAGACCAGCGCCAGGGTGTAGGCCTCGACCACCCACTGCTGGCCGGCAAGGCCGACGTCGAGGCCGTCGCTGATCGCCGGCAGGGCGACGTTGACGACGGTGCTGTCGAGGAAGACGACCGTCGAGCCGAGGATCGTCGCGATCAGCGTCAGCCGCTGGGATCGAGACATCGGACGAGGATAGGGACCTCTCGGGGCGGCCCAGCCGTATCTCCTCTGATGCTCGCTCTGCTCGCCGCCCTCGCCCTCCTCGCGCCCGCGCCGCCGCGGCCGGACACGAGCGGCGACTTCCTCGCCTTCGCGGAAACGCCGCGGGCGCCGGGCAACCTGCTGGGGCGCAGCCGAGTCGTCGGGCACTCGGCGCAGGGGCGGCCGATCGAGCTGCGCCAGCTCGGCGACCCGAGGTGGAGCGGCGAGCTGCTCGTCTTCGGCTGCATCCATGGCGACGAGTGCGGCGCCAGCGCGGTCGAGCCGCTGAGCGGCGGCTGCCCCGACCCGAGCGCCGACGTCCTCATCGTCCCCGACCTGAACCCCGACGGCGCGGCGGTCGGCTCGCGGCTGAACGGCGACGGCGTCGACCTCAACCGCAACTTCGGCGCGCGCTGGCGGCCGCGCGGCCGGCCCGGCGACCTCGAATACTCCGGGCCGCGACCGTTCTCCGAGCCGGAAACGAGGCTGGCCGCCCGGATCGTCCACGCCCTCGAACCGGCGGCGACGATCTGGTTCCACCAGTACCGCGGCGCCCGTCCCTTCGTCCGTGCCTGGGGGCAGAGCGTGCCTGCCGGGCGCCACTTCGCCGGCCTGGCGCGGATGCCGTTCCGGGCGATGCGCTGGCCGGCGGGGACGGCGCCGAACTGGCAGAACCGCCGCTTTGCGGCGCCGGCCTTCGTCGTCGAGCTGCCGCAGGGACGGCTGGCGCCGACGATGCGATCCCGGCTGAGCAAGGCGCTGGTGCGAATGGGCCGCTGGGTGCGAGAAGATTGAGATGTCGGAAGGGGGTCGGGCTTGCGAGCTGAGAGCGATGGAGACGAGCGGCGGCTCGTGCGCGAAGCGCAGGACGGGTCCGGCGCGGCGATGGCGCGGCTCTACGCGCTGCACTGGCGCGGCGCCTATCGCGCCGCCTACCTCGTCGTCCACGACGCCGCGGCCGCCGAGGACATCGCCCAGGACGCCTTCCTCGCCGCGGTGGACGCCCTCGACCGCTTCGACCGCCGCCGGCCCTTCCGACCCTGGCTCCACCGGATCGTCGTCAACCGCGCCCTCGACTGGGCCCGGCGCGAGGCGCTGCGGCGGCGCGTCGACGGGGCCGAGTCGGTCTTCGAGCCGCTGCCCCCGCCCGCGGAGATCGGCGGCGAGATGATCGCGGCGCTGAAGGAGCTGCCGGCCGAGCAGCGCGCGGTGGTCGTCCTCCGCCACCTGCTCGAGTACACCCCGGGTGAGATCGCGCGGATGCTCGAGCTGCCGCGCGGGACCGTCAACTCGCGCCTGCGGCGCGGCCTCGACCGCCTGCGCGAGGCGGCCGAGGCCGGGACGGTCATGGAGGGACGGCGATGAGCGGCGACAAACTCGACCGCGCCCTGTGGGACGCCGCGATCCCCGAGCCGCCCGCCGCCGAGGAGCGAGGCCGGCAGATCGTCGCGGCCGCCTTCGCGCAGCGGGAGGGCGGCGATCGGGGCGGTCGCTCCGAACTTCGGGGGGGCAGGACCCCCCAAACCTCGGAGGGGCAGGGTCGGCGGTCGCTCCCCCGCCTCGCGCTCGGCCTTTCGCTGGCCACGCTACTCGCGGCGCTGCTGCTCTCACCGGCGGGCGCCGCGGTGCGCGACTGGGTCGACGATGCCCTGACGACGGGTGCTCCGCCCCCGGAACCGACCCTGGCGCGGGTCCCCGGCGGTGGGCGGCTTCTGGTGCAGACCGGAGAAGGGCCCGTGGTCGTGGAGCCGGATGGCGCGCGGCGACTGCTCGGCGACTACGAATCCGCGAGCTGGTCCCCACGCGGCCTATTCGTCGTTGTCGCCAGGGGGCGGACCCTGAGTGCCCTCGAGCCCGACGGGACGCCGCGCTGGTCTCTCACCTCCGAGAAAAGGGTCGCCTTTCCCGGCCGCTTGATGGCCGCCCCAAGCTGGTCTCCTTCGGGGGAACGGATCGCCTACCGCTCGGGCTCCGACCTGCGGGTGATCGCCGGCGACGGAACCCAAGACCGGCTTCTCGCCGGATCGATCGCCGCCGGGTCCCCACCGCGAGAAGGGGTTTCTCCCGCCTTCTCCCCCGCCTGGTCTCCGACCGGCGAGAACGAGCTGGCCTACGTCACCGGGGCTGGTCGCCTGCAAATCCTCGACAGCGAGACCGGCGCCGTCCTTACCGGTGCGCCCGCCTTGCGCCGCATCGCCGAGATGGACTGGGCCGACGGCGGCAGGAAGATCCTCGAAGCCTCGCGCGGGACCATCAGACTGCGGCCGGTCCTGCCGGCCGGGCACCCCTCCCGCCCGGCTCTCGGCAAGGCCCGTCGCCTACCCGTTCCGCCCGGGGCAACCGTGAACGACGTCGACCTCGCGCCGCAGAGCCCGCTCGTCGCCGCTTCGGTCACCTACTGGCGCAAGCACGGCACCTACGGCGAGGTCCTGATCTATCGGCCGGGCCAGAGCCCGCAAACCCTGCTCAGGGTCCCCGGCAGCCTGTGGCAGGTGGAATGGTCCCCGGATGGCAAGCGCCTGTTCGTCGCCTGGCCCGGAGCGGATCAGTGGCTCTTCCTGCCGCTCGGTCGCGGCGAGGGACGAGCTTTCTCCCACATCTCCAGGACCATCGCGCCAAGTGGCAGGCCGACCAGCTTCCCCCAGCTCGAGGGCTGGTGCTGCCGGCGTTAGCCGGGCGTTTCCGGGTCTCGCAGCTGGGCCGCGGGCGTGAAGAAGTTGCGGTACGCCAGCAGGGTGGCAGTGAGGGCCGAGATCGAGACGCTGCCGAGCAGGACGTAGAGGAGGATCAGCTGCAGGCGGACGGCGTCGGTGGGGCTGGCGCCGGCGAGGAGCATGCCGACCATCGTCCCGGGGAAGAAGATCAGGCCGGTCGTCTTGGTCGAGTCGACGAGGGCGATCATCCCCGAGCGCAGGGCGCGGCGGACGGTCGGGGCGGCGGCTTCGCGCGGGGTGGCACCGAGCGAGAGAGTCGCCTCGATCCGGGCCCGTGCGTCCCCCATCTCGTCGCCGAGGCGGTTGAGCGCGACCGCGCTCGCCGTCATCGCGTTGCCGATCACCATGCCGCCGACCGGAACCAGGTAGCGCGGCGTCGGGTCGAAGATCCCCAGGGCGACGACGAGGCCGAGCGTGCCGGCCCCGGCCAGCGCGAGCGCGATCAGCAGCGGCCCGAAGGAATCCGGCACCTTCTCGGCGCGGTGGCGGGCGGTGATCGCGCCGAAGAGGACCATCGCCGCCAGCAGCAGGAGCACCAGCCAGATCGAGTCGACGTCGAAGATCAGCTTGATCGCGTAGCCGACCAGGGTCAGCTGGACGATCGAGCGGGCGGTGGCGACGACGATGTCGCGCTCGAGGCCGGCCCGCTGCCAGCGGGAGATCGCCGCCGCCAGCGCGACCAGGACCAGCGAGGCCGCGACCTGCCAGAGCTCGACGTGGATCGAGGTGCTCACGCCGGCACCTCCAGCACCCGGTCGCCGAGGCGGCGGGCCTGCTCGGGGTCGTGGCTGACCACGACCAGCGAGAGGCTCGACTCGCGCCGCAGGCTCGCCAGCGTCGCCTCGATCGCGTCGCGGGCGGCGTGGTCGAGAGCCGAAGTCGGCTCGTCGAGCAGGAGGACGGCGGGGCGCTGCGCCAGCGCCCGGGCCAGCATCGCCCGCTGCTGCTCGCCGACCGAGAGCCGGGCGACGTCGCGCTCGGCGAAGGCGGGGTCGAGACCGGCGCGGCGCAGGGTCGCGTCCACGGCCAGCGGCTCGCCCGCCAGCTCGGCGGCGTAGCGCAGGTTCGACTCGACCGTCCCCTCGAGCAGGGCCGGCAGCTGCGGCACCAGCGCCACCTCGCGCCGCAGCGCCAGCGGCTCGTACGCCGCCAGCGGCCGGCCGCGATAGGCGATCTCGCCGCGGTCGGGGTCGGCGAGCCGGTTCAGCAACCGCAGCAGCGTCGACTTGCCGGCGCCGGAGGGGCCGACGATCGCCGTTGCGCCCTCGGACAGGCGGGCGCTGAGCCCGTCGAGCACGGCGCGGCCGGCGCGGTCGAGGCCGACGTCTCGCAGCTCGAAGAGCACCGGCGCATGATCCCAGCGCAAGATGGCTGCCGCTGTGGCCGCCTCTGTTGAAGGCCGGCGTTCGGCTGAAAGAATCCCGGGTAGGAGGTCTTGACGAATGGCTAGAGCAATTTGGAGCGGAACGATCAGCTTTGGGCTGCTGAACGTGCCGGTGCGCATGTTCAGCGCCGTCGCGCGCCGCAACATCGCCCTGCGCGAGATCCGCGAGGCCGACAGCGCCCGGATCAAACACCGGCGCGTCGCCGAAGGGACCGACGAGGAGGTCCCCTACGAGAACATCATCAAGGCTTACGAGCTCTCGCCCGGCCAGTACGTGCCGCTGAGCAAGGACGAGATGGCGGCGCTGGCCCCGGAGAAGACGCGCGCGATCGACGTCCAGGACTTCGTCGACATCGAGGAAATCGACCCGATGTACTTCGACAGCCCCTACTACCTCGGCCCCGCCGACGGCGCCGAGAAGGCCTACTCGCTGCTCGCCGCGGCGATGGAACACTCGGGCAAGGCGGCGATCGCCCGCTTCGTCTTCCGCAACAAAGAGCACCTCTCGGCGATCCGCGCCTCCGACGGCGTCCTGACCTTGACGACGATGCGCTTCCACGACGAGGTGGTGCCGCCCGCCGACCTCGATGACGCGCTGCCCGACAAGAAGCCGAAGGTCGCCAAGCGCGAGCAGGAGATGGCCGAGCAGCTGATCGATTCGCTCAGCACCAGGTTCGACCCGAGCGGCTACAAGGACGAGTACCGCGAACAGCTCCTGGCCCTGATCGAACAGAAAGCCGAAGGCAAGGAGATCGTCGCGCCGGAGACCGAGGCGCCGAAGGCGACCAAGGCCCCCGACCTGATGGCGGCGCTGGAGGAGAGCATCGCCGCGGTCAAAGAGAAAGGCGGCAAGAAGCCGGCGAAAGCCAAAGCCGCCAAGAAGGGCAAAGCGAAAGCGAAAAGCTCTTCCCGCTCCAAAGCCAAAGCCTCGAAATAGGGGCGGGCCGTGGGTGAGACGCGGCAGGTCGAGGTCGACGGCAGGGAGCTGCGGCTGACCAACCTCGACAAGGTGCTCTACCCGGAGGCGGGGTTCACCAAGGGCGAGATGGTCGACTACTACGCCAAGGTGGCGCCGGCGATCGTCCCCCACCTGCGCGGCCGCGCGGTGACGCTGCGCCGCTTCCCGGAAGGGGTCGACGACCTCGATTCGGCCTTTTTCGAGAAGCGCTGCCCCAAGCACCGGCCGAAATGGGTGAAGACGACGCGGGTCCAGGCCGGGCCGCAGGCGGGGAAGATCGACTTCTGCGTCTGCGACAGCCTGCCGACGCTGGTCTGGATGGCGCAGCTGGCGGCGATCGAGCTGCATCCCTCGCTGTCGCTGGGGCGGGCGCCGAAACGGCCCACCGTGCTCGCCTTCGACCTCGATCCCGGGCCGCCGGCCGACGTCGTCGACTGCTCGCGGGTGGCGCTGCGCCTGCGCGAGGTGCTCGCCCAGCTCGAGCTCGAGTGCTTCGCCAAGACCTCCGGCTCGAAGGGCATGCAGCTCTACGTCCCCCTCAACACCAAGGTCACCTACGAGGAGACGCGCCCCTTCGCCCAGGCCCTGGCGCAGCTGATCGCCAAGCAGACCCCCGACGAGGTGCTGGCGAAGATGGGGAAAAAGACCGACCGCAGCGGCAAGGTCTTCATCGACTGGTACCAGAACAACGAGCGCAAAACGACGATCGCCGTCTACTCGCTGCGTGCGCGGGAGCGCCCCACCTGCTCGACCCCGGTGACCTGGGCCGAGGTCGAAGCCGTCGCCGAATCAGGCGACGGTTCGCAACTCGTCTTCGAGGCCGGTGACGTGGTCGAGCGGGTCGAGCGGCACGGCGACCTCTTCGCCCCGGTCCTGGAGCTGGAGCAGGAGCTGCCGCAGCTTTAGCTGTTCCTTCTTGGTCCTCAGGACCAAGAAGGAACAGGCGAATGGCTAGAGCGGCTGGCGGACGACCGGCTGTCTCGTCGCCTTGACCTCGTCGAGGCGGCGGACCGGGGTCGTGTAGGGGGCGTTCTTGGCGAGCTCGGGGTCGTCCTCGGCCTCGGCGAGGATTCCCTCGATCGCCGCGGCGAAGGCGTCGAGGCTCTCCTTGGCCTCGGTCTCGGTCGGCTCGACCATCAGCGCCTCCTCGACGAGCAGCGGGAAGTAGACGGTCGGCGGGTGGAAGCCGAAGTCGAGCAGGCGCTTGGCGAGGTCGAGGGTGGCGAGGCCGAGGTCGCGCTTCATCGGCTTGCCGGAGAGGACGAACTCGTGCATGCAGTGGCGGTCGAAGGCGATCGGCAGCCGCTCGCCGGCGCGGCCCTCGGCAAGGCGCGCCTTCAGGTAGTTGGCGTTCAGCACCGCCGTCTCCGAGGCCTCGGAGAGGCCGTCGCCCCCGAGGCTGAGGATGTAGGCGTAGGAGCGGACGAAGACGCCGAAGTTGCCCTGGAATCCCCGCAGGCGGCCGATCGACTTCGGCCGCTCGTGGTCGAGGTCGAAGCTCGGGCCGTGGCCGTTGGAGCCCTCGCGGCGGACCACCTGCGGCCGCGGCAGGAAGGGCTCGATCCGGTCGGAGACGGCGATCGGACCGGCGCCCGGACCGCCGCCGCCGTGCGGCTGGCTGAAGGACTTGTGGAGGTTGACGTGGACGATGTCGAAGCCCATGTCGCCCGGCCGCGAGTGCCCCATCACCGCGTTGAGGTTGGCGCCGTCGTAGTAGAGCGTCCCCCCCTCGGCGTGGATCAGCGAGGCGATCTCGGCGATGTTCTGGTCGAAGACCCCGAGCGTGTTGGGGTTGGTCAGCATCAGGCAGGCGACCTCGCCGGCGTTCTCGGCCAGCTTCGCCCGCAGGTCGTCCATGTCCACCCCGCCGACCTCGTCGGTCGCGACCTTGACCACCTCGTAGCCGGCCATCGTCACCGAGGCCGGGTTGGTCCCGTGCGAGGTGTCCGGCGCCAGCACCTTGTGCCGCTCTTCGCCGCGGTCGGCGTGGTAGGCGCGGGTCAGCAGCAGGCCGGCGAGCTCGCCGTGGGAGCCGGCGCTCGGCTGCAGGCTGACGTGCGGCAGGCCGCAGATCTCGCTCAGCGACTCCTGCAGCAGCCACATCAGCTCCAGCGCCCCCTGGGCCCGGCGCGGGTCCTGGGCGGGATGCAGACGGGCGTGGCCGGGCAGCGCCGCGACCCGCTCGTTCAGTCGCGGGTTGTGCTTCATCGTGCAGGAACCGAGCGGGTAGAAGCCGCTGTCGAGGTCGAAGTTACGGCGCGAGAGGCGGTTGTAGTGGCGGACGATCTCCGGCTCGGCGATCTCCGGCAGCCGCGGCGGCTCGGCGCGCAGCAGGCTCTCCGGGATCAGCTCGGCGATCGGCCTCTCCGGCACTTCGGCGGCGGGCAGGACGGCGGCGCGGCGTCCCTCCTTGGACTTCTCGTAGATCGTCTCGGCCGCTTCGGCCTGCATCGGGGTCTGGGTCAGCGCCATCAGCGAGCCCCCTCCGCGAGTGTCGATTTGCTCTCGCCATCCGAGAGGAAATCGACACGCTCGGCAGCCACCGCGGCGCCGAGCGCCTCGGCGAGCTCGTCGATCTGGGCCTTGGTGCGGCGCTCGGTGATCGCGACCAGGAGGCCGTCCTCGAACTCGGGGTACTCGTGGCCGAGCGGGTAGCCGGCGGCGATGCCGCGCTCGGCGACGCGATCGAGGACCTTGTCCACGGGGGCGTCGAGCCGCACCGCGAACTCGCGCGCTACCGGCGAGGCGTGCAGCAGCTCGACCCCGTCGACCGCGGCGAGGCGCTCGCGCGCGTAGGCGGTCCGCCGGACCAGCAGCTCGCCCAGCTCGCGGAAGCCGTGGCGGCCGAGCCAGGCGAGGTGGACCATCGCCCCCAGCGCGTTCAGGGCCTGGGCGGTGCAGATGTTGTTGGTGGCTTTCTCGCGGCGGATGTGCTGCTCGCGGGTCTGCAGCGCGAGGACGAAGCCGCGGCGGCCGTCGACGTCGGTGGTCTCGCCGGCGATCCGTCCCGGCATGCGGCGGATCTGGGCCTCGGTCGCGCAGAAGAAGCCGAAGGACGGCCCGCCGAAGTCCAGCCGGTTGCCGAGCGGCTGGCCCTCGCCGAGGGCGATGTCGGCGCCGCACTCTCCCGGCGGCTTGAGGATTCCGAGCGTCATCGGGTCGCAGGCGACGACCAGCAGCGCCCCGTGCTCCTTCGCCGCCGCGCCGAGCGCCTCGACGTCCTCGACCGAGCCGAGGAAGTTCGGACTCTGGAGGAAGACGGCGGCGGTCTCGCCGCCGACCGCCGCGGCCAGCGCCGCCGCGTCGGTCTGCCCGTTCTCGAGCCCGACCTCGACGATCTCGGCGCCGTAGCCGACCGAGTAGGTGGCGAGCGTCTCGCGGCTGTGCGGGTGGAGGCCGCGGGAGACGACGAACCGGCGCCGCTTGGTCGCGCCCATCGCCAGGTAGCCGGCCGAGGCGACCGAGGAGGGGCCCTCGTAGAGGCCGGCGTTGGAGACCGGCAGCCCGGTCAGCTCCGACATCGCCGTCTGGAACTCGAACATCACCTGCAGGCCGCCCTGGGAGATCTCCGGCTGGTAGGGCGTGTACGGGGTGAGGAACTCGGAGCGCGAGACGATCGCGTCGACGATCGCCGGCACGTAGTGGTCGTACATCCCGGCGCCGACGAAGCAGACCTGATCTTCGGCGTCGGCGTTCCGCTCGGCCAGCGCTGTCAGGCGCTCGTAGACCTCGGCCTCGCCAAGGCCGTCGGGCAGCGCCAGCGGCCGGCCGAGGCGCAGCGGCTCGGGGATCTGCTCGAAGAGCTCGTCGACCGAGGAGACGCCGATCGCGTCGAGCATCTGGCGCCGGTCGTCCGGCGTCGCGGAGGTGTAGCGGGTCACCTGGGTAAGGCTAGGGAAGCGGGTGGCCGGGCTTCCGGGCTAGCGGTCCAGCATCTTGCGGTATTCCTCGACCCCGAGCAGGGTCTCGGCCTCCCCGGGGGAGCTCAGCCGCACCTTGACCAGCCAGCCGGCGCCGTAGGGGTCCTCGTTGATCTGCTCCGGCGCGTCGGCGAGGGCGTCGTTGACCTCGACCACCTCGCCCGACAGGGGCGCGATCACGTCGGAGACCGCCTTGACCGACTCGACCTCGGCGTAGGAGGAGTCTTTCTGGATCGTCGTCCCGACCTCCGGCGGATCGAAGAAGACGACCTCGCCGAGCGAGTCCTGGGCGTACCAGGTGATCCCGAGGGTGGCTTGGTCGCCCTCGATCCGGGCCCAGTCGTGTTCCTCGTGGTAGCGAAGGTCGTCGGGGTAGGTGGCGTCGGCCAAGGCTCAGCTCCTTTTCGCGTAGAGGGGCCTGGAAGCTATCCGGGCGGGGCGGCGCTTGCCGCGCACGTCGATCTCGATCTCGGTCCCGACCTCCGCCAGCTCCGAGGCGACGTAGGCCATCCCGGCGCCGAGCTCGAGCGAGGGCGCGAAGGTGCCGCTGGTGACGGTGCCGACCGGCTCGCCGCCGCGCAGGACCGGGTTGCCTTCGCGCGGGATCCCCTTCTCCTCGAGCTTGAAGGCGACCAGCGTCTCGGCGGTCCCCCCGGCGCGGGCGGCGGCGATCGCCTCGGCGCCGACGAAGCCGGTCGCCTCCTTGCAGCACCAGCCCAGGCCGGCTTCGATCGGGTTGCGCTCCGGCGTCAGCTCGTTGCCGTGCAGCGGGAAGCAGACCTCCAGCCGCAGGGTGTCGCGGGCGCCGAGCCCGCAGGGGACGACGCCGGCGTCGAGCAGCTCGGTCCAGATCGGCGCCGCGACCTCGGGGTCGATCAGCAGCTCGACCCCGTCCTCGCCGGTGTAGCCGGTGCCGCAGACCAGCGCCGGGCGGCGGCCGACCCGGGCGTGGGCGACGTGGAAGCGCGGCGGCAGCTCGATCCCGAGGGCCGAGCCGAGGACGGCGCGGGCGTGCGGGCCCTGGACGGCGAGCATCGCGTAGCGGTCGGCGACGTCGCGGACGATGACGTCGTGCTCGCGGCTCTGGCGGCCGAGCCAGGCGAGGTCGGCCTCGTGGTTGGCGGCGTTGGTGACGATCAGGTAGCGGTCGCCGCCGAGCCGGTAGGCGAAGAGGTCGTCGAGGACGCCGCCGTCCTCCCGGCAGAGGCACGAGTACTGGGCGCCGCCGATCGCGATCCCCCCGACGTCATTGGTTAGAACCCGCTGCAGGAAGGCCAGCGCCCCGGGCCCCTCGACCTCGACCTCGCCCATGTGCGAGACGTCGAACATCCCCACGTGCCGCCGCACCGCCGAATGCTCCTCCCGAATCCCCTCGTAGGTGACCGGCATCTCCCAGCCGGCGAAGGGAACGACCTTCGCCCCCAGCTCCTGGTGCTGCTCGAAGAGAGGGGTGCGCCGGGCGGCCGCAGTGGTCACCCGGCCAATCTATTGAACGGGGCGCGCCTACTCTTTGAGGAAGCCGGGAACGTCGATGTCGTCGTCCGAAACCCGGAGTTTCCGGATGTCCGTGTCCTCGGCGGAGACCCGTGGGCGGCTCTCGTAACGACGCCGGACCCGCTGCGGCGACCGAGCCAGAAGCTCGAAGCCCTCGAAGCCGGTGGCGATCACGGTCACCCGCACCTCGTCCTTCATCGACTGGTCGACGACCGAGCCGAAGATGATGTTGGCGTTGTCGTCGGCCTCGGCTTGGACCAGCTGGGCGGCCTCGTTGACCTCGAAGAGGCCGAGGTCCTCGGGGCCGGTGATGTTCAGCAGCATCCCGGTCGCGCCTTTGATCGACTCCTCGATCAGCGGCGAGGTGATCGCCGCCTTGGCCGCGTCGAGGGCGCGGGCCTCTCCGGAGGCCGAGCCGACCCCCATCAGGGCCGAGCCGGCGTCGCGCATGATCGTCCGCACGTCGGCGAAGTCGAGGTTGATCAGGCCGGGGATCGTGATCAGGTCGGTGATGCCCTGGACGCCCTGGCGGAGGATGTCGTCCGCCTGGCGGAAGGCCTCGAGGACGCTCGTGCGCCGCTCGACCGCCTGCAGCAGCTTCTCGTTCGGGACGATGATCAGGGTGTCGACTTTGTTGCGCAGCTTCTCGATTCCCTCGAGCGCCTGCTGCATCCGTCGCTTGCCCTCGAACTCGAACGGTTTGGTCACCGCGCCGACGGTGAGGGCGCCGATCTCCTCCTTGGCGATCTCGGCGATCACCGGTGCCGAGCCGGTGCCGGTGCCGCCGCCCTCGCCGGCGGTGACGAAGACCATGTCGGCGCCCTTCAGCGCCTCCTTGATCTCGTCGCGGCTCTCGGCCGCCGCGCCGGCGCCGACCTCGGGGTTGCCCCCGGCGCCGAGGCCGCGGGTCAACTCCTGGCCGATCGAAAGCTTGATGTCGGCGTCGCAGGCCTGCAGCGCCTGGGCGTCGGTATTGACCGCGACGAACTCGACGCCGCGGATGCCGGCGTCGATCATGCGGCTGACCGCGTTGGTGCCGCCGCCGCCGGCGCCGACGACCTTGATCACAGCGAGGTAAGTGGATTCCATGTGAGTTGAGCCTTTGTTCCGTCCGACCCTTCAGCCACGCTCTAGGGTTCGAGCCTCCCGCTGAAGGACGGAAATTGCGCTCAACGTAGGGCATTCGCGGGTGTCTGTCAAACGGGCGCCAGCCATCGTTCAGCCTCCATGTCTCGACTACTGGTTGAGGGTTGAGACACTCTCACCCTCAGGTTGAGACTTTTCGACGTGGCTCTGCAAAGCCCTTTCTCGCCCCTCGGAGGTGGTTCAGGGTGGCGGCGGTAGTTCGTGGCCGGAGCCCCCGTAGGAGGCGCGGGAAGGAGCCTGCAGGTTCACATAATCGAGCGCGGTGACCGAGGGGTCGGCGAGGACGGCGGCGGCGGCGTTCCACTTCCGCCGGGCCCGGGAGGCGTCGCCGAAGCGGAGTTCGATCCCCGTGGTGAGCTCGACGTCCACCCCGCTCTCGCCGAAGTAGCTGCGCTCGACGTACGGCCGCAGCTCGTCCGGGACCGCGGCGAGAACCCGGACCTGTTCCAGCGCGGTTCCCTTCACCCGCCCCCCCGGTGGGACCTCGGCGAGCGGCAGGCGCGGCAGCGGCGGGTCCTCGGGCAGCGGCAGCCAGCGGACCGCGGCGCCGCTGCCGGCGATGCCGACCGCGTCTTCCCCTTCGCCGATCGAAGCCGCCAGCTTCGGCACCTGGACGTCGGGAGCGGCCGTATTGGTCCGGATCGCGAACCAGTAGATGGCGAGGGCCGCCACGAGGGCGACCGCGAGGACCGCGACCGGTCTCCGGCTCACAGCGCCCAGCCGTCCGGCCAGCGGACCTCGCCGAGCACCTGGACCTCGGGCTCGAGCTCGACCCCGAAGCGCTCGTGGACCCGGCGGCGTCCCTCGGCCATCAGCTCGAGCACATCGGCCGTGGTCGCACCGCGATCGTTCTCGACGAAGTTCGCGTGCTTCTCGGAGAAGCGGGCGCCGCCATGGCGCAGGCCGCGACAGCCGGCGGCCTCCAGCAGTT
Organism: Solirubrobacterales bacterium; assembly: GCA_035712025.1. GTDB lineage: Bacteria > Actinomycetota > Thermoleophilia > Solirubrobacterales > 70-9 > VAYN01. The sequence continues at coordinate 31,593 of DASTBO010000020.1, forward strand.
GCCCCGCGGAGCGGCCCTCGGCGCGCTCGTCCTCGGGGTTCTTGAAGGTCGAGCCGAAGGTCTTGATCCCCGAGGGCTGCGCCTCGCGCCGGCGCTCGCGCATGCTCGCCAGGGTGGCGCGGATCTCGTCCGGGTCGGCGGGCTCGAGCGCGAAGGAGGCGCGGGCGACGACCTCGCCCTCGCGCAGGTTCGAGCGCCGGTAGGCGAAGCCGAGATCCTCCGGGGCGCGACGGTCGGTTCCGGCGGCGGTGCAGACGTCGACCCACTCCAGCACCCTGGCGAGCTGGCCGCCGTAGGCGTTGGCGTTCATCCGCACCGCGCCGCCGGCGGTGCCCGGGATGTTGACCCCGAACTCGAGCCCCGACAGGCCCCACCCGGCGGCCTTCGCCGCGGCCGAGGGAAAGCGGTAGCCGCCGCCGCAGACGACCCGGTCGCCGTCGCGCTCGATCTCGGCCAGCTTCCCGTCGAGCTTGATCGCGAGGCCGTGGAAGCCCTCGTCGGCGACCAGGAGGTTGGAGCCGGAGCCGACCACCCCGACCGGGAGGCCGTCGGCGTCGGCCCAGCGCAGAGCGGCGGCGAGCTGCTCCTCGTCGGCGGGGCGGGCGAACCAGTCGGCGGCGCCGCCGGTGCGGACCGTGGTCAGCCGCGCCAGCGGGTAGTCGGCGCGGACGCCCTCGGGCGGCGCGCTCACGCCGCCGCCTCGGTCGCCAGCGCCTCGCCGAGCCGGAAGACGTCGCCGGCGCCGATCGTCACCAGGACCGCGCCCTCGCCGTAGAGCGCCGGGCTGCCGTCGAGCCGCTCGACCAGGGCCCGCCGGGCCAGCTCGGCGCTCGGCAGCCACCAGACCGGCCTCCCCCCCGCGCGCTCAGCGGCCGCCTGGGCGACCTGCAGGCCGCTGACGCCCGCCAGCTCCCCGACCGGCTCCTCGCGGGCGGGATAGACGTCGAGGACGACGACCTCGTCGGCGAGGGCGAGCGCGGCGCCGAACTCGGTGGCAAGCGCCTTGGTGCGCGAGTAGAGGTGCGGCTGGAAGACGGCGACGAGGCGGCTCGGCTGCCGTTCCCGCAGCGCCGAGAGCGCCGCGCGGACCTCGG
>DASTBO010000021.1:0-2524 GCA_035712025.1 Solirubrobacterales bacterium
GCGACGTCGACCAGCACCGTCCCCGGCTTCATCAGGGCGAGCTGCTCCCGGCGCACCACATAAGGGGCGCGCGCCCCGTGGACGAGCACGGCGCCGATCACGAGGTCGGCCCGCGGCAGCATCTCCTCGATCGCCAGCGTCGTCGAGTAGACCGTCGAGCAGCGGCCGCCGAAGTCGACTTCGAGCTCTCGCAGGCGGTCGATCGAGCGGTCGTAGACGAAGACGTCGGCTTCCATCCCGATCGCGATGAAGGCCGCGTTCATCCCCACCACGCCGCCGCCGATCACCATCACGTTGGCGGCGGCGACTCCCGGCACTCCTCCCAGCAGGATCCCCCTGCCGCCCATCGGCTTCTCGAGCATGAAGGCGCCCGCCTGGGTGGCGATCTTCCCCGCCACCTCGCTCATCGGCGCCAGCAGCGGCAGCCGCCCGTGGGCGTCCTCGACCGTCTCGTAGGCGATCGCGGTAACGCCCGAGCCGCAGAGCCCGCGCGTCTGCTCGGGGTCCGGCGCCAGGTGCAGGTAGGTGAAGATCAGCTGTCCCGGCCGCAGCATCTCGATCTCGCTCGGCTGCAGCTCCTTGACGTGGAGGATCATCTCGGCCGCCTCGAAGACCCCGGCGGCCTCGGCGACGACCGTCGCCCCCTGCGCCTCGTAGTCGGCGTCGGCGATCGCGCTGCCCTCGCCGGCCCCGGCCTGGACCAGCACCTCGTGGCCGTGCTCGGAGAGTTCGCGCACCCCGGCGGGGGTGACCGCCACCCGGTACTCGTCGGACTTGATCTCGGTCGGCACTCCAATCTTCATGCGACAAGCTCCCTCGCTCGCAGGGCCAGCCAGAACTCGATCCGGTCGTGGGCGCGGGAGAGGTCGCGCCCGGTCAGCTCCTCCACCTTGCGCATCCGGTAGCGCAGCGTGTGGCGGTGGCAGTAGACCTGGCGGGCCGCCCGCTCCCACTGTCCGTTCTGCTCGATGAAGGCCTCCAGCGAGCGCAGCAGCTCGCCGCCGTACTCCTCGTCGCCGCGCTCGATCGGGCCGAGGACGCTGTCGCAGTAGAGGTCGAGCGCGTCGTCGTCCTGGATCGAGAGCAGCAGGGTGAAGGCGCCGAGGTCGCGCCAGGAGGCGACCTCCGGGGCGGAGCCGTTGTCGAAGGCGGTCGCCTCCAGGGCGCAGCGCGCCTCGTGGAAGGAGTGGCGCAGGCGCTCCGGCGGTGCCGGGCGGCTGGCGGCGGCACGGACCCCGCCGCGGTCGCGGCCGAGCTGCCGCCGCGCCTCGGTGGCAACTTCGATCGGGTCGCGGTCGGCGCAGTCGATCACCGCGCAGAGGAGCTCGCGGCCGCCGCTGGTGTGCGGGGCGACCACGGCGGGGCAAGCGTCGGCGGCGAGCGCCGCTTCCAGCTGCCCCGCCGCCTCTCCCGGGTCGTCGAGCGCGAAGACCAGCACCGCCGCCGCCTCGCCGATCCCGAACGGCTCCAGCCGGCGGCGCAGCTCGGTGGCGTCCATGCGGCCGCCGAGCGCGGCGGCGAGGACGTCGCCGGCGAGGCGCCGCTCGGTCTCCTGGGCGACCCGGCGGCGCATCAGCTCCAGCGCCACCACCGCGACCGACTGCTGCAGGATCAGCCGCTCGAAGTCGCCGAGGCCGCCCGAGTCGCGGACGATCACGACCCAGGCCTGCGGCGGTCCGCCGCCGGGCGAGATCACCGGGTGGGCCAGCGCCCTGCCGGCGACGTTGGGGTGGGAGGGGACGAAGGGGTGCCCGTCGCCGGCGTGGCTCAGCGCTTCCTTGCGGATCGCGGCGATCGCCTCGGCCGAGAGCTGGCGGCGGAAGCCCTTGCCGGCGAGCCGCTCGCCGCGGGCATCGAGGATCGCGACGGTGCCGCCGACGGCGGAGGCGACGGTGGCGGCGATTTCCTCCAGGCCGCGCTCCTCGAGCACCAGCCGCTCGAGCCGGCGCTGGACGGCGATCCCCCGCTGCAGGACCTCGTACTGCTCGTTGACGAGCCGGGCGAAGGCCTTCTCGGTGATCGCGATGAACGGGACCGAGTAGGGCACCTCGAAGAGCGGGAATTCGCGCTTCTCGGCCTCGGCGACGAGCGCCTTGGGCAGCGATTTGTGGTTGAAGCCGGTGCCGAACCCGAGCCCGGCCAGGTTGCGGTCGGCGAGGATGCGGATGAAGGCGCGCTGCTTGGCCGCGCTCTCCAGCGGGATTCCCGTGGTCAGCATCAGCTCGCCGCCGGAGAGCCACGGGGTCGGGTCCTCGAGCTCGGAGATGTGGACCCAGCGCACCGGCGCCGCGGCGGCGTCCGCGCCGGCCGCCAGCTCGAGGTCGAGCTCGTCGAGCAGGCTCTGGACGGTGAGCACGTCTGCTCCTAGCCGACTACCTGGTCCCACGCCTCACCGAGGACGGCGTGGAGGACGTCGTGGATCTCTTCGAACTGCTCGGTGTCGGCGATCAGCGGCGGCGAGAGCTGCACCACCGGGTCGCCGCGATCGTCGGCGCGGCAGATCAGCCCGCGCTTGTAGAGCTCG
>DASTBO010000022.1:0-4235 GCA_035712025.1 Solirubrobacterales bacterium
GCCAGGTCGTTGGCGATCTTGTTGAGCGAGACGGCGTAGACCTTGAGCGCGCCCGAGAGCTCGACCAGCGCGTCGCGGTTGCCCTGCGCCTCGAAGGCGTCGAGCGGGGCGGAGATCGCCAGGCCGGTGTCGGCGGCGAGCGTCTCGCGCACCTTGGCGGCGAACTCGGGATGGGTGTTCAGCCCGGTGCCGGTGGCGGTGCCGCCGAGCGGGATCTGGCCGACCCGCCGCAGCGTTCCCTCGACTCGCTGCACGCCGAGCCGGATCTGCGCCGCGTAGCCGGCGAACTCCTGGCCGAGCGTGACCGGGACCGCGTCCATCAGGTGGGTGCGGCCGGCCTTGACGACGTCGGCGAACTGCCGCGCCTTCTCTTCCAGCGCCCCCTCGAGCCCGCCCATCGCCGGCAGCAGGTCGTGGGTGACCTCGTCGAGCGCCGCCAGGTGCACGGCGGAGGGGAAGACGTCGTTGGAGGACTGCCCCATGTTGACGTGGTCGTTGGCGTGCACGCCCTCCCCGGCAAGGCTCGCGATCACCTCGTTGGCGTTCATGTTCGAGGAGGTGCCGGAGCCGGTCTGGAAGACGTCGACGGGGAACTGGTCGTCGTGTTCGCCCTCGGCGATCGCCTTGCCGGCCGCGGCGATCCGCTCCGCGACCTCGGCCTCGAGCCCGCCGAGGGCCCCGTTGGCCTCCGCCGCCGCGCCCTTGATCCGGCCCAGCCAGCGCACAACCGGCACCGGCACCCGCTCGCCGGAGACGGGAAAGTTGTCGACGGCTTTGGTGGTCTCGCCACCCCACAGCTGTTCGCTCAAGGCTGCCTCCATGTGAAGTTCTCGGTCCCCTCAGCGTATTAACCGCCGAGCGCCGAGGGCTGTCAGCCGCCGGAGCGTCCCGCCTCGAATCCTTCGCTGTAGGTGGGGAGGAACCCCGGCGGGGATGCCTGCTTGCCCGGCACGAAGCGGGCGGCGACGACGAGCCGGCGGACGAGGTCGGAGTGGATCCCTTCGCTCCCCTCGGCGCCGCGCTCGACCGCGCCGAGCAGGTAGCCGAGCTGGAGGTTGGCCGCGCCGCCCGGGTCCTCGCGCGCTTCGGCGTTGAGCCTGGTCGCGGTCTCGATCGTCGCTTCGCCGACCCGGGCGAGGTCGCCGCCGCTCTGGTTGCGGGTGACGCATTCGCTGATCAGCGTCTCGTCGTTCAGCAGCACTTCGTCGGGCGCCGCCTCCAAGGCGCGCTCGTAGGCCGGGGCCCCTTCGAGGCAGGCGACCGGGGTCGAGTCATCCGAGCTGCCGCAGCCGGCGACGAGTGCGAGCGCGGGGATCAGCAGGGCGGCGGCGAGGGCGACGAGGCGCATCGCCGCATCCTATGGAGCCGCCCCCTCGGCTCAGTCGCCGGCCGGGCGCGCCGAGACGCCGCCCGTGCTGATCTGCGCGACGCCGCCGGGAGGTCCGGCCGGGGCCTTCGGCCGCGAGTCCGGTTTCTTCCGGGCGCCCGTGTTGGGGCCGGTGGAGTTGACCGCCATCACTTCGACCCATTCGGCCAGCTGGAACATCGGCGCGACCGCGTGGTTCCAGGAGAGGTGCAGGTGGTGGCCGCAGCCGTGCCCGGCGTCGCCGTCGTAGCCGACCCAGCGGAAGGGCAGCCGCGGTTTGTCCTGTTCGGGCTCGGCGAAAAGGGCGAGGCGGGTGATCCCGGTCCAGTTGGCGTCGCATTTGGAGCTGGGAGTGAGCGGCACGATGTCGACGGCGAGACCGTTGTAGTGATCGGAGTTCTTGACGTGGCAGCCGTCGCAGCCGGCCTGTTCGCCGTTCGGCAGCGGGCCGGAGTAGCCGTCGGTGACGTAGATCGGGTACCGCTGGGCGATCCAGCGCAGGTTGGGGATGATCCGCTGGTCGACCATGTCGCCTTCGGCGTGGGGGATCGAGGCCGGAATCGGGACGATCTTGCCCGCCCCGTAGACGACCCGCGTGGCCGGCGCCGCCTCGGCATAGGCGCAGATCGCGAGCAGCGGCGCCAGGGAGAGCGCGAAGACGGCGAGGGTGCGGGTCCAGGCGTTGGCGAGGAGGCGGTGGCTCACTCCCGCCTTATCGGCCCTACGACGCTCGCGCCTTGAATCCTGCCTGCCGCTTCCCCGGATTCGAGGTAGGTGCATTGGGGCCTTCGAACACCGCCGGATAGGGTTCGATTCGTGCCCAACGTCCGCGAAGCGACTTTCGACCTGTTCCGCGCCCATGGGATGACGACGATGTTCGGCAACCCGGGCTCGACCGAGCTGCCGATGCTCGCCGACTTCCCCTCGGACTTCAGGTACGTCCTCGGCCTCCAGGAGGCGGTCGTGGTCGGGATGGCCGACGGGTACGCGCAGGCGTCGGGGAAGACGACCGTCGTCAACCTCCACACCGCGCCTGGCGTCGGCAACGCGATGGGGGCGATCTTCAACGCCCAGGCGAACCACTCGCCGCTGCTCGTCACCGCCGGCCAGCAGGCGCGAGCCCAGATCACCCTGCAGGCGAACCTCACCAACCGCGACGCGACCCTGATGCCGCACCCGCTGGTCAAGTGGTCCTACGAGCCGCCGCGGGCCGAGGACGTGCCGCTGGCGCTGGCCCACGGCGCCCACCTCGCCGGCCTGGCGCCGCGCGGCCCGGTCTTCGTCTCGCTGCCGATGGACGACTGGTACGCCGAGGTCGACGAGGCCGACGCGAAGGCGGCGATCGAGCGAAAGGTGGGCGGCCGCGCCGTCGCCGACCCCGAGGCGGTCCGCGCCCTCGCCGATCGCCTCGACGCGGCGACGAACCCGGTCCTCGTCGCCGGCCCCGACGTCGACACCGCCGGCGCCTGGGACACCGCGGTCGCCCTCGCCGAGCGCCAGCGCCTCCCGGTCTGGGCCTCGCCGGCGACCGGCGGCCACCGCCTCGGCTTCCCCGAGAACCACCCGAACTTCCGCGGCGTCCTGCCGCCGGCGATCGGCCCGGTCGGGATGACCCTCGAGGGCCACGACCTGATCGTCGTCGTCGGCAGCTCGGTCTTCCCGTACTACCCGCACATCCCCGGGCCGCTGCTGCCCGAGGGCGCGCAGCTGGTGGCGATCACCAGCGACCACGACGAGGCGGTGCGGGCGCCGATGGGCGACGCGATCGTCGCCGACGTCGGCCTCACCCTGGCGGCGCTGGTCGAGGCGGTGCCGGAGTCCTCGCGCCCGGCGCCGGAGCCGAACCCCGGCCCGCAGGAAATCCCGGCCGAGGACCCGCTCAACCCCTCGACCGTCCACACCGCCCTGGCCGAGGCGATGCCCGAGGACGCGATCGTCGTCCTCGAGTCCCCCTCCAGCACCCTGGCGCTGCGCAACCAGCTCCGCATCTCGCGGCCGGGGAGCTACTACTTCAGCGCCGGCGGCGGCCTCGGCTTCGGCCTCGCCGCCGCGGTCGGCGTCCAGCTCGCCCAGCCCGACCGCCCGGTCGTCTGCGTCCTCGGCGAGGGCTCGGCCCAGTACGCGATCACCGCCTTCTGGAGCGCGGTCGCCTACCAGGCGCCGGTCACCTTCCTCGTCCTGCAGAACCAGGAGTACGCGATCCTCAAGTGGTTCGCCGAAGTCGAGCAGGTCACGGGCGCGCCCGGCCTCGACCTGCCGAAGCTCGACGTCGCCGCCGTCGCCGCCGGCTACGGCGTCAAGGCTCAGCGGGCGACCGGGCGCGACGAGGTCGCCAGCGCGCTCGCCGCGGCGCTCGCCTCCTCGGGGCCGGAGCTGGTCGAAGTCCCGGTCTCCCCGGGCATGTCCCTCTTCTAAGGCGATGGCCTTGATTTCCCGCACCGCGCCGAGCAGCCTGTAGACGCGATGCCGATGCTCCAGCCCCGCACCCGGCGCATCCCGCCGCCGCCGAGCCAGCCGGTCGCCGACCGCGCCCCGGACGAGCTGGCGGCCGGCGTCGCGGCGCCGCTGCGGCGCGAGCTGGAGGAGCTGCTCGGCGACGACCGAGTCCTCCACCGCGTCTCAGACCTCGTCGCCTACGCCTCCGACGCCAGCCCCTACCGGCGCTTCCCGCAGGCGGTGGTCGAGGCGCGCGACGCCAACGACGTCGCCAAGGTCCTCGCCTACGGCCGCGAGAAGGGGATCCCGGTCACCTTCCGCGCCGGCGGCACCAGCCTCAACGGCCAGGGCCAGAGCGATGGCATCCTCGTCGACGTCCGCAAGCACTTCGGCGGGGTGCGGATCGAGGAAGACGGCGTCCGCGCTCGGGTGA
>DASTBO010000023.1:0-41746 GCA_035712025.1 Solirubrobacterales bacterium
ACGTTCGCAGGTGCCGATTTTTTCGAAGTTGTAGGCGCAGTTCCAGCCGCGCGAGGGGTCGTGGCGGGGATCGCCCGGCGCCCCCCAGATCACCACCGAGGTGGAGAGCACGGTCGCCAGCTGGCTGGCGTTCTTGACCACCGCGTCGATCCGGTAGGAATCGTCGGGGTCGACGGCGGTGTCGATCACGACCGGCACTCCCGGGACGACCGTGAACCCAAAGCGCGCCGGCTCGCCGAATTCCGGGCGCAGGTTGAAGACCGGCACCGCGATCCGCCGGAAGCCGACCGCGTTCGGTTCGATGATCGTCACCGAGGCGACCCCGATCGCGCTCTCCGGCCCGCAGCCGTTGATGATCTTGCCGACGATCCGCAGGTAGAAGTCGGCGGTCTCGCAGACCGACACCTGGGTGGCGTTGCCGACCAGACCCGCCGGCAGCGAGAGGCGCAGGTTCCGCGGCAGCGCCGGTTGCTCGACGATGGCTTCGTTGCGCGTTGCCCCGGGGGCGAGTTCGCCGGCGTTGAACTGGATCGTCGTCGTCAGCTGGTAGGGGTGCGAGCCGGCCCGCATCACCGGGCCCCCGCCCTGTTCTTCGGTCTTGGCGGAGAAGACCTCGAGGCCGAAGGGGACCGCATCGGGGCTGACCTGGATCGGCTGGGGGGCGGAGGCCGTCAGCGCGTTTGCGCCCGAGACGGTGATCTTGCCCGGATCCCCTGCTACCGGCGGTCCGCCGGTCAGGTTGGCGAGGACTTCGATTTCGATCGCTTCGTAGGGGGGGAGCACGCCTTCGAAGGAGCAGGCGACTTTGGTTTCGCCTTCGAGGGCGCAGTCGACCGGGATCGGCACCGCCGGGGTGCCGGCGAAGGCTTCCACTCCGGTGGCGATCACTCCCTCGGGCAGCTCGTCGACTATTTCAACCGGATCTTCGCTCGCCTCCACCGGGGCGTCGCCGATGTTGGTGATCGTCAGCGAGAGGCGGCCCGAGCCGCCGCTGTTGAGGAGCTCGGCTTCGCCGGTGCCGATGAATTTCGGTTCCACTTCCGGGTTTGCCGTGGTGAGGGAGATAACCGGCATCGGGCGATCGGGGGTGGTGGCGAGGAAGGTGGCGGTGAGAGCCGATCCGCTTTGCACCGGCCCGCCGCTGACCTGCACGTCGGCGGTTCCGAAGGCCGCCTCGAGCGCCGCTTCGAGCTGGGCGGCGGTGGTGATCGCAGCGCCCGACCCTCCGGGGCACTGGGCGGCGATGCTTCCCGCCCCCAGGCAGGCGACGGTCGCGCCTTTGACCTGGACTTTCACCGCCGAGCCAAGGGAGCCGTTTTTGATCGTCAGCTGCTGTTCGTTGTCGGTTGGCTCCCAGAGGTAGGTGGGGCGGGTGCCGGTGACGATCTGCCACCAGGGCAGGTTCGCGCTCGCCGCCGGGGCAGCCGCGAGCGCGGTCAGGGAGGCCAGCGAGGCAACAAGGACGAGGAGCTTCGTCGCGCGCTTCATCGGGCTGCCCTCCCGCTCTTGCTGGCGGCTCGCTTGTTCTTCTTGTGGGCCTTCTTGTGGTGTTTCTTCTTCTTGTGCTTGGCGACGCACTTGGGCGTGCCGCCCTTCACGACCTTGCGCTTGCCTTTCGGGCACTCAAAGACATTGCCCGGCCCCCGGAAGGCTTCGCTCGCGGGGGTCGGGTCGCTCGGGGGCCCGGTAACCGCCTGGCAGGATTCGCCGGCGCACTCTGACCTCGGTTCTTCGACCGCTTCGATCCCGTCGACCCGGGCGTCGTAGACGTCGACGGCGTCGTCCTTATCGAGGACGGAAAGGCGGCCCTTGGTGAGGAAGAAGACGTTGTCTGCCCCGGGGCTAGCTTCCATGAAGGCCGACTGGCCCTCGGCGCTACCCGAGGAGACGAGCGAGACGCAGCCTTCGGGGGTGCGGGCGACCGCGGCGCCGGCGGAGACGGGGGTGCAGGAGCCGGTGTCGATCGGCTGGTATTGGTAGACGTCCCAGTTGGCGTTGGTGTCGGCGGCGACCAGGGGGTCGAAGGCGTTGAAGAAGACGCGGCCGTTGTCGTGGGCGACGCGGGGCTGGCGGATGGCGGGGCTGCCGGAGTTCGAGGCCTCAGGCAGGGTGGCAGAGACCTGCCGGCCTGCCCACAACAGCTGCGGGTCGATCGGACTGTCGGTCTGCCCCGCCGCCGGGCTTTCGGTTCCGATCGGGCCCGCGCCAGTCGGGATGCAGGAGGCGCACTGCAGGCTGTCGGTCTCGGCGTCGTAGACGAAAACCTCAACGAGCGGGGTGCCGTCCCGCGGGCTCTCGTTCGCATAGCCCGTCAGCGGGCGCTGGGAGGTGAAGGTGAAGAAGCGGCCGTTTGGGGAAGCGTAGGAGCTCATGAACGCCACCCGTCCACTTGGGGCTACGGAGCCGACGCCCCACACAGCCGAATCGCCCTGCGTCGGGAGCGCCCCCGGCGCCAGCTCCGCAACGAACCGCGCTCCTGGCCCCTCTTCCCATAGGTAGAGGTTTGGCTGGTCTTTGACCGCCGTCTCGCCGCTGGCATTGGGGGCGCTGTCGAGCACGCCTTCGGCCACGAAGTAGGCGCGGGTGCCGTCCTCGCTTATCGCCGGCACCAGCTCCTTGACTCGCGCTTCTTCACCCGAGCCCTCGGCCGGGGCGCTGATGTCTTCGAGAGTGACGCAGCCTTCGCTCGCATTCGGCCCAAGCTCGCAGCGGTAAAGGTCGCGGCCGCCTGGGCTGGCGTCGGAGGTCAGTTGCTGGGAGTCGGTGAAGAAGACGACGCGGCCGTCGGGAGTGGCGTCTTGGAAGGCGGGGAAGACCCTCCCTTCCTCCGTTGCGTCGTCCTGCGCCACGTCGAGGCGGGTGGTCCCTTTCGTCTCAGTGCTCCGAACATAGAGGGCGGTTTTCGTGATCCCGCTATTAAGGGTCGAGTAGTCGCCCGTCTGCCAGAAGACACGCGCACCATCCCCGGAGATGGCGTGGCGAATCGAGCCACCTTCGCTGCCGAGTCCACCTTCCACGACTTTGCCCCCTTCGCCTGGCGGCAGCTGGCTCACCGCCTCCAGGGCCCCGCCGACCCCTGACCATAGATAGAGCGCACTGCCGGCGACCCCTTCGAGCAGCGGCGTTTTCGAGACCAGTGCCACTTGGTCTAGGTCCGGGCTCGCACCTACCGGGACGACCCGCAACGCACCGCCCGCCCCTGCGCTGCCCTGACCCCAGCCCCCCTGCCCCCAGGGGAGTCCCGAGGTCACATTCGCCTCGGTCAGGATCGGCGTGTAGGTGGGCGGCGTCGTGGTGTTGTCGCGGATGTAGGGGGTGTATTCGGTCGCCTCGGGCGAGAGCAGGGTTTCGTCGCGCGGTTCGATCAGGGCCTTGGAGAGGTCCTCCGAGAAGCGGAAGAATTCGTCCTGGCCCTGCAGGATGTTCGATTCGCTGTGGGTGGAGGTGATGTCCTTGGAGGCCCAGCTGCCGTCGGTCGAGCGGCCCGCCAGGTAGTTGGAGAGCTCCGGCGAGCGGTTGCCTTCGGGGTCTTCTTCCATCGCCCCGCGGCTCAGGTAGGCGAGGGAATCGCCAGTGGTCGAGGCCTGGATCAGCGTCTGGTTGTTGACGATAATCGCGCCGTCGCCCTTCTTGGGCGGCGAGACCAGCTCCCAGACCCTCGAGTCGGCCAGGCCGAAGCCGCCGCCCACGGTCTGGGTGGTGAAGGTGCGGTTGACTTCGTCGGTGCCTTCGGCGTTGACGGCGAAGACGCGCAGGTGGTAGGTGGTCCCGGGTGCCAGGCCGGTGATCGCCTGGGAGACCGAGATCGGTTCGTTTCCTTTGCCGAGCGGTGCGTCGGGGACGGGGATCGAGACGCACTCGCTTTCGGGCAGGGCGCAGTCTTCGAGGCCGTATTCGAAGCGGTAGGTGGTGGCCACCTTGCGCGGGTTGATTCGCGCTTGCAGGCGAGCGGCGTCGGCGCTGACGTCGTAAGCGCCGGCGACGCCGATCTCCGGCGGTCCGGGGGGCTGGGGGCCGAAGATGGCGACTTGGGCGGAAACGTTGGGGAAGCTTCCAAGGGTTGAGCTTGCATAAAAGGATTCTCCACCTTTGACGACGGCTATACCTCCATTGAGAGGGACACCTTCGGCAGTGAATTCGCGGACCAAGGTGCCATCGGGGTGGCGCTGAGCGATCCAGGTTCCTTTTTCACCGTTTTGGAGCGACGAGTAGACATCCCCGAGCGGATCGACTCCGAACCCGGTTCGGAGTTCAATCCCCGGCACCTTAGGAATCGGTTCGCTTGCCGTATAGGTGGTCGTCGCGCTGACAGGGGTCTCGCTGGGGGTGTATCGAATCAGCGGATTGATGCCGATAGGATCAACGTAGACGTTCCCGTCGTCGTCCACCGCTATTGCGTTCGGCGTTTGCGCGGCGAACTCAGTCAATGACTCTCCGGACGACGCATAGATCTTCACAACACCATCCTGCAGGTCGCTTCCGTAGATGTTGCCGTCGATGTCCACACCAACTCCTGAAAGTTGGGCGAAGCCGCCGATTTCACTCGTTCCTGCCCCAGGCCCTGCCGTAAATTCTGCCGCTTCCCCATTAGCTCCAAACGCCCTGATCGACGTTGGTTCCGTGATGTAGACGACGTGGCTCGACGAGTCCACGGCCACTTGGGCCTTGTCGGAATATTCGCCAACCGTCAAGCCCTCGATCCGGTTGCCGGAGATGTAGAGAGCAGAGCCAGTGAAAGCAACCGGGTTGCCATTGGCGTCGAACTTGTAGAGGGCCCCGGCCCTGCGATCCAAGACGTAGATCTCTCCAGTGCCCTGATCGACCGCGATGGAGTTAGCGCTTTCGAAGGAAGCTTCGGTCCCGTCAGGTCCGAAGCTGTGGAGGTAGCGCGGCACTTCGGGGGCGGCGACTGCCATCGATGCACATATCAGGCATCCAACCGCCGTGAGTGTGGCTGCCAGGAGCCACCTAGTCCAAGTCCCTGCCTTCATCAGCCTTCCTCTCCCCACGCCGCCGCGTCCTAATCTGGAGCCGACCCCTCCCAAAAGGGCCCAGCGACTTCTTGCACAGCAAGATAGCTATGTCGATCCGAAATTCTCGGATTCGGGGCTGGCCCCGGATTGACTTTTCCCTGCAAAGTACGTGCGGCAGAAGTTCGCATGCGCAAATCTAATGCGTGAGGAAAAGCGCGGGACCGTCAAGACGGTCCCGCGCTTTTGAATCCCTAGCTCCGGACTTAGAGCGAGAGCTTCAGGTGCATGTAGGGGTTACCGCTCCTGAGAGGTGGATCTGCCCTGTTCCTTGCTGCGACGATGTAAATCCCGTACCGGCGATATCCGACACGAGGTCGAATGCGGTGCCGGCTGTTGTGACCTGCAGGTATTTCTGGGTGCTGCTACCGGCGCTCACGGGTTCGAAATTGAGGTTGTATGTCGTCCCTGCGACTCCGCAGTTCGGGGACTCAACTTCGCCGATCACATTTCCTGTGACCGTAATCTCGAGCAGGCCGCCGCCGCAGGTGAATGTAGCGAAGGTCCCACCGGATGTAATCAGCACGCCGATCGGTGTATTGCTATCGGCAGCGCTGCCGATAATCACGTTGTGGAACACCTTGTTGGTGACGGAAATTGTCCCAGCAGTGCCCGCTCCGTTGGTCGTGCATTTGGTTCCGAATTTGTCCTCGGTGCACCCCGTGAAATCAAGGGTGATATTACCTGTCGTGGTCGAGGTGTAGGACCCTTCGCCCGTCAAGCCCGTGCATGTGACGACGTCGCCGTTGGAAGCCCTCAACACCGGGTTGGTGACTTTTGTAACGGAGAAGGTTTTCCCGGTCGCATTATCGGCGACCCATTCACCTGCCGACGCCACAGCCGGCAACGCAAACATGGCTGCGCTGACGACGGCGAGGGCGAGCATGGTCATTCTCTTGCTCATAACTTGCCTTTCAACTCTGGGTTATCCCGAACAGAGACGGCCATAGGGCCTCTCAAACGGGCAGTTAGGCCGGGAGACGCATATTTTTGACTGGCGCGCCGATCCCGCTTTGCGCAGTTATCTCTAGCCGAAAAATGTTTGATCAGTCAAGAGCCGCTGTACTTTTACGCATTCGGGGCCCTGAGGTTCCGACTGCCGACTCTTGTTTACCTGCAAATCGCAGTTCGACCGTTAGGCGAATTCGTAAACTTGCACGCTGCTAAAAAGAGCAGCGTGCATTGGGCGTGCGCCTTAACCCTTGCTACCGTCGCGGACCGGCGTCGCAACGGTGGGACTTGCCCCAGCCGCGTTGGCCGTTGCAGTAGTCCCAGCCAGCGCCACCGTAGAGCTGGTCGGCGCCGCGGCCGCCGTAGAGGCGGTCGCGGCCGGGGCCGCCGTGGCAGCCGTCCTGGCCCGGCCCCATGAGGCAGATGTCTTGACCACGGCCGCCCCAGCAGCCGTCGCTGCCGCGGCCGTGGCGGCAGTAGTCGTTGCCCCCACCCCCGACGCAGTCGCTGTTGCGGTTGCCGGTGATGCAGACGTCGTTGTTGCCCCGGCCGATACAGCGATTGCGGCGGGCGCCGCCTGGGAAGCAGTAGTCGCGCTCGGCGTTGCCGATGAACTTGTCGGAGCCAGGGCCCAGGTAGACGACCAGGGGGATGGGCATCTTCTCGGTCACCCGGACGAAATCGCCGCGACGGCCCATCTGGAGTTCGATCCTGTGAACGCCTCGGGTCCGGCAGACGGCCTTGCGATGGCCGCGGGTGAAGTGGCAGCCGCGGGGCTTCTGGTGGGCCATCCTGCCCTTAACCACGATGATGCGGCCACGGTGCTTCTTGCTCAGCGTCAGGGTCGACCCGGAGCTGGCGCCGTAGATGACGATCTTGCGGGCGGGCGTGGCGGCGCTGGGGATCACCAGGACAGCGACGGCGACCACCAGAAGCAAGCCGACCACGAGCTTGCGGCCATGGGCAATTGGCATCCGCGGCATCTTAAACATGTGCATCGGCTAATAAAGCCGAGACTTGACACTCGGGATACTGGCGCGAGTTTCGTCCGCTAGCGTCGCTCTTGATGAAGCAGCGCGTCAATCTCATCACTCTGGGCGTCGCCAACCTCGACCGGTCGCGCGGCTTCTACGAGGCGCTGGGCTGGCGGACCGGTGCCGGGCCCGACGACGATGTCGTCTTCTTCCAAGCCGGCGGGGACATGGTCGTCGCCCTGTGGGACAGGGCGAAGCTGGCTGAGGACAGCGCCGTTACCGATGGTGGCGGCTGGGGTGGCACGACCCTTGCGCTGAATTTCGGCTCCACCGCAGAGGTCGACGAGGCGATCGAGGAAGCCCGTGCCGCCGGGGCGAGGATCGGTCGTGAGCCCGCGGAAACGTTCTGGGGCGGCTACAGCGGCATCTTCGTCGATCCCGACGGCCATCCCTGGGAGGTTGCCCACAATCCCCATTGGACAGTGACCGAGGACGGCGGCGTGCTGCTCGGCTGAACCCTTGCGAGCCATGGCCGACTGGCCAGTCAACCAGTAGCCCCCGATCCCGATACCCTCCTCGCCGACTTTTCATCGAGCGAAGGAGAGGCGTAGGAATGGGACTTCTGGACGGGAAAGCCGCGATCGTCACCGGGTCGGCGCG
This sequence comes from Solirubrobacterales bacterium, assembly GCA_035712025.1. Classification (GTDB taxonomy): domain Bacteria; phylum Actinomycetota; class Thermoleophilia; order Solirubrobacterales; family 70-9; genus VAYN01. Next base: position 7,616 of record DASTBO010000023.1, read on the forward strand.
CGGGATTGGGCGCGCTACGGCGGAGCTGTTCGTGGCCGAGGGCGCGAAGGTGCTGATCAACGACTTGGACCCCGACGTCGCGCAGCAGACCGCGAGCGAGATCGACGGAGAGACCGCTGTCTTTGCCGGCGACCTGACCAAGGAGGGCGCCGCGGACGAGTTGGTCAAGGCCGCTACGGATGCCTTTGGGTCGGTCGACATCGCCATCAACAACGCCGGCTACACCTGGGACGGCGTCGCTCACAAGATGAGCGACGAGCAGTTTCAGGCGATGCTGGACATCCACACGATCGTGCCGTTCCGGGTCGCGCGGGCGCTTGCGCCGGCCTGGCGCGAGGCCGCCAAGGCAGAGCGGGGCGAGGGGAAAGAGGTCTTCCGCAAGATCGTGAACGTGTCCTCGACCTCGGGGATGATGGGGAATGCGGGCCAGGTGAACTACTCGGCCGCGAAGATGGGCGTTGTCGGGCTGACGAAGACGCTGGCCAAGGAGTGGGGCCAGTTCAAGATCAACGTCAACGCCGTTGCCTTCGGCTTCGTGGAAACGCGTCTGACCGCCGCCAAAGAGGCCGGCGAAGAGATGACCTCGCCGACCGGCGAGAAGATCGAGCTCGGGATCCCCGAGCAGATGCGGGCGATGGCCTCGGCGATCATCCCGCTCGGGCGCCCGGCGACCCCGGAGGAGGCCTCGGGCCCGGTCCTCTTCCTCAGCTCGCCGCTCGCCAACTACATGCACGGCCAGGTGCTGAACGTGACCGGCGGCATGTTCGGGGGGATGTACACCTGACCGACAGGACTCCAGAGACGGGTCCGCGGCGCACGCCGCGCTACCTCGATGTGGGGGACCGCATCTGGCCCGCCACGCGCCGCTTCATGGGCGTCCACACGTTCCTCTACAAGAGGACGGGTGGGCGCCTCGGCCATACCATCCCCGGCGTTCCGGGCAAGATGCTGTTGCTCGATCACGTAGGTGCCAAGACCAAGACGAAGCGGACCTCGCCGCTGCTCTATGTGCGCGATGGAGAGGACCTGGTGATCGTTGCCTCCAAAGGTGGCTTCCCGAAGCACCCGGCCTGGTACCACAACCTGATGGCCAACCCCGACACCACCGTTCAAGTCAAGGGACAGACGCTTTCGGTCCACGCACGGGTGGCCGAGCCGGGGGAGCGTGAGCGTCTATGGCCCCTTGCCGTCAAGGGGTACCGTGGTTATACCGACTACGCCGCTCGCAGCAAGGGCCGCGAGATCCCCATCGTCGTCCTCGAGCCTCGCAAGTCCTGATCTAGGGCCCTCCCTATTCGACCGCGAGAAGGTCGATCACGTAAACGACGGTTTCCTTGTCCGGGATCCCGCCCACTTCTCCATTGGGATCGGCGAGAGCCGGGGGAATCAACAGCTCGCGCCTGCCGCCGACCCTCATCCCTTCGACCCCCCGGTTGAATCCTTGGATCAGACCGGCGCTGCCGACCCTGAAGCTGTAGGGAGATCCCCAATCCCAAGATGAGGTGTATTGCCGGCCGTTCCGGTATTCCGCGCCCACATATTGAATGGCCACCATGTCCCCGGACCGCGCCACCTTGCCATCACCTTCGATCAGGTCTTGGTAGGCAAGGAAGTCGGGGGCCGGGCCGCGGGGAATGATCACCTTCGTCTCCGGTCCCACCAGTCCACCTTCATCCGGCTTCAAGTCATTTGCGGCACGCGTCGTGGCTTCCCTCTCGGTGATCGCGAATTCCCTTGCAGAGTCGGCCGATTCGACGACGCCCACCGGCGTACTAGCCGTTCCAGCATCCCCCCCACAAGCACCGACCCCAAGTGCAAGCGCTGCCAAAACGGCTAGCGCCGACTTTTTCACTATTCGACGGCGAGCAGGTCGACAACGTAGACGACGGTTTCATGGTCTGGGATTCCAGACACCTCTCCCGTCGGATCCGCGAAGGCGGGCGGGATCACCAGCTCACGCCGATCGCCAACCGCCATGCCTTCGACTCCCTGTTCCAAGCCATCGATGACTTCTTCGGAGCCCAACGTGAACCGATAGGGGTTCCCCCATTCCCACGAAGAGTCATAGTTGCTCCCGGTCTTGTAGTCGGCACCGACGTACTGGATGAGCACCGAATCTCCTGCCTCCGCCACCGTCCCATCGCCTTTGACCAGATCTTTTGACACGAAGGACTTCGGCGGCGGGCCATTTGGGATGTCGGGTTTGGGCTCCGGCCCGACAAGACCACCGCTGTACGGCTTCCCTTCCCGTGCTTCCTTAGTCGGAGTCGTCTCGCCAGAGGTTTGAGCTTGCTCAACCGAGCGCGACGAGGACTCGGTCGTTTCATTGCCGCCGCCGCAGGCGGCGAGCAGAAGACCGATGAGCAACACACTGCTCAAGAAAGCTCTTTGCATAGAAATATTCTAAGCAAAGAATCACGCCCTAATCCAACAGGATCGATCAGCTATACGTCACCTGGGCCGGCGCTCCTCGGCGACGGGATCGCCGCTCTCGGTCGCGATCGCCTCCGGCGGCCACGGCCCCGCCCAGTTGTCGCGGGCGCCGTCGAGCGTGATCGTCGTGCCGGAGTAGAAGTCCCCCGCCGGCGAGGCGAGGTAGGCGACGAGCCAGGCCATCTCCTCTGGGCGCCCGGCGCGCCCGATCGGGATCGAGCGCTCGAGGTTGTCGACGACCACCTGCGGATACTTGGTCAGGAGGGTCTCGGTTGCGAACTGGCCGGCGGCGAGGGCGCAGGTCTTGATCCCGAAGCGGGCCCACTCGACGGCCAGGGTGCGCATCATGTTCTCGACCGCGGCGCGGGCGGCGCCCGAATGGACCATGCCGGGCATTCCGTTGTGAGGCGAGAGGGTGACGCTCAGCACCTTGCCCCCACCCTGCGGGATGAATGCCTTGGTCGCGGCGGCGTGGGTCATCAGCCAGGTCCCCAGGACGTTGAGGTCGATCACCGTCTTGAACCCTTTGGGGCTGATCGCCTCGGCCGGGCTGAGGAACTGGCCGCCGGCGTTGTTGACGAGAACGTCGAGGCGGCCGTGACGCTCGAGCAGGCCGTCGAAGAAGCGGCCGACCGGCTCCTCCTCGCGGATGTCGAGGCAGTCGTGCTCGAAGGAACCGGGCAGGCCGACGGCGAGCTCCGCCGTCTCGGCCAGCGGCTCCTCCCGCCGCCCGCAGGCGACGACGGTCGCCCCGAGGCGCGCCAGCTCCAGCGCCGTCTCCCGCCCGAGGCCGCTGCCGGCGCCGGAGACGGCGCAGACCCGCCCCTCGAGCAAACCGTCTCTGAAGATCCGCGAACGGTCGCTTTCACCCATCGGAGGCGCAGCCTATAGACAAGCGAGCAGCGTAAATTGCCTCCGTCATGGGCATCAGCGTCGAACCACACCCCCTGCACGAGCCGCTCGCCGGCGGCACTCGCGGCGCCACCGTCACGGTCGAGCCGCTGATCGCTGGCCACGTCGACTTCCCCCGCGAGATGATGGTCACCCCCGGCGGCCACTTCATCACCGCGAAGCTCCTCAAGGCGCTGCTGCTGGGCTCGGAAGAGAACGTGGTGCCCGTGCCTGCCTTCCTCCTCCGCCACCCGAGCGCCGGCGCGATCCTCGTCGACACCGGCCTCCACCCCTCGATCGCCACCGATCCGAAGCAGAACTTCGGCGCGCTCTCGGCGCGCTCCGGCAAGCCGATGCTCGCCGCCGGCGAAGACGTCCCCTCGCAGCTGCGCAAACGCGGCCTCGACCCCGGGGAGATCCCGATCGTGGTGATGACCCACCTTCACCTCGACCACACCTCGGCGATCTCCGAGTTCCCGAACTCCACCTTCGTCGTCAGCGAGACCGAGTGGCAGGCGGCCGCCCACGGCCCGAGCCCCCTGCTGAACGGCTACCGCCGCGCCCACTTCGACTACGCCTTCGAGTACCGCACCATCGACTTCGACCGCGCCAACGTCGACTCCTACGCCAGCTTCGGCCGCGCCTTCGACCTCTTCGGCGACGGCTCGATCCACCTCGCCTACACCCCCGGCCACAGCGCCGGTCACATGTCGGTGATCGCCCGCCTCGCCGAGCGCGACTTCGTGATCGGCGGCGACGCGATGTACATGCTCGGCCAGCTCGACAAATCGCTCCCGGGGCCGCCGCGTCCCGCCGACGACCACAACTTCCGCCGCTCCCTGCAGGAGCTGCGCCTCTTCCGCTCCCAGTTCCCCGACGCGGTGATCACCCCGGGTCACGATCCGGACTTCTACGCCGGGATCGAGCAGCGCTACGAGTAGTCAGCGCTTCCCCGCCAGCTCCTCGTACATCTCCCGCACCCGGGCGAAGACCTCGGTCGCGATCTCCAGCTGGCGCTCGCGCCCGGGCGAGTCCTCGACCGGGAAGACGAGCGGCTCGCCGAACCGGACGGTGGTCTTCGGGAAGCGGAGGCGCTTCCACTGGCGGGCGCGCTCGGAGCCCTTGATCGCCACCGGGACGATCGGGACCCCGGTTTCGAGGGCGATGCGGCCGATGCCGGGTTTCGGATCGCCCAGGTGCTGGGAGCGGGAGCGGCCGCCCTCGGCGTAGACGAGGAGCATTTCGCCCTGGTCGAGGAGCTGGCGGACGGTCTCGAAGGCCTCCTCGTCGTGGTGACCGCGGCGGACGGGGAAGACGCCGCCGTGCTTGTAGATGTAGGTGAGGACAGGCGGGCCGAACAGCTGGGATTTGGCCATGAAGCGGATCTTCCGGCGCAGGTAGAGGCCGACGAAGAAGTGGTCCATCTGGCTGAAGTGGTTGGGGGCGAGGACCAGCGGCCCGCTCTTGGGAACGTTCTTCAGCCCGAACGCCCGGACCCGCCAGAGGAGCGCGGTCGGCAGCGTGAGGACGATCCGGGCGAGGGTGTAGGTCCACCCCACCCCCCTGCGGGCGGCGGCGTGGAACTGGTCGAAGTACTCGGCCGGGCGCGGGTCCTTGTAGACCTGCGGCTTCATCTCGCCCATTCGCGCGACCTCTCCAGCGCCCGGCCCCAGTCGGCCAGCAGCTCCTCGCGCCGCGCCGCCTCCATCCGCGGCTCGTAGCGATCCGCCTCGCGCCACATCTCCGCCACCCGCGCGACGCTCCAGGCGCCCGTCGCGACGCCGGCCAGGTAGGCGGCCCCGAGGGCGGTCGTCTCGGCGATCTCGGGCACGGAGACAGGCACCCCGAGGACGTCGGCTTGGAACTGCATCAGCCAGCGGTTGGCGACGGCGCCGCCGTCGGCGCGCAGCAGCTCCAGCCGCTCCCCGCAGGCCGCCTCCTGGGCCCGGACCGCGTCGACGGTCTCATACGCGATCGCCTCCAGCGCCGCCCGCGCCAGGTGGGCGCGGCCGCTGCCCCGGGTGAGGCCGACGATCGTCCCCCGCGCGTAGGGGTCCCAGTGCGGCGAACCGAGCCCGGTCAGGGCGGGGACGAAGTAGACGCCGTCGTTCGACTCCAGCGAGGCCGCGAGCGCCTCGCTCTCCCCCGCCTCGGCGATGATCCCGAGGCCGTCGCGCAGCCACTGCACGGCGGCACCCGTAACGAAGATCGAGGCCTCGAGCGCGTAGGCGACCTCCGCGCCGATCCCCCAGGCGACCGTCCCCAGCAGCCCGTCGGGCGCCGCCGGAGGCGCGGGCCCGCTGTTGAGGAGGACGAAGCTGCCGGTGCCGTAGGTGTTCTTCGCCATCCCCGGGCAGTGGCAGGCCTGCCCGAAGAGTGCCGCCTGCTGGTCGCCGGCAACCCCGGCCACCGGGACCTCCCCGCCGAACTCGGTCGTGATGCCGAAGACCCCGGAGGAGGGCAGCGGCCGCGGCAGCCGCGCCGGGTCGACGCCGAGCAGGTCGCAGATCTCCGCGTCCCACTCCAGGCGGCGGATGTCGAACAGCATCGTCCGCGAGGCGTTCGTGTAGTCGGTCAGGTGCTGGCCGGTGAGCTTGAACAGGAGCCAGGAGTCGACGGTGCCGAACACGGCCCGCTCCGCCCCCTCGGCGTTCCGCAGCAGCCACTCGACCTTGGTCCCGGAGAAGTAGGGATCGACGGTCAGTCCGGTCCGCTCGCGCACCAGCGGCTCGTGCCCCGCCGCGCGCAGCTCGTCGCAGCGGCCGGCGGTGCGGCGGTCCTGCCAGACCAGGGCCCGGTGCACCGGCTCGCCGCTCTCCGGGTCCCAGGCGACGACCGTCTCGCGCTGGTTGGCGATCCCGATCGCCGCCAGCTCGCTCCCCTCGATCCCGGCGTCGGCGATCGCCTCGCGGGCGACCCGCCGGGTCACCTCCCAGATCTCGTTCGCGTCGTGCTCGACCCACCCGGGCCGGGGGAAGAACTGCTGGAACTCGGAGTAGGCGCGGCCGGCCACCGCCCCCTCAGGGTCGAAGACGAGGCAGGTGGTCCCCGTCGTCCCCTGGTCGATCGCGAGGATCACTGGTGGCTGGGACGACTACTTGCGGACGGTGCAGGTGCGGATCAAGGTGGAGTCCAGTTTACGTCCGTCGGCGAAGGTCATCCCGACTTTGACGAAGGGGAAGACGCCGACGGTCAGCCCCTCCGGCGCGCCGCAGGCGGCGCTCAGGTAGCTGTGCTCGCGGCCGCGGTAGACGTACTCGCGCCGCAGGTCGAGCACGATCCGCTTCAGGTAGCCGTTGCGGTTGATCGCCTTCGGCAGGGCCGCGGTCAGCATCGTTCCGTAGGTCCCGCTCGTCTTGCGGATGTGGAAGACGAAGGTGCGGCTGTTCGGGAACGGGTCCTTGCCGAAGACGTGGGCGAGGATCGCCCTCTCGCCGTCGACCACCGTGTTGAAGGCCAAGATCTTTCCCTGCAGCGGAAACGTGTTCTGTTCGGGGAAGTCGACCCCGGCGAGATAGCGGCCGGTACCGACCAGGGCATCCCCACAAGCCTGCAGCGCCGCGGCAGAGGTGCCCGACTCGATCTGCGATCGACGGCAGGTCGGCAGTCCCTTCGTTTCGATCCGCCCGCCGCGGTTGATCGCGATCGAGATGAAGCGGAGCGCCGGCGGTCGGTCGCCCGAGAGGACCCTGACGGTGCCGTCGACCCGGACCGAGATCGGCGCGTTCGAGTCACGCGGCAGCTTGGTCGGCGCGATGCCGCCGCTGAACTTGACGAAGAGGTTGCCGCGCTCGACCAGCTCGGCGTTCGCCAGCGCCGCGCCGAAGGCCAGCGCGGCGACGAGCACCGTGAGCACCGCGAACCGTTTCCTGCCCTTCAGCATCCACCCACCTTACGAGCCGCTGGCCCTCTTCCTCCGTGACCGGTAAACCCGAGCGAAGTCCCGCAGTTGCCGTGCCCTGTGAGCAAAGCCGGCGAAGCTCTTCCCCGTCGCCCTGTGCTCGAGGTCGAGCTCGTACTCACGCAGCCTATAACCGGCGCGGACCGCGTCGACGGTCATCCCGATCTCCATCCCGTAGGCCGGGGCCAGGGGGAGCACGGCGCGCAGCACCTCGACCCGCATCGCCCGCTGGCCGGAGATCGGGGCTTCGGTCTCGAGCCCGCAGCGGCGCCGGATCGCCCAGCGGGCGAAGCCGAGGGCAAGGCCGAAGCCGCCCCCGACCCTGCGGCTGAAGGCGGCCACGGCGAGGTCGCACTCGCCGCGCCCCACCGCCTCGACCAGCGGCGCCAGCCGCGCCGCGGAGGCGCCGAGATCGCCGTCGCAGAGGAGCACCAGCCGCGGCGGCACCGCGACGCTCAGCGCCGCCTCGGCCGCGGCGGAGACGTTGGCGCCCTTGCCGTGCGGCCGCCCGCGGCTGACCACCTCGGCCCCGGCCGCCAGCGCCGCCTCGGCGGTCCCGTCCCCGGAGGCGTCGTCGGCCACCCAGAGGCGCGCCGCCGGGAAGGCGCCGCGCAGGGCGCGCACCGTCTCGCCGATCCGGTCGGCCTCGTTGCGGGCGGCGACGATCGCCGCCAGCCCTCCGTCGTCCCCTGCTGCCCGTTCGGGTCCCATCGTCGGGCTATTGTCTCCGCCCATGGCAGACATCGAGGCACACATCACCGGCAACGTCTGGAAAATCGAGGTCGCGGTCGGCGACCAGGTCTCCGACGGCGACACCGTCGTCATCCTTGAGTCGATGAAGATGGAGATCCCGGTCGAGTCCGAGGACGACGGCGTCGTGAAGGAGATTCGCTGCGAGGAGGGCCAGAGCGTCAGCGAAGGCGACGTCCTCGTGGTGTTGGAGTAGGGACGCGTGGACGAGCGGCTCGCGGGCGGCAAGCTCCTCCTCGACCGGCCGGCCGACGCGGTCGTGCGGCTGACTATCTCCAACCCGGAGCGCCGCAACGCCCTCGACCACGAGATCCTCGATGCGATCGCCGAGGTCCTGCCGGAGCTGAACCGGGGGATCGAGACCCGCTGCATCCTCATCACCGGCTCCCCGCCGCTCTTCTCGGCGGGCTACGACATCGCCGGCATCCCCGACGAGAGCTTCGAGCGCGACGCCGAGGCGCTCGTCGCCCACCCCTTCCACGCGGCGATGGAGGCGATCGGCCGCCACCCCTGGCCGACCGTCGCCGCGATCAACGGCCACTGCCTCGGCGGCGGCCTCGAGCTGGCGATCACCTGCGACCTGCGGATCTGCGCGGCCGGCGCCAAACTGGGGATGCCGCCGGCGAAGCTGGGGCTGATCTACGGCCACACCGGCCTGCGCAAGTTCCTCGACACGATCGGCCTCCCCTACACCAAGGAGCTGTTCCTCACCGGCCGCAACGCGGACGCCGAGCGGGCCGAGCGGATCGGCCTCGTCAACTGGGTCGTCGGCGACGCCGAGCTGGAGGACGAAGGCGTCGCCCTCGCCGCATCGATCGCCGCCAACGCGCCGCTCTCGATGCGCGGCAACAAGCATGCGATCGACCTGCTGAACGAGAACCCCAGCCTGACCGAGCAGCAGGAGGCGGGCCTCGTCGCCCTGCGCGAATCCTGCTTCTCCTCCGAGGACTTCCGCGAGGGCATCCGCGCCTTCGCCGAGAAGCGGCCGCCGCAGTGGTCGGGTCGGTGAGCGCCAAGGCGCGCAAGGCGCTGGCCGCCTCCGACCCGACGATGGCGGCCCTGATCGAGCGGGTCGGGAAGATCGACATCGCGACCCGGCTCGCCCGCCGCAAGGAGGAGCGGCCGCCCGACGCCTACGGCGCCCTGCTGCGGGCGATCGTCGGCCAACAGCTCTCGACCAAAGCGGCGCGGACGATCTACCTGCGCGTCGTCGACCTCTTCGGGGGAGCCACCCCCTCCCCGGCGCAGCTGCTCGAGACCTCCGAGGAGGACCTGCGGGCCTGCGGCCTCTCCGGGCGCAAGACCGAATACGTACGCGACCTCGCAGCCCACGTCCTCAGCGGCGAGCTGGAGCTGGACCGGCTGGAGGAGCTCGGCGACGAGGAGGCGATCGAGGAGATCGTCGCGGTCCGCGGCCTCGGCCGCTGGACGGCGGAGATGTTCCTCCTCTTCCACCTGCAGCGCCCCGACGTCCTCTCCGGCGGCGACCTCGGGATCCGCAAAGCGATCCAGGTCGAGTACGGGCTCGAGGAGATGCCCTCGCCGACCCGGGTGATCGAGATCGGCGAGCCCTGGCGGCCGCACCGCAGCCTCGCCTCGCTCTACCTCTGGGAGTCCCTGGCGGCGGTGCCGGAGTGAGGCGCCGCTTCTGGCTGGGGATGGTCGCCGTGGCCCTGGTCGCGGTCGGCTCGGTCGCAGCCGCGCTCTTCGTCTACCTCGACGACGACCACGACTTCCACCAGATGCAGCGCGAGGAGGCGGCGCGCGCCGCCCACCAGATGGAAGCGGTGGCGGGCCTCTCCGTCGACCAGCTCGACAGCGCCGCGGCCTTCTTCAGGGCCGAGGACGACCTCAGCCGCCACGAGTTCCAGGTCTACGGACGCTCGCTGATCCAACAGGGGGCGCTCGGCGGCGCCGCCTTCATCCCGCGGGTGAGCGCGGCCAGCCGCGAGCGCTTCGAGCGCAGCCACGACCTGCCGATCCTCGAACGGGTCGGCATCCTCGACTTCCGCCGCTCGCGACCGCGGGACGAGTACTTCCCGATCGCCTACGTCGCCGCCGAGAAGGAAGAACGGCGCCGGGCGCTCGGCTACGACCTCGCCCAGGATCCAAACCGGGCGCGCTACCTGCACCGGGCCCGGGACGCGGGCGTCGCCGTCTCCAGCTCGGTGATCCCGCTGCTGATCGGCGGCCGCGGCATCAACGTCTTCCGCGCCGTCTACCGCGACGGGGCCCCGGTCGAGACCGTGGCCGAGCGCCGCCGCGCGCTGGTCGGCTTCGCCGCCGGCAGCTTCCGGATCGGCGACCTGGCCGGCACCGCCTCCGAAGCCGTCGACTCCTCGGCGCAGGTGCAGGTCGGGGCGGGAGGCGAGACGGTCTTCGGACCGAGCGGACCGCTCGAGGACGCGGCCTCGGCGCCGGTGCGGATCGCCGACCGCACCTGGACGCTGACCGTCAAGGAGCCGGGCGGCCCCGACCTGAGCCTGCCGATCGCCCTGGCGATCCTGGGCCTCTCGCTGGCGGCGCTGCTCGCCTCGCTGATCATCGCCTGGGGGCGGACCGAACGGATGGCGGAGCTGGAGCGCCAGGCGAGCCAGGACTCGCTCACCGGCCTCGCCAACCGGCGCCGGTTCGAGGAAGACCTGGCGGCGGCGATGGCGCGCAGCCGCCGGGACGGCTCGCGCGGCGCGCTGCTGATGCTCGACCTCGACCGCTTCAAGCAGGTCAACGACTCCCACGGCCACCCGGCCGGCGACCGGCTGATCAAGGAGATCGCCGAGGCGCTGCGCCGCCGGACCCGGGCGAGCGACGCGCTGGCGCGACTCGGCGGCGACGAGTTCGCGGTGATCCTGCCGCGCTGCAGCCGCGAGGAGGCGCGGCTGGCGGCCGAAGCGATCGCCGACGAGGTCCGCAACCACCACACCGAGTCCGAATCGGAGTCGATCACCGTCAGCATCGGCGTGGCGATGTTCGGCGACGACCCGCGGACCAGCGTCGCCACCGTCGTCTCCGAGGCCGACGCGGCGATGTACGGCGCCAAGGACGCCGGTCGCGACGCGGTGCAGGTCTTCGACCCCGTTGCGCTGCGCGGGGACGTGCCCGGCCAGGGCTAGGACGCGAGCCCGGAGCGCAGGTCGAGCACGCGCTGCGTGGCGGCCTCGAACTCGGCGCGGTCGAGGCCGCCGGCGCGGAGCTTCGCGACCAGCGCCTTCCAGGCCGCTTCGGCCGGGCCGAGGCGGGCGTAGAGGAGGATGTCGGCGCCGGCCCGGGCGCCCGCGACCGCGGCCTTCGCGGTACCGCCGAAATGCTCGACGGCGGGCGTTTCCAGCGCGTCGGTGACGGTGACGCCGTCGAAGCCGAGCCGGTCGCGCAGCTCGCCAGTGGCGATCGCCCGGGTGAAGGCGGCCGGAACCTCGGAGAAGGCGGGGTAGATCGCCGTGCTCAGCATCACCAGCTCGCCCCCGGCTGCGGCGAAGGCCGCGTAGGGCTTCTCGTCGACCGCCCGCAGCTCGCGCTTGGAGAGACCGATCCGTTCGACCGAGAAGTCGGTGTTTTCGCGCGCCGCGCCGAAGCCCGGGAAGTGCTTGCCGGCCGCCGCCACCCCGCCGGCCCGGAGCGCCGCGGCGAACGGGATCGCGGTGGCCTCGACGCGCGCCGCGGTGGCGCCGAAGCTGCGTTCGGTCTCCACGATCGCCCCTCCCGGCCGGCCGACGTCGAGGACCGGCGCCAGGTCGACGTTGACGCCGACGTCGCGCAGGTTGGCGGCGGTACGGCGGCCCTGACGGGCGCTGAAGGCGGCGCCGCGCTCGCCCATCTCCCGCGCCGAGGCGGTCGGGGCGCCGGCGAGGCGCTTGACCAGCCCGCCCTCCTGGTCGGTCATCACCAGCAGCGGGGCGCGCAGCTTCGGCGGGCGCGGGATCGCCTGCAGGCGGGCGACCAGCCGCCGACCCGCGGCGCGGCTGGGGAAGTTCTCGGCGAAGAGGACGACGCCGGCGATCCGCCCCTCCCGGATCGCCGCTCGCAGGCGCGGGGAGATCGAGGTCCCGGGAAGCCCGGCGACGATCCGCTGTCCCGCCAGCTGGGTCGCCGGCAGCGTCTCGGCGACTCTCGGCGACGTCGGCACGGCCCCGTCCCCGACCGTCACGCCGCAGGCAAACGCCCCGACCGCCAGCAGCACAAGAGCCCCCAGCGCCGCCAACCGCCGCCTCTGCACCCGCGCCATGCCCCGATGCTAGGGGTGTCTGAGTTTTCCCGTCATATATGAGGGTCAAGCTCAGACACCCCACGCTTGCGAGGCGTCCGGGGCGATTCTTAGATTGCGTTCCGATGCCCCCCCTGATCACCGTCGACGAGGCTCGCGCCTACGGCGCCCTCACCGACCACGCCGAGATCGAAGCCCTGGTCGAACGCGCCTGGGAAGTGCGGGTCGAGAACTTCGGCGACTCGACCGACATGTGCTCGCTGGTCAACGCCAAGTCGGGCGGCTGCGCCGAGGACTGTGGCTTCTGCGCCCAGTCGCGCTACGCCGAGGCGGACACGCCGATGCACGCGATGATGGAGCCCGAGCAGATCCTCGAGCACGCGAAGGCGGCCGAGGCGGCCGGCGCCCACCGCTTCTGCATGGTCACCCAGGGCCAGGGCCTCTCCAAGCGGGACTTCCAGAAGATCCTCGAGGGGACGCGACTGGTCGCCGAGCAGACCAACCTCAAGCGCTGCGCCTCAATCGGCCACATGTCGAGCGAGCGCGCCAAGGCGCTGAAGGATGCCGGGGTCCAGCGAGTCCACCACAACGTCGAGTCGGCCCGCTCCTACTACCCCGAGGTCTCGACCACGGTCCGCTACGAGGGCCGGCTGCGGACGATCCAGGCGGTCAAGGAGGCCGGCCTCGAGACCTGCGTCGGCGGCATCCTCAACCTCGGCGAGAGCGAGGAGCAGCGGGTCGAGATGGCCTTCGAGCTCTCGGAGATCAACCCCACCTCGGTGCCGATCAACCTCCTGATCCCGAAGGACGGGACCAAATTCGGCGACCGCGAGGTGATGGACCCCTGGGAGGTCGTGAAGTGGATCGCGATCTTCCGGCTGATCATCCCCGGAGCCCTCTTCCGCCTCTGCGGCGGCCGGGTCGAGAACCTCGGCGAGCTGCACAAGCTGGCGGTCAAGGCCGGGCTCAACGGGGTGATGATGGGCAACTTCCTCACCACGCTCGGCGCCGAGCCGGCCGAGGACCGGGCGATGTTCGAAGAGCTCGGCCTCAACGTCGCCCGCCAGCCGGACAACGGCGCCAACCCGCGGCCGGACAACCGCTCCGGCTGGCTCGACGGCGAGACGCCGGCGACGCCGATCGACGCGCTGGTCGACAGCCAAAACGAGGCGAACTTCTGGGACCCCTCGACCCAGCTGCGGGTCGTGAAGAAGGCGAAGAAGCCGCCTTCCTACCCGACGGCGGCGTGACCGACGTCGCCGAGCGGCTCGACGAGCTCCGCGAGCGCGGGCTCCACCGGCGACTGCGTCTGATCGAAGGACCACAGGGGCCGAGCGTCACCCTCGACGGCCGCCCGGTCCTCCTCCTCTGCTCGAACAACTACCTCGGGCTCGCCAACCGCGCCGCGGTGCGCGAGGCCGCCGCCGAGACGGCGATGGCGCGAGGCGCCGGCGCCGGCGCCTCGCGCCTGATCTCGGGAAACATGGAGCCGCACCGCGACCTGGAGGCGCGCCTCGCCGCCTTCATGGGCTACGAGGCGGCGCTGCTCTTCGGCTCGGGGTTCCTCGCCAACTCCGGCATCGTCGCGGCCCTGGCGGGGCGGGACGAGGTCGTCTTCTCCGACGAGCTCAACCACGCCAGCATCGTCGACGGCTGCCGGCTCTCCCGCGCCGAGACCTTCGTCTACCGCCACGGCGACGTCGAGCACCTCGCCTGGGGGCTCGAGCAGGCCGGCGCGCGGGCGGCGCTGATCGTCAGCGACGGCGTCTTCTCGATGGACGGTGACGTCGCGCCCCTGCCCGAGCTGGCGGAGCTGGCGCGGCGCCACGGGGCGCGGTTGATGGTCGACGAGGCCCACGCGATCGGAACGGTCGGGCCGGGCGGTCGCGGCTCGGTCGCCGCCGCCGGCCTCGGCGAGGAGGTCGACGTGGTCGTCGGCACCCTCGGCAAGTCGCTCGGCTCCTACGGCGCCTTCGCCTGCGCCAGCGAGGAGACGATCGACTACCTCGTCAACGCGGCGCGCTCCTTCATCTTCTCGACGGCGCCTCCGCCACCGGCGATCGGCGCGGCGCTGGCGGCGCTCTCGATCCTCGAAGCCGAGCCCGGGCTGGTCGAGCGGCTGCAGGCGAACGCCGCGACGCTGCGCACCGCGCTGGCGGGCGAGGGGCTCGACGTGGGCGCCTCCGCGACCCAGGTGGTCCCGCTGGAAGTCGGCGAGGCGGAAATGACGATGACGCTCTGCGAGGAGGCGCTGCGCCGCGGGGTCTTCGCCCAGGGGATCCGCCCCCCGACCGTGCCCCCCGGCTCCTGCCGGCTGCGCTTGACGGTGATGGCGACGCACACGCCCGAGGAGCTGACCGGGGCCGCCCAGGAGGTTGGGGCGGCCGCGCGCGAGCTCGGCCTCGCCGCTCCGGAGTCCCTCGCCGCCTGAACCGTGGCCGACGGCGTCTTCGTCACCGGCACCGGCACCGAGGTCGGCAAGACCGTCGTCGCCGCGACGATCGCCCGCACCCTCGCCCGGGAGGGCAAACGGGTCGCCGTCTTCAAGCCGGCGGTCACGGGACTCGACGAAGGGGTCGAGACCGACCACGCGCTGCTCCGACGCGCCTCCGGCTCGAGCCAGAGCGACGAGGAGATCGCCCCCTACCGCTACGGCCCGCCCGCCTCACCGCACCTGGCCGCGGAGCTGGCCGGAGAGGAGATCGACCCGCAGCGCCTGCGGCGGGTCGCCGGCGAGGCCGCGGCCGGAGCCGACGCGATCGTCTGCGAGGGAGTCGGCGGCCTCCTCGTCCCCCTCGCGCCCGGCTACCTCGTCCGCGACCTGGCCGTCGACCTCGGCTATCCCGTCGTCGTCGTCGCCAGCCCCGGCCTGGGGACGATCAACCACACCCTGCTGACCCTCGAGGCGGCCCGAGCCGCCGGTCTCGAGATCGCTGTCGTCGTCCTCACCCCCTGGCCCGCGGAACCGGCCGAGATCGAGCGCTCGAACCGCGAGACGATCGCCGCCCTCGGCGACACCCCGGTCCTCACCCTCCCCCCACTGGACCTCAGCGACCCGAGCAACTGGCCCCCCCTTCCGCCACCGACGGGACGATTTCCGCTCACATAGAGCGGTTTTCGTCCCGTCGGCGGAAGAGTTAGACGATCACGTCGAGAGAGCCGTCGGCGAGCTCGACGGTGAAGCCAGCCCGCTCGGCGATCGCGGCAGCGGCAGCGGCATCGGCGGGCGCTTTCTTCGCCGTCAGCAGCGCCCGAGCGACATCCCCGCGCACCGCCTTCGCCATGTGCGAGACAGCCGTGCGCTCCCCGTCCTCCTCGCTGAACGCCCGCACCGCCAGCAGCGTCGCCTCCTTCGGCTTCCAGGCCGGCACGTACGCCCCGGAGCGCATGTCCACCACCAGCTCCCCCTCCTCATCCGGCAGCGCCGCCGCCAACGCCGGCCGCCAATATGCATTCGGTGCCTCGAACCCCTCCAACCGCGTCTTCGGCGGGAACTTGTAATAGGGGATCCGATCCCCCGGCGCCACAACCCCCCAGAGCGCGCTCGCGATCAGCACCCGCCGCTGCGCCTTCGCCGGCAGCTTCGGCAGTTCCAGCCTCCCGTAGAGGACCCCGGTGTAGACCGAGTGCGCCGGCGCCGCGGGCTCGTCTCGCAATCTCCGATCGAAGGCGTCGAGCAACCTCCCCCGCCGCTCCCCCAACTCGTCCGCATAGACGAGGGAACCGAGGTCGACCGGCTCCCCCCGCTCGGGCCGAGCCTTCCCTTCGGACGGAGGAAGCAGGATCAACATCGCGGGAGCACCCTAATCCGGAGCGCGCCCGCGCCCGACCTTCCTACGCCAACTGCGCCTCCTCGGCGGCGATCGCCTCGCCGCCGGGGTTCGCCTCGGCGGCCGCGGCCTCGATCGTGGTGTGGCTTTTGCCCTTGGCCCGGAGCGCGGTCGCCCCGATCAAGGCCCCGGCCAACGCGACGAACCCGGAAACCGTCATCGCGTGGCTGAGCGCGTAGACGAACGCTTCGTTGCCAGCCACCGCGACCTCTTTCACCTGCGCCGCGTCGAGTCCCGGCACCTTCGGCACCGTGCCGCCGCCGAGCTGGTCGGAGATCGACTGCTGCTGGGCCGCGTCGACCCCGGTCCCCGTCAGCAGCGAGTCCAGCCGCGAGCTGACCAGGCCCTGGAAGATCGCGCCGGTGATGGCGATGCCGAGGCTGCCGCCGACCATGCGGAACATCGAGAGCACCCCGGAGGCGATCCCGGCCTTCTGCACCGGGACGGCGTTCATCGCCGCGCTGGTCATCGGCGACATCGTCATCGCGACGCCGATGCCGAGCAGCACGAACCCGGGCAGCAGGTCGAGGTAGGTGGAGTCGACCGCGACGCGGCTGAAGCTGAACAGCGAGGCGGCGACGATCGTCAGCCCGGCGGCGATCAGCCACTTCGGCCCAAAACGGTCCGAGAGCCGCCCGGCGACCGGCGCCACGCCGACGATCATCAGCGTCGAGGGCAGGAAGCGGACCCCCGCCTCCAGCGGCGAGTAGCCGAGGATGTCCTGCATGTAGAGGGCGAGGAAGAAGAAGACGCCCAGCATCGCGAAGCTGATGATCATCGCCACGCACACTGCGGCGAGGAAGTTGCGGTCGCTGAGCAGCTCGAACTGGACCATCGGCGCCTTGACCCGGTTCTCGACGAAGACGAAGGTCGGCAGAGCCAGCGCGGCCAGGGCGAAGAGGGCGACGATCTCGGTCGATCCCCAGCCCCAGGCGTTGCCCTCGACCAGGGCGAGGACGAGCGCCGTCAGGCCGACGGTCAGGACGGCGACGCCGGCGTAGTCGACCTCGCGGCCGACCGAGGTGTCGCGCGACTCGCGCACCGCGAACAGCGTCGCCGCCACCGCCCCGATCGCGACCGGGATGTTGACGTAGAAGATCGCCCGCCAGCTGACGTGCTCGGTGAGGAAGCCGCCCAGCACGGGGCCGACCGCCAGGGCCAGGGCCGAGACGCCGGCCCAGGTGCCCATCGCCTTGCCGCGCTCGTGGGCGGGGAAGGCGTCGGTGATGATCGAGAGCGTGCCCGGCATCATCAGCGCCGCGCCGACGCCCTGCACGACCCGGCTGAGTACCAGCGAGGTCTGGTCGGGCGCGAACCCAGCGGTCGCCGAGGAGGTGGCGAAGATGACGACGCCGATGAGGAACATCCGCCGCCGGCCGAAGATGTCGCCGAGCCGGCCGCCGGTCGCCAGCAGCACCGCGAAGGAGAGGGTATAGCCGTTGATCGTCCACTCCAGCCCGCTGATCGAGGCCCCCAGGTCTTGCTGGATCGAGGGCAAGGCGACGTTCACGACCGTGTTGTCGAGCATGATCATGAACAGCGCGAAGCACATGGCTCCGAGCGTCCACCACTTGCGGTTGTCGTCGGTGATCAGGTGGCGGTAGCGGGTCAAGCGCGGTCACTTCCTTTCAGGGCCTCGTAAGTCTGGGCGAGGTCCTCGCGCTCCATCAGCGCCTCGACCGCGGCGTCGAGCTTCCGTCGCTGCGCCGCGGAGAGGGTGGTCACGAAGGCCTCGATTCCGGTCATCCGGACGGTGACGATCCTGGCGACGAGCTCCTTGCCCTTGGCGGTGATCTTCACCCGGCGGACCCGGCGGTCGTCCGGGTCCTCGACCCGAGTCGCCAGCTTCGCCTTGACCAGCGCGTCGACCGCGCGGCTCATCGAGGGCACGGATACGCCGAACAACTCGGCAAGGTCGGAGACCTGCCAGGTCCCGGCGTCGCCGCCGAGGCCGCCGAGCTCGAGCAGCGCCTTGCACTGGGTCATCGAGAGACCGGTCTCCTCGATCACCCGCAGCTGGTTGCCGCGGTCGTAGAGGAAGACGTGGTGCAGGAGCGCTGCTATCCGGGCGGCGGTGTCAGTCGCCTCTATCGTCGTGTTCATCACGACAATAGTTGCACGAACACAACCTTTTCAAAAGGGCAATATTTGTTCGTGTGATGAAGATCACTCGCGGTCGAAGTACTCGACCCTGCTCTCCCGTCGCACCATCACGTCGGTCTCGTGGTCGCCGGTCCAGATCCCGACCTTGTCGCTGTCGGGGTAGACGGTCGCGGTGGGGACGACGACGGTGGAGAACATCAGGACCCGAACCGTCTCCTCGGTCTCGTTGCGGATGCCGTGGGCGCCGCCGGGGCCCTTCTCGAAGAAGACGACGTCCCAGGGCGCGAGCCGCTCCGAGCCGCCGGGGTGGCGCAGGGTCGGCTCGCCCGCGAGCACCAGCAGCCACTCCTCCTCCCCGCACTCGTAGTGGTAGGGGCAGACCGCCTGTCCCGGCGGCAGCTCGTAGACCGAGATGCCGGATTCCTCGGCGCCGCCGAGCAGCTTGCCCAGCCGGGCGAGCCCGCTGCGGAAGCCGTCGGGGTCGTCCGCGTCGTACTCGAACTGCGGCGCCGCGATGTTGATCCGTCTCATGCGGCGAAGCTAGCAACGCGCTAACTCGGCACTTTTCGGCGGCCGCTGCCGCCGATCCCGGGACTAACGTCGGCCCGATGGTGGACCACGCCCGGCTCGATCGCGAATTCGTCTGGCACCCCTTCACCCAGCAGCAGGGCTGGAGCGAGGAAGAGCCGCTGATGATCGAGCGCGGCGAGGGCTCCTATCTATTCGACACCGAGGGCCGGCGCTACCTGGACGGGACGGCCGCGCTCTGGTGCAACGTCCACGGCCACCGCCATCCCGTCATCGACGCCGCGGTGCGCGAGCAGCTCGACCGCGTCGCCCACACGACGATGCTGGGCCTCTCGCACCCGGGCGCGACCGAGCTGGCGGCGCGGCTGGTCGCGATCGCCCCCGAGGGTCTCTCGCGCGTCTTCTACTCGGACTCGGGCTCGACCGCGGCGGAGATCGCGCTGAAGATCGCCTTCCAGTACCAGCAGCAGCGCGGCGGCGAGCACGCCCGGCGGACCAAGTTCCTCCGCCTGCGCGAGGCCTACCACGGCGACACGATCGGCTCGGTCTCGATCGGCGGCATCGACCTCTTCCACTCGACCTACCGGCCGCTGTTGTTCGAGACCCACGTGGCGGAGCCGGGCGACGCCGCCGACCTCGAGCGCGTGCTGGCCGCGCACGGCGACGAGGTCGCCGCGGTGGTCGTCGAGCCGCTGGTCCAGGGCGCCGCCGGCATCCTCGTCCAGCCGCCCGGCTACCTGCGCGCGGCGCGGGAGCTCTGCGACCGCTTCGGCGCGCTGCTCGTCTGCGACGAGGTGGCGACCGGCTTCGGCCGGACGGGGACGATGTTCGCCTGCGAGCAGGAGGGCGTGGCGCCGGACCTGATGTGCCTGGCGAAGGGCATCACCGGTGGCTACCTGCCGCTGGCGGCGACGCTGACCAGCGAGGAGATCTACGCGGGGTTCCTCGGCAGCTACGAGGAGTTCAAGACCTTCTTCCACGGCCACACCTACACCGGCAACCCGCTCGCCTGCGCGGCGGCGCTGGCCAACCTCGACGTCTTCGAGCAGGAGCGGACCCTGGAGCGGCTGGGGCCGAAGATCGCGCTGCTGGAGGAACTGCTGGCCGAGGTCGCTGTGATGCCCGAGGTGGCGGAGGTGCGCCAGAAGGGCGTGATGGTCGGGATCGACCTGGGTGACCATGAGGCGGCACTGCGGATGGGCCACCGGGTCACGGTCGAGGCGCGCAAGCGCGGTGCCTTCATCCGCCCGCTCGGCAACACGGTCGTCCTCATGCCCCCGCTCTCGATCCGCGAAGACGAGCTGCGCGAGTTGGTCGCGATCGCCCGCGACTCGATCCGCGCCGCAGTCGCCTCCGCGCCGATCGATCTCCCCCAAGCCGCCTAACACCAGCTCGCGGACCAATTCAGCGGACGCTGAAAAAGTGCCCCTATGGGGGCTCGAATTCAGCGGACGCTGAAAATGGCGTGATGGATTCGGGCCGGGACCGTAGTGAGGACATGGAGCAGGCACTTGTGGCTGAGGCGAAGGACGCGCCGCGGGCGGGGGACATCGCCTTCGAGCGGCTCTATCGCTCCAGTCGCGACGACGTCTACGCCTACGTCGCCAGCCTGCTGCGCGACGCGCCGGCGGCCGAGGAAGTCACCGCCGCGGCCTTCGAGCGCGCCTACCGCAAGCGCAACCGCTTCGACCCCGAGCGGGGCGAGCCGCGGGCCTGGCTGTTCGGGATCGCCCGCAACGCCGCGCTGGACGAGCTGCGCCGCCGCGGCCGCCAGGCCGAGCTGACCGCCGAGCCGAGCGACCTCGAGAGCTTCGGCTCGGCCGAGGGCGCCGAGCACGACGAGCGACGCCTCGCCGTCTCCGCCGCCCTGGAGCGGCTCGAGCCCCGGGAGCGCGAGCTGATCGCGCTCAAGTTCTTCGCCGGCCTCGCCAACGCCGAGATCGCCCAGGTCCTCGGCATCGGCGAGTCGAACGCCGGCACCAAGCTGCATCGAGCCATGACCAAGCTGAGGGAGGCCTGCGATGGAAACGCCTAGGGATGAGCAACTGGCCGCCGACCTCCGCGCCTTGCGCCCGGCGCCGCGGCCGGAGTTCGCCGCCGAGCTCGACGGGCGCGCCGCCGCGGGCTTTCCGCGGCGCACGCGCTTGCCGCGGGTGCTCGAGTGGCTGCGGGCAGCGCAGCCGCGGAAGCTGCTGATCCCGGCAGGGGGAATCGCCGTGGTCGCGATCGCGCTGATCACGGCGGTCGTCGCGATGGACGAAGGCGGTGGCGGGTCGAGCGCCGCGGCGCCGCGGCGCCTGATGCAGGAGCACGACTTGTCCCCCGCCCCCGCGCCCGAGACCGCGAAACCGTCGACGCGACCCGAAGCGGCAACCGAGGAAGTCGCACCTGAGATCCATTCCTCCTCATCCAGCGCAGCCGCAGGCGGCGCCAAGGAACTGAACTTCGACGGCAGCGGCTCCTACAGCGGCACCAACGAGAAGCTCCAGCCCTTCAGCAGCGACATCCCCACCCGCATCCAAAACCGCGCCGTCGAACGCTCCGCCGAGCTGGTCCTCGGCGCCGCGCCCGCCGACGTCGGCGAGGACTCCTCCGCGGTCTTCGAAGCCGTTCACGCCCACGACGGCATCGTCCTGCGCTCCTCCACCCGGGAGGGCAAGGCCGGCGTGGCCGCCGCCCGCTTCGAGCTGCTGATCCCGAGCGCCAAGCTGGGCGACGCGCTCGCCGCCCTCTCGGCGATCGACGAGGTCCGCTCCCGCCATGAGGCGACCGACGACATCACCGCCCCGACCGTCGCCACCGGCGAGCTGCTGCAGGACTCCAAGGCGCGGATCGACAGCCTCCTCGCCCAGCTGGAGACGGCGGAAACCGAATCGGAGCGCGAAGCGGTCGAAGCCGAGCTGGCGCAGGAGCGCCGCCACCGGGCCCGCCTCCGCGGCCAGCTTCAGCAGCTCGAGCGCCGGGCCGACTACTCGCGCGTCCTGGTCCGGATCGAGAGCGGTGACGCGGAGGGCGCCACCGGCGGCGGCGCCTGGGGCGTCGGCGACGCCCTCGACGACGCCGGACACATCCTCGCCGTCGCCGCCGCCGTCTCCCTCGTCGCCCTCGCGATCCTCGGTCCGATCGCGCTGATCGCCCTGCTCGCCTGGCTGACCCACCGCGCCTGGGTCCGCCGCGAGCGCCGCCGCGTCCTCAGCTAAATGGGACGTGTCTGAGTTTTCCCGTCACATATGACGGGAAAACTCAGACACCCCTGCGGTTAGGGTGGGCGGATGGAGGAGCAGCGACGGGGACCGGCGGAGATGCCCAACTTCGGGCCGCCCTCGACGCCCCGGCTCGCCGCCTCGGTGGTGCTGCTGCGGCGCGGGGGCAAGCACTCGCAGCGGGCGCTCGAGGTGCTGATGCTGCGCCGCAGCGAGGAGGCGAGGTTCATGCCCGGCGTCTGGGTCTTCCCCGGCGGCTCGCTCGACGAGGCCGACGGCGCCGAGAGCGCCGGCCTGCGCGCCTGCGCCCTGCGCGAGCTTGCCGAGGAGGCCGGGATCGAGCTGCCGGCCGGCGAGGAGCTGGTGCCCTTCACCCGCTGGATCACCCCCGAGGTGGTCGCCACCCGCTTCGACGCCTGGTTCTTCCTCGCCCTCGCTCCCGCCCACAGCCCGCCCCGCCCCGACGGGGTCGAGACCACCGAGGCGCGCTGGTTCCAGCCCGCCGAAGCGCTCGCGGCGCAGGAAGCGGGTGAGATCGTCCTCTCCTTCCCGACCCTGACCCAGCTCCGCTGGCTGGCCGAGTACCGCACCTCCGACGAGGCGATCGCCGCCTACCGCGAGCGCCCGCTGGAGCCGATCCTGCCGGTGGTGATCGCCGAAGACGGCGCCGAACCCCGCGTCGTCCTCCCGGGCGACCCCGACTACCCCGCCTGAGCCTCCGCCGGGAACGGCTCCAGGCCGGCGTGCCAGGGCCCTGGCGGGTACGTGTGGATGCCGCTCTCGTCCATCTCCGTCTGCAGGCGGCGGAAGAGCTGCCCGGCGTTCGCCAGCGCCGCCCGCAGTTCGTCCTCGCTGCGCTCGCCCAGCCGCCAGAGGAACCAGAGCTGGCGGTCGTTGACGCCGAAGTCGATCTCCCCCTGGATCGTCGTCACCCAGCCGAGGAAGCCGGGGCCGAAGAGCTCCCGCAGCGCCACCGGGTCGTACTCGCTCGGCACCGTCGCCAGGAACCGCTTGTTGAAGTCGATCGACTCGAACTCGACCTTGCGCTGGAAGCGCTGGGTGACGACCTCGTGCCCCTCGATCGACTCGACGTTGAAGGCGGGGACGACCTTCGCCAGGTCCGGCATATGGGCCTTGGCGAGGATCGCGGTCGGGACCACGGACTTGCTGAAGAAGCCGCCGACCTCCTTTTCGTCGGCGTCGCAGGAGGCGCCCCAGAAGCCCTCGGCGAGCTGGCCGGTAAGGCGGTTGACGCCGCCGACGCAGAGCGCCACCGGCCCGTCCTTGGGGTTGATCCCGCCGACCGGCTCGTACGTGAGCCCGTTCCGCTCGCCGTGGCGCCGCACGATCTCGGCCCATTCCTGCGCATCCGCCTTCGCGCCCATCGGCCGATCCTACGGCGTTAGGATGCGCTCAAGCCCGGTTCGACCACAGGAGCCCCAATGACCATCGCCATCATCGTCGTCGTCGCGATCCTCGTAATCGCGGTCCTCTACTACATCGCGAAGCGCAACTCGATCATCGCCTCGCGGAACCGGGTCGACGAGTCCTGGAGCGGGATCGACGTGCAGCTCAAACGGCGCCACGACCTCGTCCCCAACCTGGTCGAGACGGTCAAAGGCTACGCCGAGCACGAGAGCGCGACCTTCGAGAAGACGACCCAGGCGCGGGCCGCGGCGATGCAGGCGCAGAGCGTCGAGGAAACCGCCAAAGCCGAGCAGCAGCTGACCCAGGCCCTGGCCGACGTCAAAGCGGTGGCCGAGAACTACCCGACCCTGCGGGCGACCGAGAACTTCCAGCAGCTGAGCCGCAACCTCTCCGAGCTCGAGGACGAGATCCAGGCCTCGCGCCGCATCTACAACTCCAACGTCCAGTCCTACAACACGGACATCGAACAGTTCCCGGGCTCGATCATCGCCAACCAGGGCGGCTTCACCGCGCGCGAGTTCTTCGAGATCGAGGACGCCTCCGAGCGCAACGCCCCCCAGGTCAGCTTCGGGAAATAACGGCGCCGGCGCCTCTCTAACATCCAGGACATGAGCACGACCGAGACGAAAGACGCGACCCTCTGGATCTGCGACAGCTGCGGGTTCATCTACGACCCCGAGATCGGCGACCCGGACGGAGGAATCCCGCCGGGAACGGCATTCGAGGACATCCCCAAGGACTGGTTCTGCCCGGTCTGCGGAGCCCGCACCAGCGACTTCCGCCCGCTCGAGCCCGGCGAGGCCTAGGCCGGCGCGGAAGCGCCCGGTAGGCTGGGCTGGCTGATGAGCCAGTACGACTACGACTGGATCGTTGTCGGCTCCGGGTTCGGGGGGTCGGTCTCCGCCCTGCGCCTGGCCGAAAAGGGCTACAAGGTCGCGGTCCTGGAGTGCGGCAAGCGCTTCACCGACAAGGACTTCCCGAAGTCGACCTGGGACGTCCGCCGCTACTTCTGGGCGCCGCGGCTCGGCCTCCGCGGCATCTTCCGCCTCTCGACCTTCAAGGACGTTTCCGTGGTCAGCGGCAGCGGCGTCGGCGGCGGCAGCCTCGGCTACGCCAACACCCTCTACGTCCCCCCGTCGAAGTTCTTCGCCGACCCGCAGTGGGGCGACCTCGCCGACTGGGAATCCGAGCTGGCCCCCCACTACGCCGAAGCGCAGCGGATGCTCGGCGTCGTCGACGTCGAGACCGACGACGCGGCGGACGACCTCCTGCGCGAGTACGGCGAGCAGATCGGGGTCGGCGACACCTACCGGAAGACCCCGGTCGGGATCTACTTCGGCGAGCGCGGCAAGACGGTCTCGGACCCCTTCTTCGGCGGCAAGGGCCCCGACCGCACCGGCTGCACGCTCTGCGGTCGCTGCATGGTCGGCTGCCCCGTCGGCGCCAAGAACACCCTGGTCAAGAACTACCTCTACCTGGCCGAACAGCGCGGAGTCGAGGTGGTCCCCGACCGCACCGTGACCGAGATCCGCCCGCTCGGCGCCGCCGACGGCAGCGACGGCTACACGGTCGCCAGCGAGCGCTCGGGAGTGATCCCCGGCCGCGGCAAGCGCACCCTGCGAGCCCGCGGCGTGGTCGTCGCCGCCGGCGCCCTCGGCACCAACAAGCTGCTGCAGCGCTGCCGCCTCGGCGGCTCCCTCCCCCGCATCTCCCCCCGCCTCGGCGAGCTGGTCCGGACCAACAGCGAGATGATCCTCGCCGTCACCGTCCCCGAGGACTACCCGGAAGACCTGACCAAGCGGGTCGCGATCAGCGGCAGCATCTACCCCGACGCCGACACCCACATCGAGACCGTCAGCTACGGCAAGGCCGGCGACTCGATGAGCCTCCTCTACACGCTGCTGGTCGGCGACGGGACCCGCGTCACCCGGCCGCTGAAGCTGCTCGGGCAGATGCTCCGCCACCCGGTCCGCTTCGCCAAGGTGCTCTACCCGAAGAACTGGTCGCGCCGCACGATCATCCTCCTGGTGATGCAGACGCTCGACAACGCGATCGCCCTGCGCCCGAAGCTGAAACGGTCAGGCAACGTCTGGCTGCAGACCGAGCAGGACCCGGAGAAACCGAACCCGACCTTCATCCCGGTCGCCAACGAGGCGGCGGAATGGCTGGCCAAGCGCACCGGCGGCATCGCCCAGAGCTCGATGACCGAGGCGCTGCTGAACGTGCCGACCACCGCCCACATCCTCGGCGGAGCGGTGATCGGTCACGGACCAGAGGACGGCGTCGTCGACGCCCGCCAGCGGGTCTTCGGCTACGAGAACCTGCTCGTCTGCGACGGCTCGGCGGTGCCGGCGAACGTCGGCGTCAACCCCAGCCTGACGATCACCGCCCTGGCCGAGCACGCGATGAGCGAGGTCCCCGCGGCCTCAGAGCCTGACTACGAGGCGAACCTCTCCGCGACGTAGTCCCAGTTGACGACGTTCCAGAACGCGTCGAGGTAGTCCGGGCGCTTGTTCTGGTACTTCAGGTAGTAGGCGTGCTCCCAGACGTCGACGCCGAGCAGCGGCGTGGTGCCGTCGGAGATCGGCGAGTCCTGGTTCGGCGTCGAGATCACGGCGAGGCCGGAGGAGTCCTTGACCAGCCAGGCCCAGCCGGAGCCGAAGCGGGCGATGCCGGCGTTTTTGAGCTCGTCCTTGAAGGCGTCGAAGGAGCCGAAGGTCTCGCCGATCGCCGCGCCGAGGTCGCCGCCCGGCTCGCCGCCGCCGTCGGGGCTCATCATCTGCCAGAAGAGGGTGTGGTTGTAGTGGCCGCCGGCGTTGTTGCGGACCGCGGCCTGCTTGTCGCCGGGGAGGGCGGAGAGGTTGCGGAGCACGTCCTCGACGTCGCGGTCGGCCCACTCGGTTCCCTCGAGGGCGGCGTTGGCTTTGTCGACGTACGCCTGGTGGTGTTTGTCGTGGTGGATGCGCATCGTCTCCTCGTCGATGTGAGGCTCGAGCGCGTCGTATGCGTACGGCAGGTCGGGTACGGAGAAAGCCATCGAAACTGCTCCTTTGCTCGTTTGGAAGTCCGAGCGGAGCCTAGTAGGGATTGGCGAAACCCGCGTGTGCGGCTGGCGAGCGGCGGACCAAGCGGGGCAAGCACGCAGGGAGGGCCCGAATAGCAGCGCTATTTGGCCGACTGAGGACGCCGCCCCACGCAGAGTCCGCCGCTCAGGCGTGCGCGGGGGTTTCGCCGAGCCCTACCCCTATTCAGGCGCGACTTCTTCGCTCTCCTCGAGCTTGTCGTCGCCCGCCTTCGGCACCGTCTCGGGGTCTCCGCCGGTCCATTCGTTGAACCGGTACCAGGCCGGCTTCGCCTCCCGCTTTTCGGTCAGCAGGCCGGCCGAGCGGCAGAAGAGGCAGCTGCCGCCTTCGTCTGACCAGGTGAACCACCAGGCGCCGCGGATCCGCCAGCGCAGGCGGTTGGCGGAGATGATCCCCAGCGCCTTGTCGAGCTGCCGCGCCTGCCCGAGGAGGCCGCGCTCCCAGCGACTGGGGCCGGGGTCCGAGCCCCAGCCGAGCTCGGTCACGTAGAGCGGCGCCCCGGCGTCGCCGTGGAGGCGCATGATCCGGCGCAGATTGCGCATCTGGGCTGCCATCGCCCGCGCGTCGGCGACGTAGGGGTGCAGCGCCACCCCGTCGAAGTAGCGCTTCACCCGCCCGGCTCGGTAGAGGCGGTTGAGGAAGTCGCCGGAGGCGATGTTCGGCGGGATCTGCAGCGGGCGGCCGAAGAGGCCCCCGACGATCACCTTCGCGTCCGGCTGCTCGCGGTGGATCACCCGCCCGGCGATCCGGATCAGGACCGCGAAGCGCTTCGGTTCGGGGTCGGCGGCGAAGGTGACGATGTTCTCCTCGTTCCAGATCTCGAACCGACGCATCGGCACGTAGGGCACGTCCTCCTCTTCGCGCCAGTAGGAGCCTTCGATCCCGTAGCGGTCGACGACGGCGCGCACGAAGGAGGCCCAGGCGCGGCGCTGCCAGGAGTTGGCGACGGGCAGGTCGATCCCTTCCGACGCCACCCAGCTCGGCGAGTTGACGATGAACGGGAAGATCTCCATCCCCGCTTCGGCGGCCAACTCGACCTCGTGGTCCATGTAGCCCCATTGGCGCTCGGAGAAGGCGGGGTTCTCCGGCTCGATTGCGGCCCAGATCAGCGGCTGGCGCACGCTCTTGACCCCCGCTTCCCGCATCAGGAAGTAGTCCCGCGCGGTGCCGGTGGTCTGCGGCGAGACGCCGACGAACCCCGGCGGCAGGTAGGCCCGGGCAGCCGCCGGCATCGCCGCCAGCAGCGTCAACACGAGGATCGGGATCAGTCTGCGCGCCATCTTCATCGAAGGAACCGCCTTGCCGCCCAAAGTAGCGGCGCGGCCCCCTACCCGCGCCCCATTCGGCGCTCTGAGATAATCACCCCTCTCGGGGCGTGGCGCAGCCTGGTAGCGCGCACCGTTCGGGTCGGTGAGGTCCCCGGTTCAAATCCGGGCGCCCCGATGCAGAGGCACCGATCGACTTCATCCACGCAGTAAATGTCCGAACCGCACGGGTTCAGCTACGCGGTCCGTGGCTCCCGGGTCGTCGTCTTCCACCACGGCAGGGAGGCGCGCGTCCTCCGCGGGGCGGCGGCCGCTCGCTTCCTGCGCGACGTGGAGGCGGGAGACCCCCAGCAGCTGATGGCCCGGGTGACCGGCAACTACAAGCGTGGAAACGAGCGCACCGGCAAGGCTCACCCCCGCAATCGCCCCGACAGGCGGCGCCGCTGAGAAGCGCGTTCCGCCTCTCAGCCCGACCCGGTGCCGGAGAGGGCGACCGACAGCCCCGGCTGGGCGCCGTCGTCGCGGACGATCTCCACGGAGGCGAACTGCCCGCCCGAGACGACCGGTCGAAACTCGACCGCGAACGCCCGCTTCTCGCCGGGCTGCAGCACGAAGTGGACCGCCGAGCTCTCGCCCGCCAGGGAGAACGCCCCCGAGCCGGCGATGACGACGGTCGCTTCAACCGGCTCGCCGCCCTTGCGGGGGAGGTTGCGGACGAAGACCTGCCGTTGGGCCGACTTGCCGAGCTTGACGGTCCCGAACGAGCGCCCCGCCGGTGAGATCTCCAGCACTCCCGCGCTCGGCGGGGGTGGCGGGACTGCGACGGTGATCGTGCCGGCGCTGGCCCGCGACTGCTGAGCGGCGTCGTCTTCGGCGACGACTTCGACCAGGTATTCGGCCGCCAGCGGGCCGGAGTTCGGCGGCGCTTCGTAGGTGCCTTCGAAGTGGCTCGAGCTGACCGGGTTCATCGGCACGGTGGTGCTGCTTCCGTCCGGCGCCACGATCAGCGCGAAGAGGCCCGAGAGCGAGCGATTGTCGCCGGCGTCGGCGCCGATCGTGACCGCGCCTCCGGTCGCCGGCAGGAACTGCGGCGTCAGCGTGGTCGAGCCGATGTATGGCGGTTCGTCGAACTGGGGCGCGGCTTCGACCTGGACGCCGCCGATCAGGCTCGCGGAGTAGGCGCCGTTGACGTCGTAGACCTGCACTTCGACCCCGTATTCGACCGCGCTGTCGGAGTAGTTCGGCGGCACCTCGAGGGTGGCGAAGTAGTTGTCTTTGTAGCCCTCGAACAGCTGGATCGTTTCGGACGAGGCGTCGGGTCGGTAGATCTGCGCGTAGGTCATGTAAAGGCCGCGGTCGTCGACGATTTCCGCCCGGATCTGGACGCTGCCCCCCTCGTGGGAGAGGCTGCTCGGGCTGACCTCGCCGTTGACGATGACCGGTGGGTTGTCTTCGATCCCGCCTTCGTCGGCCGCCGCCCGATCGCCGGTCGCGAGCAGCGCCCCCAGCAACCCGATCAGCACCGCCAGCGTCCGAGCCCGTCCCAAGCCCCCTGCAAATGACTGCGCCATCAGCTCCTCCATCTCCTGGTCACCCCGTCTACCGGTGCGAGGCTAACCCACCCCCGAGCGTCTAGCCACCGCCGACGACGAAGGTACGGCTGCCGATGCCCTGCGCGAAGGCGTCGATCGCGCTCTGCGAGGTCTCGATCGGCCAGTCCATCCCGTTTTCGAACTTGTCGAACCAGACGAGGCCGCGGACCTTCGGGTACTCGCTCGGCAGGTCGTCGAGCATCTCGGCGATCCACTGGGCCTTGGACCCGCCCTGCTCGCTGGAGGCGATCTCGCCGAGGACCATCGGCTTCTCGGGGGCGATCCGCTCGGCGATCTCGTCGTAGGTGCGCCGGTAGAGCTGGTCGAAGCTGCGCCAGCGGTCGGGTTTGGCCGGGTTCGTGCCCGAGTTGTAGCCGTCGAGGCAGGTCCACTCGACGTAGTCGTCCCCCGGGTAGACGGAGCGGAGGTCCTGGAGGCTTCCCTCGAAGTCGACGTTCGGGCACCAGACCCAGATCGGGTTGGTGGCGCCGGCCGCGGCGAAGAGGTCGTGGACGTGGCGCCAGGCACGGACGTAATCGCCGGGGCGGTTGCCGTTGGCCCGCTCGGCCCAGGGGAACCAGTCGCCGTTCATCTCCCAGTTGAAGCGGAGGAAGAAGCGCTGCCCCCAGCGGCCCGCGTCCTCGGCCCAGGCGCGGATGAAGCCGTCATAGCGCCCGGAGATGACGTCGGAGAGCTGGTAGTCGGGCTGCACCTCGCTGGAGGGGATCGACTGCGAGCTCCAGCTGAAGAAGGGGATCGAGCCGTGGTTTCGGATCGTCTGCATCTCCTCGCGAGGGAAGTCGTAGTAGCCGCAGCCCGCATCCGAGCAGTGGGCGAACGGCGCCATGAAGTGGAGCAGCGACATCCGCTTGCCGAGCATCGACTCCAGCGCCCTCGGGCCGCCCATGTCCCAGGGCGCCTGGTGGCCGGTGAGCTGGTCGCTGACCAGGGCGCCCCAGAGGATCGGCCGCCGGACGGCGGTCCGCTTCTCGGCCTTGCCGAGGCTGCGCTGCAGGGCGACGTGACCGCGGAGCTTGCCGCCCTTGGCCACGGCGGCGGCGCTCGTCGCCGCGAAGGCGACGAGGAGCAGGAGCAGCGCGGGAAGCAGCAGCCGAAAGCGGACCGAGGCCATGCAGAAGCCATCGGATCGACCCGCCCGTGTCTTTAGCTTTCGCCGTCCGCCGGCTCGCTAGTGTCTCCACATGTCACCCGCCCCGGCCTTCGAGGTCCACGAGGCGAACCTGCACGGGCACCGGGCCGTCTATAGGACGACCGGCAGCGGCCCGACCGTCGTCCTCATCCACGGGATGATCAACTCCTCGCGCCACTGGGAGGCGGTCGCGCAGCGGCTGGCCGGCTCCTACCGGGTGATCGCGCCCGACCTGATCGGGCACGGCGACGCGGCCACGCCCCGCGGCGACTACTCGCTGGGGGCCCACGCGGCGAGCATCCGCGACCTGTTGACGACGATCGGGGTCGAGCGGGCGACGATCGTCGGCCACTCGCTCGGCGGCGGCGTCGCGATGCAGTT
This sequence comes from Solirubrobacterales bacterium, assembly GCA_035712025.1. Lineage (GTDB taxonomy): Bacteria > Actinomycetota > Thermoleophilia > Solirubrobacterales > 70-9 > VAYN01. Next base: position 38,355 of record DASTBO010000023.1, read on the forward strand.
CTTCTACCAGTTCCCCCAGCGCACCGAGCGGCTGGTGCTGATCTCCAGCGGCGGCCTAGGCCAGGAGGTCAGCCCGCTGCTGCGCGGGGCGGCGCTGCCCGGCTCGGCGGCGCTGCTGCGGCTGGCGACCAGGCCGCGCCTCGTCGGCGCCCTGGCGGCGGGTGGCGGCCAGCTGCGCCGGCGCGGGATCTCCACCGGCGTCTACCTGCAGGCGGTTGCCCGGGCGCTCGGGCCGCTGCAGGAGCCCGGCTCGCGCCGGGCCTTCCTGCAGACGCTGCGCTCGGTGATCGACGTCCAGGGCCAGAAGGTGAGCGCCGCCGACCGCCTCTACCTGCTGAAGGAGATGCCGACGCTGATCGTCTGGGGAGAGCGCGACCGCACGATCCCGCTGGCCCACGGGCAGGAAGCGCACGAGGCGATCCCCAACTGCCGCTTCGAGACGCTGCCCCGCGCCGCTCACTTCCCCAACCTCGAAGACCCGGAGGGCCTGGCCGGCGTCCTCGCCGACTTCCTCGCCACCACCTCCCCCGCCCACATCGTCGACTCCGAGTGGCGGGATGTAATTGCCCCGCGGGCGCGCCTGCGCCGCGTCGCCTGACCTCTCCGCACTTGTCCTCGCCCTGGCGAGGACGATCTCGGAGCTATTCGACTTCGGCGATCGCCGCTTCGACCTCTGACAGCGAGGGGCCTTCCTGCAGCGTCACGGTGCCGCTCGGCCCGGTGATGACCATCCCCTGGCCGGTGCGGATCTCGAGGTTGCGACCCAGCTCCTCGTAGGCTTCCAGCCGCTGCTCGATCGGGCCGCCCTGCTGCCCGTTCTGCTCCAGGTCGGCGTCCCATTCCTCGATGTCGAGTTCCTCCACCCCGCCGGCGAGCGAGGCCAGGTAGTCCTGGTCGATCCCGAAACGTTCGGCTTCGTCCTGGTTGCGGAAGAAGAGGTAGATGTACTGCCAGCCGTAGCCCTGGTCGGCCGCCGCCTCGGCGCCGTAGAACCCCAGCTGCTCGGGGTTGACGCTGTTCGAGTAGTGGCGCCAGAGGAACTTGACGTCGCCCGGCCGGGCGTAGCGCTCCGCCAGCGCCGGGATCGTCTCGAGGAAGTCGTCGCGGCACTCGTCGCACTGGACGTCGTTGAAGACCTGGATCGTCACCGGCGCGTCGTCGGAGCCCAGCCGGTCGCCTTCCTGGGGCATGCCGCTGAAGGTGCGCTGCGCCTCTTCGATTCCGTCGAGGTGCACCACCGGGTCGCCCGGCTCCCGCGTGGACATCGCGACGATCGTGTAGCCGAGGGCGAACAGGGCCAGACCGAGCAGGACGACGACCCACAGCCTCCCCCGCCGGGGCAGCGGCTTGACGGCGACTTCAGTGGTCACCGGCGCATTTTCCCAGTTGACGCCGTCCGCCGACGCCGGTACACATGGTGCTACCCATTTTCAACGACCCCCTGGAGGTCATCGATGGCCCATCACCTGACGCCCGCCGAGCTCGCCGACCAGCTGCAGATGGAGCGGGGGGAGGTGATCGGGAAGTGCGTCCAGCTGGGGGTCCCGATCTACCACGGCCGGATCGACAGGACGCTGTTCGAAAGCTCGCTGCGCAGCCTCGGGGCCGCCAAGCCGCAACAGTCCGCCCGTCAGAGCCAGCGCTGAACTAGACTCCCCCGGCAGATGTCGGGGAGAGGTACCAATTCGAAGACGATCGCCGACCTTCTGCCGAAGGCCGCCGCGCAGTACGGCTCCAACGTCGCCGTCCGCTACAAGGAGGGCGATCGGTGGATCGGCAAGACCTTCGACGAGGTGGTGGAGATCGTCCGCCCCCTGGCCTTCGGCCTCGTCACCCTCGGGGTCGAGAAAGGCGACCGGGTCTCGATCCTCGGCAACACCCGGCCCGAGTGGACCTACTTCGACTTCGCCGCCCTCTCGATCGGCGCCACCGTCGTCCCGATCTACCAGACGAACTCGCCCGAGGAGTGCCGCTACGTCCTCGAGAACTCCGATTCCAAGGTCGTCGTCGTCGAGGACGCCGAACAGCTGGAGAAGGTGCGCCAGGTGCGCGACCAGCTGCCGCAGCTGCAGCACATCGTGCTGATGACCGGGGCCGGCGCCGAGGACGCGATCTCGATGGAGGACCTGGCGGCGAAGGGCGGCGGCGGCGATGCCGCCACCTGGGAGGCGCTCTACGACGCCGTCGCCCCCGAGGACATCTGCACCTTCATCTACACCTCGGGCACGACCGGCCCGCCGAAGGGCTGCATCATCAGCCACGGCAACTACCGGGCGATGCTGAACATGGTCAACGACGTCAGCGTCATCGAAGACGAGGACGTCGCCTATCTCTACCTGCCGCTGGCCCACTCCTTCGCCCTGCTGATCCAGTTCGGCACCTTCGACCTCGGCACCACCCTCGCGTACTGGGAGCGGGACCCGCTGAAGATCCTGCCGAACCTGGCCGAACTGAAGCCGACCTACTTCCCCTCGGTGCCGCGGATCTTCGAGAAGATCTACACCGCCGCGACCAGCGGGATCGAGAAAGAGGGCGGCCTCAAAAAGGCGATCTTCAACTGGGCGATCAAGGTCGGCGAGAAGATGCGCGCGGCCGAACGCAGCGGTCGTCAGCCCGGCTTCCTGCTGCAGCGCCAGTACGCCTTCGCCGACAAGCAGGTGCTGTCGAAGATCCGCAACCTCTTCGGCGGCCGAATCCGCCTCGCGGTCTCCGGCGCGGCGCCGATCAACCCGGAGATCCTCCGCTTCTTCGACGCCGCCGGCGTCCTCGTCCTCGAGGGCTGGGGGATGACCGAGACCTCGACCGCGGCGACGATCTCGACCCCGGACGACTTCAAGGTCGGCACGATCGGCAGGCCCTTCCCCGGCTGCGAGGTGAAGATCGCCGACGACGGCGAGATCCTCGTCAAGGGCCCGAACGTCTTCCAGGGGTACCACAAGAACCCGGAGGCGACGAGCGAGACGATCGTCAACGGCTGGCTCCACACCGGCGACATCGGCGAGATCGACGGCGACGGCTTCATCAAGATCACCGGCCGCAAGAAGGACATCATCATCACCGCGGGCGGCAAGAACATCACCCCCGCCAACCTCGAGGCCGAAATCAAGCAGCACCCCCTCGTCTCCCAGTGCGTCGTCGTCGGCGACCGCCGCCCCTATCTGGTGGCGCTGGTCACCCTCGACCCCGAAGAGGCGGTCAAATACGCCCAGGAGAACAACCTCCCCGAGGACCCCGCCCAGCTCGCCCAGAACCCCGACGTCAAGGCCGCGATCGAGGCCCACGTCGAGAAGATCAACCAGAACTTCGCCCGGGTCGAGCAGGTGAAGAAGATCGCCATCCTCACCCATGACCTCTCCCAGGAGTCAGGCGAGCTGACCCCGACCCTGAAGGTC
>DASTBO010000024.1:0-2432 GCA_035712025.1 Solirubrobacterales bacterium
GGGATGACTACCTGGACGCGGCCCGCGCCTGCACCGAGTTCGTCCTAGGTCAGCTGCGCGACGAGCAGGGCAACCTCCTGCGCACTTACAAAGACGGCCGCGCCCACCTCAACGCCTACCTCGAGGACCACGCCTTCCTCCTGGAGGCGCTGCTGACGCTCTACGAATCGAGCTTCGAGGAGCGCTGGTTCGCCGAGGCGCGGGCGCTGGCGGAGGCGACGATCGAGCGCTTCGGCGACCCCGAGCGCGGCGGCTTCTACTCGACCGCCGACGACCACGAAGAGTTGATCGCCCGCCGCAAGGAGGTCGGCGACCACCCGATCCCCTCCGGCAACAGCTCGGCGGCGATGGGCCTGCTGCGCCTCGCGGCGCTGACCGGAGAGCGCCGCTACGCGGAGGCCGCCGAGGGCGTCTTCGCCCTCTTCGCCGAGCCCGCCGTCCGCCATCCCGACGCCTTCGCCCACCTCCTGCGGGCCCTCGACTTCCACCTCTCCCCCACCCGCGAGATCGCCCTCGTCGGCGACGACCTCGACGAGCTCGCGGCGGTCGCCCGCGAGCGCTGGCGCCCCCACGCCGTCCTCGCCGGCGGCCCCGAAGACAGCGAGCAACCACCCCTCCTCGCCGACCGCACCACGGTAGACGGCCACCCCGCCGCCTATATTTGCGAAAACTTCGCCTGCCAACTGCCGGTGACCAGCCCAGCGGAGCTACGCGACCAACTCTGACGCGTCGCAGTCCGGGAGGGTGCCCCTCTCAGGACACTCAACATCGAGCCATTGGCGAGATGTGTCCGAGAGGGGCACCCCTCTCGGACCCTCCCCCAACTAGAGGATCGGCAGGAAGTTATCGATCTCGTACGGGGTGACCTGCACCCGGTAGTCGTCCCATTCCTGCCGCTTGATCTCGACGAAGCGGCGGAAGGTGTGCTCGCCGAGCGTGCGCAGGACCAGCTCGGACTCGGCGGCGATCTCGATCGCCTCGCCGAGCGTCGCCGGCAGCTGCTCGATCCCTTGGTGCGCCAGCTCCTCCTGGGAGAGGTGGTAGAGGTTCTGCTCCATCGGCTCGGGCAGCTCGTAGCCCTTCTCGACGCCTTCCAGCCCCGCCTGCAGCATCGCCGCGAAGCACAGGTACGGGTTGGCGGCGGGATCGGGGCAGCGCAGCTCGGCCCGGGTCGCGCTCTCCTTGCCGGGGTGGTAGAGCGGCACCCGGATCAGGGCCGAGCGGTTGCGGCGCGACCAGGCGAGGTAGACCGGCGCCTCGTAGCCGGGCACCAGGCGCTTGTAGGAGTTGACCCACTGGGCGAAGAGCGGCGAGATCTCGCGCGCGTGCTTGAGCTGGCCGGCGATGAACGACTTCGCCACCGGCGAGAGGTAGTAGGGGTCGTCCTCGTCGTAGAAGGCGTTCTTGCCGTCGCGGCTGAGCGACTGGTGGACGTGCATCCCGGAGCCGTTCTCGCCGAACAGCGGCTTCGGCATGAAGGTCGCGTGGTAGCCGTACTTCATCGCGTACTCCTTGACCACGATCCGGTACGTCATGCAGTCGTCGGCCATCTCGAGCGCGTTCTTGTAGCGCATGTCGACCTCGTGCTGGGAGGGGCCGACCTCGTGGTGGGTGTACTCGACGTGGATCCCCATCTTCTCCAGCGCCAGGACCGTCTCGCGGCGCAGGTCGGAGCCGGCGTCGAGCGTGGTCAGGTCGAAGTAGCCGCCCTCGTCCAGCGGCTCGGGGGCGCCCCCCTCGGGCTTGGCCGAGCGGAAGTAGAAGTACTCCAGCTCGGGGCCGATGTTGTAGGCGTCGAAGCCGAGCTCCTCGGCCCGCTTCAGCGCCCGCCGCATGATCCAGCGCGGGTCGCCCTCGTAGGGGCCGCCGCCGGGGACCTGGACGTCGCAGAACATCCGCGCGACCGCATCCTCCTCCGGGCGCCAGGGGATCAGCGCGAAGGTCGAGGGATCCGGAACCGCCAGCATGTCGGACTCCTCGATCGGGTTGAAGCCGGTGATCGAGGAGCCGTCGAACCCCATCCCGCCTTCGAAGGCGTCCTCCAGCTCGGAGGCGTTGACCGAGAAGCTCTTCAGCTGGCCCAGCACGTCGGTGAACCAGAGGCGGATGAAGCGGACGTCGTGCTCCTCGACGAGCCTGATCACATCGGCGGCGCTGCGGGGTTGCTCTGCCATGCCTCGTTGCCTCCTAGCTGGGAAGGCCGCAACGATAGGCGAATGAACCGGAGAGGTGCCGAAAGACGTAATACGGGTAGAGAAAACCGATCCGGTGCCGCTTGAAAGCGTCCTCGGAACCCGGTATAACTTACGTCAAGTAAGTAAGCGGCTAAAAGTAAAGTAAAGGCCAGATAAAGGCTCTGTAAAGCGAATTGCCGCCCCGAAAGCAGAGCCAGAAGCGAGAAGCCCGTGACGGTTAAAACCGCAGTAAGCAGA
>DASTBO010000025.1:0-44239 GCA_035712025.1 Solirubrobacterales bacterium
CCACCGCCTTCGTCACGCCGGTCTGGAAATGGCCTTTGATCGGGCAGCCGGGGGTCGTCAGCGAGACCGTGACGTTCACGGCGCCCTGCTCGTTGATGTCGATGGCACGGACCATTCCGAGCTCGACGATCGAGCGGCGCAGCTCGGGATCGATGACGGCGCGCAGCTTCTCGGTGATCTGATCGTTCGTGGGAAGAGACATTGAGTCCGATTCTCGCAAAGGCGCGGGTTCGGGCGAGCGCAGGGGGGAGAGTTTGCCCCCGCCGGTCCCTTGGGCCTCGGTAAGCACCCGAGTGGAGGAGGACCGAATGTTCGAGACGAGGCTGGCCGTGGGACGAACCGTCGCGCTGGGGCTGTTGCTGGCGCTGAGCGTGCTGCTGCTGGGGGCGGCCAAGGCAGAGGCGGGCCGCTACGGGGTCGCCCAGTGCGGCTGGTACGCCGGCGCCGACGCAAGCTGGGCCGACACCACCGGCGGCGCCAAGTTCCGCCCCGACGCCTACTGCGTGCCGCCGGGCGGCGACCCGTTCGCCGGCGTCCACGTCAAGAGCCTCACCCGCGACGGGCAGGCCACCGTCACCGGGACCCGCTTCGCCCGCTGGCGCTGGACGCCGCCGCCGGGGACCGGGATCACCGCCGTGCGCGGGACCTGGTGGCACGCCCTCCACGACGGGATCGAGCAGCGGCTCGGAGCCGTCAACTGGGGCGGCGGGTTCGAACCGTTCCTGGCCGCCGGCTCCACCGACGCCGCCCTGCGCGAGTTCAGCAGAGGATTCCCGGCGCCCGTCGCCGCGTTCGAAGACCGCCTGCTGTGCGCCCGGGCGGAGTCGAAGTGGTGCGCGCTCGACCAGGGCTCCTGGTCTTCGCTGCGTGGCCTGACGATCACCGTCGACGACCCGACCGCGCCGGGGGCCTGGATGACCGGCGGCGATCTCGTCGCCGGTGGGTGGCGGCGCGGCACCCAGTCGCTGCTCGTCGCCGGTTACGACGCCGGCGCCGGGGTCCGCTTCGGCGAAACCAGGCTCGACGGCGCCCGGGTCGGGCTCACCGAGTACCCCTGCGCCATGGTCTCGGTCGGCGGCGAGTGGCGGGGGACGCGGATGCAGCCCTGCCTGACGACCGTCTCGCAGACCCACGCCGTCTCCACCTCGAGCTTCAGCGACGGCCCCCACACCCTTGTCCACTGCACGACGGACTTTGCCGCCAACGCCGCCTGCACGCCGTCGCGAACGGTCCTGATCGACAACAACCCGCCCGCCCATCCCAAGACGGTCGCCGTCGCCGGCGGCGAGGGCTGGCGCCGGGTCGACGACTTCGACCTCTCCTGGGAGAACCCCGGCCAGGGCCCGGCGAGCCCGATCGCCGGCGCCCCCTGGCGGCTGGTCGGCGGCAACGGGTACGACAGCGGCGTTCGCTTCGCCGCCGGGCGCGACCGGCGCGCTCTCGCCAATGTCAGCGTGCCCGCCGCCGGCAGCTACTCGCTGCAGCTGTGGCTGCGCGACGAGGCCGGGAACGAGGCCCCGAGCACGGCGGTGACCGTGCCGCTCCGCTTCGACGATCTGAAACCCGAGGTCGCCTTCGCCGACGGCGAGCCGCAGGGACAGGTCCGGGCGGAGGTCGCCGACGCGCACTCCGGGCCGGGCTCGGGCCAGATTCTCTACCGCCGCGTCGACGCGGCGAGCTGGACCGAGCTGCCGACCAAGCTGGCTCCCGGCGGCGAGGCCGGGGCAGCGACCTTGGTCGCGCCGATGCCCGAGCTGGGTCTCGGCAGCTTCGTCTTCCGCGCCGATGCCACCGACGCCGCCGGCAACGCCGCCTCGACCGGCCTGCATGCCGACGGCACCCAGATGGCGGTCCGCCGGGTGCCGGCCCCGCATGCCCCCCGGGCGAAGTCGCGGCTCTTCGCGCGGCTCCGCGGTGGCCACGGTCAGGGCGACGCCCTGACCGTTCCCTTCGGCGCCCCCGCGCTCCTCAGCGGCCGCCTGACCCGGGCCGCCGACGGCGCCGGCCTCGGCGGCCGCGAGGTCCGCGTCGTCTCCCGCCCCTCGCGTGGGGCGCTCGTCCCGGCCGGCGTCGCCACCGCGACGACCGGTCCGCAGGGCGGGTTCGAGCTGCGGCTGCCGCCCGGCCCGTCGCGCCGGGTGAGCGTTGTCTTCGGCGGCGACGGCGGGCTTGAGGAGTCGAGCCGCCAGCCGCTGGAGCTGCGGGTGCGCAGCGGCGTATCGCTGCGGGCGGCACCGCGGGCGCTGCGCACCGAGGAGGTCGTCCGTCTCCGCGGCAAGGTCAGCAGCCGGGGCGCGCCGATTCCTCGCCGCGGCAAGCTGATCGCGATCCAGTACCTGGAGGAGGAGACCCGGCGCTGGCGCCCGGTGCTCGTCACCCGCAGCGACCACCACGGTCGGTTCCGCGCCCACTACCGCTTCCGCTACGTCAGCGGGCGGGCCGCGATCCGCCTCCGCGCCACCGCCCTGGCGGAGGAGCGCTGGCCCTACGCGCCCGGCTCCTCGGCGCCGGTCACGGTCGAGGTCCGTGGTAGCTAGGGTTCCGGCCATGTCGCAAGCGACCCTTCACACCAGCGCCGGGGCGATCGTGCTCGAGCTTCACGACGAGGACGCGCCGAAAACCGTCGAGAACTTCCGCAAGCTCTCCGCGGACGGGTTCTACGACCAGCTCGTCTTCCACCGGGTGATCCCCGACTTCATGATCCAGGGCGGCTGCCCCGAGGGCACCGGCCGCGGCGGGCCGGGCTACACCTTCGAGGACGAGTTCAACGACCACAAGGTCGTGCGCGGGGCGCTGGCGATGGCCAACGCCGGTCCCAACACCAACGGGTCCCAGTTCTTCATCGTCACCACCGGTGCCGCCTCCTGGCTCGACGGAAAGCACACCGTCTTCGGCGAGGTGATCGACGGCATGGACGTCGTCGACGCGATCGAGTCGGTCCCGACCGACGCCTCCGACAAGCCGCTCGAGGCGCAGACGATCGAACGGGTCGAGCTCGACGAGGGGTAAGCGCCGGCGCCGCTGCGCCGGCAAGGCGTCAGGCGCCTTCGCCTGGCCCTTCGCGCCGCTCGCGCCGCCGCCGCAGCGCCTCGCCCGGTTGCCAGAGGCTGACCAGCCCGGCAACCAGGGTGACCAGGAAGATCTGGCCGATCATCATCTCCAGGCCGGCGACCATCCGCCCCGGCTGGCCGCCGGGGACGAGGTTTCCGTACCCGGTCGTGGTCAGCGTCGTGTAGCTGAAGAAGAGGAAATCGCTCCCCTCGGGGTGGACGACGCCTTCGAAGAAGGGGCTGTCCTGGAGCCGGTCGATCGTCCCGTAGGCGAAGGTGAAGACGATCCCGAGCACGGCGTAGATGCTGATCGCGCCGAGAATCGTGCGCGAGTCGACCGCGGCGCTCGCGATCACCCGCTTGAGGACGGCCGCCATCGCCGCCGCGAGGATGCTGATCTGGACGACCGAAGCCACGTTCAGCAGCGCCAGCTCGTCGGTCGCGGCGGCGCCCACGGCCAGGAGGACGGTCAGCGCCGAGAGCCAGGCGGCGGCGCGGACGAATCCCGCTTTGGCGTGGGCACTGACCAGGGCGACGACCGAGGTCGTGCTCGTGGCCAGGATCAGCACCACAGCCGACCAGCCACGGTTGTCGAGCAGCGAGGCGAGCACGTAGGTGAGGAGCACGAGCGCCAGGACCAGGCCGAAGGCGTCCCTCATCCTCTCCGCGCGCCCCACCCAAGCCGCGCGCTCGTGGGCGCGCCTGTCCGCCTTCTCCATGGCTTGCTCGTTCGTCCGCCCATGGCGCATTCCTGCCTGCGGCGCGCGGTCCCCGAGCCGGGCCGACTCGGCCCGGGGCGCTGGTCGGGCTACGCCGACTTCCGAATGCTCACCATCGGAACGGTGGAGCCGAGGCCAGTGGCCTTCATGTCGTCTACCTCCTTGTAGTTTGTAAGAAGGTAAATTGTAATTAAGTAATCAATTTAACTGTATTCATAAGTCAGATCGCTTTTCCCTTCCTTTATGAGCGAGCGCGATCTAGGTTCGGGGGACCGGACGGCCGCAGGGCAAGAGTCGGCCGCCGGACGACGGGAGGAGGGGAACATGGGCCGATCGACGTGCCCAAAGGAGCCGGTGAAGGCTTTTCGACGGTCGCTCCGGGTTCGGGTCGTTGCCGCCTGCACCGAGGAGGAGACGTCGCCGACGGAGTTCGCCGCGCGGGAAGAGATGCAGCTCGCGAACTCCAGCTACTACTTCCAGCAGCTCGAGAAGGAGGGGTATCTGCGGGTATCCAGGAAGAAGCGGGTCCGCGGCCTGACGCGGCACTACTACGTCGCCATCCGCCAGGCCGTGATCGTCGACGCGGAATTCGCGAAGCTGGCGCCGCACCAGCAGCACGGCGTCACCGAAGCCACCCTGCGGGACCTGCTGCAGCGGTACGGGAAAGCCTGGCGGGCCGACACGCTGCGCGACCGCGGCGTCGACCTCTTCCACAACGAGCTGCTCGATCTCGACGAGCAGGGCTGGAAGGAGCTGATGCAGCTGCTGGAAGCGGCGCTGCAGCGGTCGCTGAGCCTCGAAGCCGAAGCGCAGGTCCGCGCCCGCCGGGAGGGAGCGCGGCGGAGCGCCGCCACCGTGGCGCTGGCCGGTTTCGAGAGCCCGCCGAACAACCACCCGCAGGACGGGCCGGCGGTCTTCTTCGACTTCTTCCGCCGCAGCTACGCGGCGCTCGTCAGCGGCACGCTCGACGCCAGGGACGACAGCCACCTCACCTGGGTGCCGCTGAGGTTGGACGAGCAGGGCTGGAAAGAATTCGCGGGCGACCTGTTCGAGCTGCGCCGGCGAGCGGCTGAGATCAAGCTCGAAGCCGCCGAGCGCCTGCGCCACAGCGGCGGAGCGCCGATCCATACAACCTTCGCCTTCGCCGGCTTCCAGAGCCCCGCCGGCAAGGAGGCGGCGGTCCCGTCGAGCCCGCTCTGAGGCTTTGGCGGAGGGGGTGGGATTCGAACCCACGAGACCGCTTACGCGGCCTAACGGCTTTCAAGGCCGCCGCATTCAACCGCTCTGCCACCCCTCCAGAGCGCTCAGGTTGCTCCCACTGATTGTATGCAGGGGTGCGCAGGCTGCTCATCCTGGCTTCGGCGATGATCTTCTTCGACGTCGCCTTCTTTGCGGCAATCGCGCCCCTGCTTCCCGAGTACGTCGAGGACCTCGGCCTCAGCAAGGCCGAAGCCGGCATCCTCTCCGCCGCCTACGCCGCCGGGACCCTGCTGGGGTCGTTGCCCGCCGGCTTCGTCGCCAGCCGGATGGGCCCCCGCCGCACGGTGATCTACGGCCTGCTGCTGCTCGGCGTCTCCAGCGTCGTCTTCGGCTTCGCCGAGCAGATCCTCCTGCTCGACGGCGCTCGCTTCATCCAGGGGATCGCCGGCGCGCTGATCTGGTCGGGGGCCCTGACCTGGCTGATCACCGCCGCGCCGGAGGAGCGACGCGGCTCGATCATCGGCACCGCCCTCGGCACCGCGGTGGCGGGGGCGCTGCTCGGCCCCGCGCTCGGCGCGATCGCCGGCTCGGTCGGGACCGGGCCGGTCTTCAGCTCGGTGCTCGTGATCACGATCCTGCTCTCGATCGCCGCCTCCCGCCTGCCCGAGACCCGCGCGCCCGAGGAGCAGAGCCTGCGCGAGGTGATGGCGACGCTCGTCAGCCGACCAGTCCTGGAGGCGGCGGCCTTCGTCGGCGTGCCCTCGGTGATGTTCGGCGCGATCGAGGTGCTGGTGCCGCTGCGGATCGACGAGCTCGGCGGCGGCCACGGGGTGATCGCCGGCGGCTTCATCGTCGGCGCCGCGATGGAGGCGGGGCTGGCGCCGCTGGCGGGCCGGATCTCGGATCGGGTCGGCCGCCGGCTGCCCTACGTCAGCGGCCTGACGGTCTGCGCGGTGGCGATGGCCGGGGTGGCGATCGCGGCCTCCCTCGGCGGGGTCCTCGCGGCCCTGATCCTCACTTCGCTCGGCGCCGGGCTCTGCTTCGCGCCGGCGCTGACCCTGATCTCCGACGTCGCCGAGTCGAGCAGCCTGCACCAGGGGTTCGCCGCCGGCCTCTCCAACATGGGCTGGGCCTCCGGCCAGGTGATCGGCGGCGTGGGTGGCGGGGTTGTCGCCAGCCTCACCGGCAACGCCCTCCCGAGCCTCACCATCGCGGCACTGCTGCTGGCGACGGTCCTCTACGCCTACCGGGTGATGCAGCCGGGCGGCGAGCTGCAGGCGGCGGCGGGCTAGGCTCGGTCGATGGCACGGCGGCGCCGGGCGGCGAGCGGCGAGTGGGTCAACTGGGCGGGCGACCAGCGTTGCCGGCCGGCGCGGCTGGAGCACCCCGGCAGCCGCGAGGAGCTGGCGGCGGCGATCGCCGCCGCCGCCGCGGCGGGGCAGCGGGTCAAGGTCGCCGGCGCCGGGCACTCCTTCACCGAAGCGGCGATGACCGAGGGGACGATGATCGACCTCGGCGGGCTGAGCGGAGTGCTCGACGCCGACCCCGATTCGGGCCTCGTCAAGGTCGCCGGCGGCACCCGCCTGGCCGACCTGAACGAGGAGCTGGCCGGGCTCGGCCTGGCGATGGAGAACCTCGGCGACATCGACAGCCAGACGATCTCCGGCGCGATCTCGACCGGGACCCACGGCACCGGCGCCCGGCTGCGCAACATCTCGGCCCAGGTCGAGGGGCTGGAGTTGGTCCTCGCCGACGGCAGTGTCCGCCACCTCAGCGCCGGCACCCACCCGGAGCTGCTGCGGGCAGCGCGGGTCGGGGTGGGGGCGCTGGGGGCGATCTCGGCCGTCACCCTGCGCTGCGTCCCCGCCTTCGACCTGCTGCGGGTCGACTCGCCCCAGCCGCGCGAGGAGGTCCTCGACTCCTTCGCCGAGCGGGCCGACGCCAACGAGCACTTCGAGCTCTTTACCTTCCCCTACGACGACTCGGCCCTGGTGCTCGAGCGCAACCGGATCGACGGGGCGCCGAAGCCGCGGGGGCGCGCCGCCGCCTACCTCAACGACGTCGTCCTCGAGAACTGGGCCCTCGGTCTGCTGGCCGGGACGGGGAAGAGGCTGCCGCGGACGATTCCGGCGCTGGCCCGCCTGGCCGGCCGCCTCGCCTCCGGCAGCCGCACCAGCGACCGCAGCGACCGGGTCTTCGTCAACGAGCGCCGGGTGCGGTTCACGGAGATGGAGTACGGGGTGCCGCGCGAGTCGGGGCCGGAGGCGGTGCGGCGGGTGATCGAGTGGGTGCGCTCGCACCGGTTCCCGGTCTTCTTCCCGATCGAGATGCGCGTCGCCGCCGGCGACGACGCCTGCCTCAGTCCATCCCACGAGCGCGACACCGCCTACGTCGCCGTCCACCAGTACCGGGGGATGGAGTGGCGGCCGTACTTCGAGGCGGTCGAGGCGATCATGGACGACTACGGCGGTCGCCCCCACTGGGGCAAGCGCCACTTCCAGACGGCGGCGAGCCTGGCGTCGCGCTACCCGGCCTGGGACGAGTTCCAGCGCGCGCGGGACACCCTCGACCCGAACCGCACCTTCGCCAACGAGTACACCGAGCGCGTCCTCGGGGCCTGATCAGAGGAACGCCTTGCCGTCGCCGCGGTAGGTCGGGACCTGGTCGACGATCGCGTCGCCTTCGACCAGGTAGAGGGTCTCGAAGCGCTCGCAGAGCTCGCCGGCTTTGGCGTGGCGCAGGTAGACCCGGTCGCCGACGTCGAGGTCCGCGGCCGGGCGGCCGACCAGCGGCGTCTGCACCTCGCCGGCGCCCTCCTCGTCGTCGAACCCCAGGCCCGCGGGCAGCCAGGGGGCCGGCAGGCGGCCGGGATTGCCGGGGCCGGAGGCGAGGTAGCCGCCGCCGAGCGCCGTCGCCACCCAGTCCGACGGCTTGCGGGTGACCGGCAGGGCGAAGGCCGCCGCCGGGGTGAGGTCGAAGCGGCTGTAGTGGTCGAAGAGGACTGGGGCGTAGAAGCCCGAGCCGGCCGTGACCTCGGTCACCGCCGCCTCGGCCGCGGTCAGTTCGAGGCTGCCGGTGCCGCCGCCGTTGACGATTTCCAGCTCGACGAACTCGCTCAGCGCGGCGACGATCGCCCCCCGCCGCTCGGCGATTTCACTTGCCGAGCGCCTCTGCATGAAGCGGATCGCGGCGCCGCGCAGGCGCTGGCCCGGCGGCAGGTCGCCGACCCCGGAGATCTGGCCCTCGTAGGCCATCAGCGCGTCGAGTTCGATCTGCGGCCGCTTCTCGATCTCCCGCGCCAGCTCGACCGCCTGCTCGACCGAGTGGATCGGCGAGCGCTTGGGCCCGATCTTGACCCGGCCGCCGAGCCACCACCAGCTGGCGTCGACGTCGATGCAGGCCCGCAGCGGCGGCGCTCCCTTGCCCAGCACCGACTCGACCATCTCCAGGTGGCGGACGCAGTCGACCATCACGATCGGCGCCCCCTCCGGGTTGGCCGCCGAGCGCAGCGCCAGATCCTCCAGCGCCCCGAGGTCGGCGGTCGGGTAGGCGAGCAGCAGGTCCTCGAACCCCTGCTCGGCGAGCCACAGCGTCTCCGGCAGGGTGTAGGTCATCAGCCCCTGGAAGCGCTCGTCCCGCGCCAGGATCGCTTCCAGCAGCGCCCGGCAGCGAATCGACTTCGACGCCACCCGCACCCGCTTCCCCGCCGACCGCTCGAGCATCGCGTCGGCGTTCGCCCACATCGCCTCCAGGTCGACGAACGCGAACGGCGCCTCGACGTCCGCGAAGACCCGCTCGTAGCGCTCGTGGCTCTGGGAAGGGGGAGCGGACACGGCGCCAGCCTATCCCCGTCGTTCCCCGTCAGTACCTACAATCGTCCGCAGCGCGCCGGGCGCGCACGTGGAGAGGTGGCCGAGTGGCTGAAGGCACTCGCCTGCTAAGCGAGTAGGGGGCGCAAGCTCTCTCGAGGGTTCGAATCCCTCCCTCTCCGCTGCCTGCCGGAGCTTTCCTTTCGGGCCGATCTCACGTTCTCGGTTCCAGGCTCGTTCTTGAGGCATGGAACGCGAGGAGATTTCGTTCGAGTCGCAGGGGGAGCGCTGCGTCGCGTGGCTCTTTCCGAGCGCGACGGCGGCGGCGAGGTCGCCGGCGATCGTCATGGCGCACGGTTTGACGGGGACCCGGCGCGACCGGCTTGGCGGGTTCGCGGAGAGGTTCGCGGCGGCGGGGATCGCTGCACTCGTGTTCGACCATCGGGGCTTCGGCGAGAGCGGGGGAGAGCCGGACCGGTTCGAGCCGCGGCGCCAGCTCGCGGACTGGGCCGCGGCGATCGACCACGTTCGCGGTCTCGACGGCGTCGACCGGGATCGAGTCGCGACGTTCGGCTCGTCGATGGGCGGCGGCAACGCCCTCGCCGCCGCGGCCGCCGATCCCAAGGTGGCTGCCGCGATCAGCCAGGTGCCGTTCCTGACGATGTCCCAGGCGCATCGGTCGCCGTTCCGCGTGCAGGCGCGGATGATCGGCGCGGCGCTCCGGGACCGGCACCTGCCGGCCGTCGGCCAGCCGGGCGAGGCCGCGTTCATCAACGCCCCCGGTGGCGAGGACGGCTGGCGCCGGGTCGTCGCGAGCGGCGAGGACTCGCGCTGGCGCAACCGGGCGTCGTCGCGCTGGCTGCTCACCGCGCCGCTCGCCTTCGACCACGTTCGGCACGCGCGACGCCTTCATTGCCCCTGGCTGGTGTGCGTCGGGGAGGCCGATCGGGTGGCGGCGCCCGGCCCCGCCATCCGGGCCGCCCGCCGGGCGCCGCGCGGCGAGCTGCGGACGTATCCGGGCGTCGACCACTTCGACGTCTACGACGGTCCCGAGCACGAGGCCGTCGTCGCCGACGAGATCGAGTTCCTCCGGCGGCACCTGCGTCCGCGATGAGCCCCGCCGCGCCCGGCGTCTACAGTCACCCCCGATGTCACCGAACAGCGCAGCGACCTCGGGCGACCACAACGGCCGCCGCACCAAGATCATCGCCACCGTCGGTCCCGCGAGCTGGGAGCCGGCGGTGCTGGAGCAGCTGGTCGCGGCCGGCGCCGACGTCTTCCGGCTGAACTTCTCCCACTCCGGGCCCGAGCGGCAGGCGGAGACGATCGGGGCGATTCGGGCCGCCGCCGAGCGGGTCGGGTACGAGGTGGCGATCCTCGGCGACCTGCCGGGGCCGAAGCTGCGGATCGGCTCGCTGCGCGGCGACGTCGCCGAGCTGGAGACGGGGATGCACGTCACCCTCACCCCGGAGGAGGTCGTGGGCGAGGGCGGCACGATCCCGGTCTCCTGGGCCGGGGTGTCCGACCTCGAGCAGGACCAGCTCGTCTACCTCGCCGACGGTGCGATCCGGCTGCGGGTCGGCGACAAGGAGAACGCGGGCGTCGGCGCCGAGGTCGAGGTCGGCGGGACCCTCTCCTCGCATAAGGGGATGAACATCCCCGGCGGGATCGACCTGCCGGCGACGACGGGCACCGACCTCGACTGGGTCGAGTTCGCGGTCGAGAACGGCGTCGACCTGCTGGCGGTCTCCTTCGTCTCCACCGCCGCCGACCTGCTGCCGGTCGAGGCGCGGCTGAAGGAGCTCGGCTCCCGGATCCCGGTGATCGCCAAGATCGAGCGCCAGGAGGCGGCGGAGAACATCGAGGAGATCGTCCGCGTCGCCAGCGGCGGGATCATGGTCGCCCGCGGCGACCTCGGGATCGAAGTGCCGCTTGAGCAGCTGCCGATCGAGCAGAAGCGGCTGATCCGGGCCGCCGGCAGGGTCTCGAAACCGGCGATCACGGCCACCCAGATGCTGGCCTCGATGGTGACCGCGAAACGCCCGACCCGGGCCGAGGTGACCGACGTCGCCAACGCGATCTACGACGGCACCGACGCGGTGATGCTCTCCGAGGAGACCGCGGTCGGCCAGAACCCGGTCGAGGCGGTGCGGGTGATGGACCGGATCGCCCGCGCCACCGAGCCCGACCTGCCCTACGGCGAGTGGCTCGTCAGCCGCACCGACCAGGCGACCCAGGACGTCGCCGACTCGGTCGCGCAGAGCGCGGTCGGCGCCGTCTACCGGCTCGGGCTGAAGGCGGTGGTGGTCCCGACCAACACCGGTCGCACCGCCCGGCTCGTCTCCGCCCACCGGCCGAACGTGCCGGTGCTCGCGGTCTCCCCTTATATAGAGACGGTGCGCCGGGTCAGCGTCCTCTTCGGCATCACCGCCGTGCAGAGCGACTTCGGGACCGAGCTGCGCAGCCTGCTCGGCCATTGCGCAGGCGTTGCCGCCGAGCGCGGGATCGCCGCGCCGGGCGACCTCGTCGCGATCACCGCCGGGCTCGACGGGCAGGAACTGGGCACCAACCTGTTCGAGGTCCATAGGGTGCCGAAGCTATGAGCGCCAACCCGGCAGCGAGGCTGGAGCGCGAGGACGGCCTCGCGACGATCACCCTCGACAGCCCGCCGCTGAACCTCTTCGACCAGCGGATGATGGACGACCTGCGCGCGGCGGTCGACGAGGTCGCCGCCGATCCGCCGCGGGCGCTGCTGATCCGCGCCGAGGGCCGCGCCGTCTCCGGCGGCGTCGACGTCCACGTCTTCGCCGGGTTGAACCCCGAGCAGGGGAGCGCGCTGTGGACCGAGCTGCTGGAGATGATCGACAGGGTCGAAACGCTGCCGGCGCCGGTCGTCTTCGCCGCCCACGCCCTGACCCTGACCGCCGCCTTCGAGCTGGCGCTCGCCTGCGACCTGATCGTCGCCTCGCCGAAGGCGAAGTTCGGCCTGGTCGAGAAAGTGGTCGGGCTGACGCCGTCGATGGGCGGCACCCAGCGGCTGGCCGAGCGCGCCGGCAGCGGCCGCGCCCGCCACTTCGTGATGTCGGGCGGGATCTTCTCCGCCGAGGAGATGGAGCGCTGGGGCGTGGTCAACCTGCTCTACGAGGACCACGACTTCGAGGCGGCGTCGCGCAAGCTGGCGCAGGAGCTGGCCGCGGGACCGACCAAGGCGCACGCGATGACCAAGCACATCCTCCGCCGCTTCCGCGAAGGCGGGATCCCGGCCGCTGACGAGGCGGTGCGGACCGAAGCCGCCGAGCTGTTCGCGACCGAGGACCTGCAGAACGCCGTCCAGACCTTCCTCGAGCACGGCGGCCCCGGCCACGCCACCTTCGAGGGCCGCTGAGCCCAGGTAGGCTGCGGCGATGCCGGGAATGCCGAACGTCGACTTCGACGCGATCGCCAAGGGGATGACGATGGCGGTGCCCTTCGCCGGGTACCTCGGCCTCGAGATCGCCGCGGTCGGACCGGGCGAGGCGACCGTCGTCCTGCCGCGCCGGCAGGAGCTCAACAACCACGTCGGCTCGCAGCACGCGGGCGCCCTCTTCACCGCCGCCGAGACGGCCTCGGGTGCGGCCTTCGTCGGTGCCTTCGCGGTCCGCATGGGCGACGTCACGCCGCTCGCCAAGTCGGCCGAGATCGACTACCTGAAGGTCGCCCACGGGGCGATCACCGCGAAGGGCACGCTGGGGATGGACGCCGCGCAGGCGCTGGCCACCCTCGACGCCGAGGGCAAGGTCGAGTTCCCCTGCGAGGTCGAGTTGACCGACAAGGACGGCCAGCTGGTCGCCACCGCGGTCATCCACTGGCACGTGCGGCTCAAAGACAAGCCCGCCTGAGCATCCGGCCGCGCTAAGGGGCGGCGCCTGCCCGCGGGGGCGCGGGGTCCGGCAGGCGCATCATGCGGAACGAGCTGAGCAGCCCGATCAGGGCGGCAAGGAGCGGAATCAGGAGCGCCACCTGCAGGGCCAGGGGACGCGCGTCCTCGTTGATGCTGACGATCTCGTCGCGGACGTCGGCGGGCTGATCGACGAGCAGTTCTTCGAGCTGGGCATTGCTCATCAACTGCGCGTCGTCCTCCAGGGCGTCGGCGACGCGCTGCTGCTCCGCCGGAGCGAGGACCTGGCTCGATTCGGCCTTCTCGGTGAAGGCGATCGAGAGGGCGGCGAGCATCACCGCCCCGGCGAAGGCCAGTCCCAGGGAGAGGCCGAAGGACCCGGTTGCCGAGTTGATGCCGGCGGCCTCTCCGGCTCGCTCCTCGGGTATCGACGCCAGCGTGTAGCCGTTGAGCTGCGAGACCAGGAGTCCGAAGCCGGCTCCCGCGAGGATCAGCGGCGCCGCGAGGGACCAGCCCGTGTCCGCCCTGGGGACGATCGGGATCAGCAGCACCAGTGCGAGGAGCAGCAGGGCGAACCCGGCTCGAATCAGGCTGGCGGGACGACGCCTCCCGGCTCTTTTGCCGGCGACGACCGCGACCCCGAACATCGTCAGCGAGAGCGGCGCCAGGGACAGGCCCGCCTCCATCGCGTTGTACTCGAGCACCATCTGCAGGTAGATCGGCAGCGCGATCAGCAGCCCGCCCAGGGCCACCTGCTGGAGGACGCCCTGGGAGATTCCGAAGCTGAAGATCTTCGACCTGAAGATGTCCGGGTCGAGCAGGGTTGGCTTTCCCTCTCGTTTGCGGCGTCGGAGCCAGTGGACGAGCGCGGCCATCGCGGCCAGCCCGATCGCCAGCAGCGCCCCGACCGACTCGGCGCCCTCCTGCCAGGCCAGGACCCCGAGCACGAGGCCGCCCATGCCGAGGACGGAGAGGGCCGAACCGACCCGGTCGACGCGCCTCGCGCCCGTGTAGGGAACGTCGACGAGCAGTCGCCTGCTGCCGAGCAGGACGACGACGATCACCACCGCCTCGAGCATGAAGCCGACCCGCCAGGAGAGGTAGGTGGTCAGGAACCCGCCGAGCAGGGGCCCGATCGCGGCGGCGATCGCCGCCGAGGCGCCGACCAGGGCATAGGCCTTCGTCTGCGCCCTGCCCTCGAAGTTCCCGTGGATCAGGGACTGCATCGCCGGCATGTAGAGCGAGGCGCCGAGCCCGCCGATCACCGCCCAGAAGACGATGATCGGGGCGAGGCTCTGGGCGACCACCATCGAGAGCGCGCCCGAGACGTACAGCAGCAGGCCGACCACGTAGGCCCGCTTGCGGCCGAAGAGGTCGCCGAGCTTGCTGCCGATCAGGATGAAGGCGGCCGAGACCAGCGCCTCGATCGCGATCGCCGACTGGACGCCGCTGACGCTGGTGTCGAGGTCGCGGACGACCGCCGAGATCGAGACGTTCATCAGCGAGGTGTCGATCACGAAGACGAACATCGCCATCGCCAGCAGGAGGGCGAGCCGCTGGTTCCCCGCTTCCATCAGGCGGTGAGGCGTTCTGCCGGCAGCCGCCGCGTCGACCAGAAGGACGCGAGCACCAGCAGCGCGGCGACGAGGAAGGCCAGCTTCAGCGCCTCCAGCTGCGCGTCCTCGTAGTGGGAGACGAGCGCGTCGGTGGTCCGCGGAGAGAGGCGCTCGGCCGCGGCGGCGGCGCGGACCTCGTCGGAGGCGACGAAGCTGGCGCCGGCGCTGAGCTGCACCTCGACCTGCTCCCGGACCCGGTCGGAGACCTGCGGATCGTCGGCGATGTTGCCGCTGAAGGCGGCGATCAGGCCGGTGATCACGATCGCGCCGAGGAACGCCGTGCCGAGCGAGGAGCCGAGCTGCTGGGCGGTGTACTGGAGGCCGCCGGCTTCGCTGCGCTGCCGGTCGGCGACCGTGGACTGGACGACGTTGCCGAGCTGGGAGACGACCAGGCCCATGCCGACCCCGAGCACGCCCATCGCGACCAGGAACGGCGCGTTGTCGAGCTCGGGCTCGATCGTCCCCATCAGCAGCAGGGTGGAGACGAAGACGAGGGCGAGGCCGGTGCGGACCAGCGGCCTCGGCGCGAAGCGCGAGGCGAGGCCGGAGCCGACGATCGCGCTGACGAAGAGGCCGACCGAGGTGGGCAGCATCCGGACCCCGGTTTCCAGCGCGTCGAGGCCCTGGACGATCTGCAGGTAGAGCGGGATCGTGAAGAAGATCCCCATCAGGACGAGGTTCTGGGCGAGGAACATCGCCACCCCGCCGCGCAGCGGGGCGATCTTCAGCAGGTCGAGGTGCAGCAGCGGTTCCTCTCCGCGCTCGTCGCGCCGGCGCTCCCAGGCGACGAACAGGGCGAGGACGACGGCGCCTGCGGCGATCACGAACGGCGTCAGCGAGAACCCGAAGGGGGTGACGGGGGAGCTGCGCGGCAGCAGCCAACCCCAGTTGCTCGCCTGCAGGATGCCGAAGACGAGCACCCCCAGGCCGGTGGCCGAGAGGACGCCGCCGACCCAGTCGAGGACCGGCCGGCCCGGCTCGCGCTCGGGCTCTGCCATCAGCCGGGTGCCGAGCAGGATGCCGATCGCGACCAAGACCTCGCCGACGAAGACGAGCCGCCAGGTGAAGTCGGTGGTGACCCAGCCGCCGAGGATCGGGCCGACGGCGATCCCGGCGCCCGCGACTCCGCCGAGCACCCCGTAGGCGACGGCGCGGTCGCGGTCGCGGTAGGTGCCGGCGACGAGCGCGACCAGCGCCGGCAGGACCAGAGCGGCGCCGATTCCCTCGAGGATCGACCAGCCGAGCATCAGCGTCGGCACGCTCCAGGAGGCGGCGGTCAGCCCCGAGCCGATCCCGTAGATGACGAGCCCGATCGCGAAGACGCGGCGGCGGCCGAAGATGTCGCCGAGCTTGCCGCCGGTCAGCATCAGCCCGGCCATCACCAGCGCGTAGAGGGCGATCACCATCTGGATCGTCGTCACCGTGGTGTCGAAGTCCTCGACCAGCTGGCTGATCGCGACGTTCATCACCGCCTGGTCGAGGACCATCAGGAACTGCGCCGCGGAGAGAACTCCGAGTACCGCCCACTTCGTCACCCGCGCAGACTATGCGCTGGCGTGGCGAATAGGGTTTGGATCGATGAGCTCGACCGCTAGCGCACCGGTGCCCGCGGCGAGCTCGTCGGCTCCCCAGCGCGCGGGTCTCGTGCTGGCCTCGCTGATCGCCGTCGCCGCGGTCGCCAACCTCAACCTCGCGGTCGCCAACGTCGCCCTGCCGGACATCGGCAAGGCCTTCGACGCGAGCCAGACGGGGCTCAACCTGGTCGCCGTCGGCTACTCGCTCGGCCTCGCCGCCTCGGTCCTCTACCTGGGGGCGCTCGGCGACGCGCACGGGCGCAAGCAGATGCTGCTGGCGGGCACGGCGCTGGCGATCCCGGCCTCGCTGGTCGCCGGCTTCGCGCCCTCGATCCCGGTCCTCTTCGGGGCCCGCCTTGTCGGCGGCCTCGCCGCCGGGATGGCCTTCCCGACCACGCTGGCGCTGATCACCGCGCTCTGGAGCGGCCCCGAGCGGACCAAGGCGATCGCGCTCTGGTCGGCGCTCGGGGGAGGGATCTCGGCGCTCGGGCCGCTGGTCTCGGGCGCGCTGCTGGAGCAGTTCGACTGGGACTCGGTCTTCTTCGTCACCCTGCCCCTGGCCTTCGTCGCCCTCTACCTCGCCTGGCGCTTCATCCCGGCCCACGTCAACGAGACCTCCGACCGGGTCGACAACCTCGGCGGCATCCTCTCGGTGCTGATGGTCGCCGCCCTCGTCCTGGCGATCAACTTCGCGCCGGTGCCGGGAGCCGGCGCCGCGGCCGCCGGGCTCGCGGTCTTCGCCCTCGCCTCGCTCGTCGCCTTCTACCTGCGCCAGCGGCGGGTGTCCTCGCCACTCTTCGACCTCGAGGTCGCCGGCCGGCGGATCTTCTGGGTCGCCGCCTGCGCCGGGATCATCGTCTTCGGCTCGCTGATGGCGGCGATGTTCATCGGCCAGCAGTACCTGCAGAACGTACTCGAGTACTCCACCCTCGACGCCGGGATGGCGATCCTCCCGGGGGTGGTGGGCATGGTCCTCGTCGCGCCCCGCTCGGCGCACCTGGTCGAGACGCGTGGCGCGCGCTTCACCCTGCTGGTCGGCTACGCCTTCATCCTCGCGGGCTTCCTGGTCATGCTCCTGCTCTGGGACGAGAACGCCCAGTACTGGCACGTCGGCCTCGGCTACCTGCTGGTCGGCGTCGGCGTCGGCTTCGCCGGCACCCCGGCCTCGCACTCGCTGACCGCTTCCGTCCCGGTGCGCCGGGCGGGGATGGCCTCGGCGACGGCCGACCTGCAGCGCGACCTGGGCGGGGCGATCATGCAGTCGATCCTCGGGGCCCTGCTGACCGCCGGCTACGCGGCGGCGGCGGCCGCGGCGGTCGCCTCCTCGCCGCACTCGGTCTCCAGCAGCGTCGAAAGCGAGCTGACGAAGTCCTTCTCGAGCGCCGCCGCGGTCGCCGAACAGCACCCCCGCTACGCCGAGGCGATCGTCGAAGGCGCCCGCGGCGCCTTCCTGCAGGGGGACACCTGGGCCTACGTGGCGGGGATCGTCGCCATCGCCCTGGGCGCCCTCCTCGTCGCCACCCGCTTCCCGGACAAGGAGGGGGAGCAGAAGCTGCTTGCTGCCTACGCCGAGGAGGATGGGACCGCCCAAACCGGGTAGCTGCACCTCGCAAACCCAACCGAAGGGAGCGAGCATGGCGACGAGGAACGGCAGCGCGGAGTGGCGGGGGGACCTCAAAGGCGGCAGCGGCACGGTCAAGGTGGGCGACGGCGTCTTCGAGGGCAACTATTCCTTCGGCTCCCGCTTCGAGGAGGGCGCCGGGACCAACCCCGAGGAGCTGATCGGAGCGGCCCACGCCGGCTGCTTCGCGATGGCCCTGAGCCTCGTCCTCACCGAAGCCGACCACCCGCCGGAGTCCCTCAAGGCCGAGGCCCGCGTCCACCTCCGGATCGTCGACAACCTCCCGACCATCGCCAAGATCGACCTCTCCGTCGAGGGCTCCGTCCCCGGCCTCGACGAACCCACCTTCCGCTCCTACGCCGAGAAAGCCAAAGACGGCTGCGTCGTCTCCCGGGCCCTGGCCGGCGTGCCGGAGATCACCCTCGACGCCCGACTCGCCTAAAACCGCCCCGCATCCACTAATCTCGCTAATCCGCCGGCCCCAACCGGCCGCTCGCGCCCGTAGCTCAGCTGGATAGAGCGTCGGTCTACGAAACCGAAGGTCACAGGTTCAAATCCTGTCGGGCGCGTTTGACGTGCGGCGCGATCTAGAGAGCTAAATTCGGCTCTGTGGGCGGTTGGTTCGCTCAAAGGTTCCTCGAATCCTGCTCGCGTCAACCGGAGTCAACGAGGGTGCAAGAAGGTCTGTTCACCCCTACCACCTTCCCTTCACCTTCCCTTCAGCCCGGAAGGGCCCCGCCCTCGAGCGATCGTCCCTCCAAAAGCTGGATCAGCGGGAACGCTTCTCGACTTGTGCGGCGGCGTCACGCACCTGCCAGGAACGATCTAGCCGCGCCTGCCTTAGGAGCTCGGCGCGCCAACGACGCTGGGAGGCGCCACGCGTCGGCGTTGCTCCAAGGGCATGGACGATTTCGGCCCGCACGGCACGCGTGCTCTGTTCAAAGAGCGCTGGCAGTCGCTGCCACGCAACATCGGCCGCTGCGGGATAGCCAAGATCTAGGGAGGGTAGTCCGGCGAGCGCGGCTCCGCAGACCGCCGGCGAGGGATCGAAGAGGCCGCTTACGAGCGCCCAGGCCAGGCCCTCGTCCTTCGCATGGGAGAGGGCCTCGGCGCAGGCGCTGGCAGCGATCACCCGGACCCGTTCCTCGGGTGAGCGGACCATCGCAACGAGTTCAGTGCGCTCGGCTCCGGTGCTGCGCTCAGCACAGACGAGGAGAAGGAAGGCGCGCAAGAGAGCGGGGCTGGCATCTTCGGGGTGGGGGGCGGGTTCTGATTCAGGGGCTGAGCGAAGCGCTCGCAGACCGCTCACCGGCAGCCGCCCGGCTCGTCTCACAAAAACAAGACCTTGGCGAGCCTCCCGCAGGTAGGGGGATGGAAGCGTCGGGTCGATCGCCGTTTGGATGAGTAGCTGAATCGCAGCGCGGTCCGGTTTCTCGCAGACCGACAGGAAGCGACCCAGTTCGATCCGGGGGCCGGCGCCGCCGAGTGCCGTGGTGCCGCGCCGCGCCTCTTCTGATTGCTCGCGCAGCGACTCGACCAGGGCAGAAAGGGTCCTCGCTTCCACCGCGGAGCTGACGATCTCAGGTCTCTCGGTTCGCAGGCGACTGATCACTCGCGTGTACTTTGGGCTCGGGTCCTCGAGGAGGCGGCGCAACCGATCCCACTCGCGCTGGGGGGCCAGTGCAGCGGCGAAGGGCAGAAGGCGACCGCTATCGCCGAGCAGGCGCTCGTCATCGCCGAGCGCCCGGTACATCGTCATCTTCATCTCGCGATCGAAGTGCCTGATGGCGCTGGGGTCAAGAGTGTCTAGGAGTGCTGCCTGCAGTTCGGGATCTAGCTCTCGGTAGTGGGCAAACCACTCCTCGGTGAGGCGGATCGCATAGGCCGCCCATACCACCCGGCTCTCGGAGGCCGGCGAGGAAATGCCAGCAGCCGGGGGGAGCTCAGCGATCATGCGCCGCAGCATCTCCTCAGAGAGGAGGTCCCAAGCCTCGGCGGCAAGCGAGGCCACCCGCTGCTTGCGACTTTTGGTCGGGTCGCAGTCGGTGATGGCGGAGAGAATGCGATCGGCGGCCTCGTTGTCGAAGTACGGCTCGGCGAAGCGGAGCGCCAGCTCGTAGTTGGCACCCCCGCCGAGCGTCCAGTCAATGACGCCGTGAGTCCATTGCCCGGCGCTGACTGCGCCGCCGCCGAGAAGCTGCGCCCCGAGCTGCTTTTGGATCGGTCGACGCAGCCAAGGCAGGCCGATCCAGCGCGCCTGCGCCTCGGCACTGTCGAGGGCAGCGAGCGGCCGATTGCCAATCCGAATCGTTTCCCGCCAGGCCCCGCTGATCCGATCCTCGACCTCTTGGGTCAGGGCCTGAGTTGCGCTTTGCAGTTGCAGGGACTCGATCTGCTCAGGGAAGACAAGCGGATCTTGAGCCTCACCGCGCCAGCGCTTGAAGCGCACTTCAGATACGGGGAGGCCGAGGATCACTGCCTCGATCCGCAGGGCACGGCCGAGGTGGGTTTTTGGATCGGATGCCGCAACGGCCTCCTGCCAGAGCGTGTGGGCATACTGGCGCTCACCCTTGTCGGCTGCGAGTCCAGCAAGCTTTGCGAGAAGACGAGCCTTGCGGGGGCTTGCCCGGAGTTGCTGCACCCGATCGGCCGCTCGATGAATCGGCTCGGTCTCCGGAACCTCAGCGCTCCAGCCCTGCAGCAGGAGCCCGAGCAGTCGCACCCATGGCGCCCGGGCCCGAGTCAGCGACTGGTAGATCGCGAGTGCCTCGTCGCCCTCGCCGCGTCGCTCATGGCTGACCGCCTCGGCGGCGCGACCAAGGTGACCGTCTGCCTCCTGACGCTCCCACCAGGACTGGCCGGCCTGAGGGCCAAAGGCCCTCGCAAAGTGCTGGGCGTCCTCGGAGCCTTCTTCGAGACGAGAGAAGTCGCCGAGGAGCGCTGCCTCCAGCTCGCCCTTCAGATCGGCGGCACGCAGCCTAGCGCTGCTCATGATGCAGCCCCTCTCTTCCCTGTCGAAGTTCACCGAGCACGATCTGAAGCAAAACTCGGACGATTCCGTGCCAACTCTCCTCGTCCTCGGGTTTGCCCGTCTTGTCGTAGTAGATCCGCTCGCTGAGCGGCTCGAGAAATTTCGCGACCTGGCTTCTCGGTTTGCTGCGCTTGGGCACGAACCAAAGGACCTTGAGCTCTTTGCCGGCATTAAGCGTCGCCTCGATCTCCTCCCGAGTGCCGGGCCCCAGCTTCTTTAGGAGCAACGCCAACGTTAGGTCGCAGTCAAGCGCTCGTTTGACAAAGCGCTCGTTGGTCCGTTCGCCGGCCTCATTCGTATCGGGAGCGGTGTCCTCCCAGCGATCGACTTGCAGCTGAAGATCAATGTCGAGTTGCCTCAGTTGGGAGTTGACTGCCTTCTCGATAAGCCCCGCAACGCGCTCGCGGAGATCGGCGGCGTCATCTCCCGAGGAGATGAAGATGCGAAGGGTCGGTACCGGGGTGGCGGCAGCGAGCTGCACGACTAGCGCATCCTATGGCGGGTCTTGAGTATTCGCAGGGAGATGGGCGTACGATTTAGCCGTGGCTGGACGGAACAAAAGCCGCCGATCTGTCGCTCTTCCGGCGATCCGCGATGACGTGCGCCGTATTGCCGCCGCCCATGGGGCGGGCAATGTGCGCGTATTCGGGTCTGTTGGCCGCGGCGAGCAGGACGCCTCCAGTGATCTCGACCTTCTGGTCGACATGGCGGAAGGCCGGAGCCTGTTCGACCTGATCGCGCTTTCCAACGATCTGGAGGAGAGCCTCGGGGTCGATGTAGATGTCGTCACCGAGGCCAGCCTGTCGCCCTACATACGCGATCGCGTTCTCGATGAGGCGGTTGCGCTCTGAAGGACGAGAGCGTTTACCTGCTGCATATTCGCGACGCCATCGACAAGGTGTTCGCCTACACCGAGTCTGGCCGGACCGCGTTCTTCAAGAGCCCGATGATTCAGGACGCGGTAGTCCGCAACCTGGAGGTTGTCGGCGAGGCGACCAAGCAGGTGCCGGACTCGCTGCGCGAGCGGGCGCCGGAGCTGTCGTGGCGCGAGATGGCTGGGATGCGCGACAAACTCATCCACGATTACCTCGGTGTCGATCTCAATCTCGTCTGGGACGTGGTCGCCTCGGAGCTGCCAGCCACTCGCGAGCGGATCGTGGCCCTGATCGAGGAGCTAGGGGTCGAGGGCAACCAGGAGGCCTGACCTTCGAGTGATGCGTGGCAGGGTGCGCCCCCATGGGGGGCCACACATGCCTTGACTTCAGCGGTGCAGGACTTCTCGTCGTAGTGCCGATACCAGGCGGCCGAGCGCGGGGTCTCGCGCAATCGTCCGCTCGGCACAGCGCAGGGTGTTGTGCACGGTTCGTCTGTCGCGATCTCCGAAAAGGCGCCCAATTTGTGGCAGGGATAGGTCAGTGAGGCTTCGGCTCAGATAGACCGCGACCAAGAAGGCTCGCAGCCGGATTTCGCTCTTGTCATGTCCTACCAGCGATTCGCGTGAGATCCCGAATCGCTCGGCTACGGCCTGCTGGATTCGCTCGACGGAGACCCCTTGGAGGTGGGAGCTACCAGGTACAAGGTCAGCGACCAAATCGGCGTCGACCGGTTGAGCGGCGAGTGACGCATGGGCAAGAACACGGGTAAATGCGCCATGGAGTTGGCGAATATTTCCGACTCTGCTGGCTAGCTCAACAATGGCGTCCTCGGTGATCTCGACGCCACTCTCCGCTGCGAGACGTCGGAGGATCGCAAGCCTGGTGTCCAGGGCCGGAGGGGGAATGCCAACCGTCAACCCGGCGTCGAAACGGTCGCGGAGTCGCGGCGCAAGAGCCGAAAGGTCACCTGGCGCCCGGTCGGCGGTGATAATAAGTTGACCGCCAGAATCCAAAAGGGCATTGATGGTGTGGAAGACCTCCTCCTCGATGGCTGGCTTGTCGGAGAGGAATTGGACGTCATCAATGAGAAGGACATCAGGATTCCGATAGGTCGCCCTAAACGCTTCGATTCCCGTCGATTTGAGCGCAGCGGTGAACTCGTTTGCGAAGGACTCCGCAGTCGTGTAACGGACAATGAGGTCGGAATTCCGTTCAGCGAGGTGGTTGGCGGCCGCTGCTAGAAGATGCGTCTTACCGACACCTGGCGGTCCGTGGACAAAGAGCGGGTTGTAGGTCTTCGATGACTCTTCCGCGATGGTCTGGACGGAACGGAAGGCTGCGTGATTGTCGTCTCCCATCACGAAGCTCTCAAACGTGTAGCGGGGATTGATGGGAAGAGGGGGTAGCTGGTGATCGGCGGTCGTAGCGAGCGAACTAGTCGTGAAGTTAACCCGCCACAGACTGGGTGCTACTTCAGACACCGCCTCCGAGATCAGCTGGGCGTAGCGACGCTCTGCCCAAGCGCGAATACCTTCAGGGGCCGTCAAGTAGAGCGTTTCGTCGTCCCTGCCGACGACCTCAAGAGGTTCGAGCCAAAGGCGGTACGTCGATTCGGGGACTGCCCCTCGCAGCCGCTCCTTCGTCGCAGCCCATAGTTCGGTAGCGGATGCGGAAGGATTTGGGCCAAGCGCGGCAGGTATTACAGACGCAACCGCGCTAGGTTGAGCGGCTTGTTGGGCCTGCTTCTCGTCGTCCTGCTTATCGTGAAAGTGGGCAGCCCACGCTGGGGCCCGAAGGGCGGTCCAGATCGCCAGAAAGAGGGCGCTGAGAGGCGAGTCTTTAATTGCGAGCACGTTCGCTTCCCACTCCTCGGCATATCGGGTGCGATGGGGCTCGGGAAGCAACTGGGCGGACGCGCGCGCCAGCTTGCGGCCCCCCCAAAGTAGCCACGCCTTCGTGTCCGCCACTAGCAGCCCGACGACGACGCCGGCGACGATCCCGATCAGAGTTCCATAGAGCAGAGTCACGCAGACGCCCCAAGGTTCGATGGGCGCCATTTGGGCTCTGCTGGCCCAAGGGATCTGCCCTCAGGGACCCCCAACGTGCGGTGGAGCCGTTCAAGCTCTCCCTCGACCGCCGCAGCCGCAGATGCGGCACCCGTTTCGCTCAGGCGATACAACCGCCTCCTTGGTCGACCAGCATCCTCGGGATCAACCGCCTCCCACTCGCTTTGGAGCCAGCCGCATTGCTCTAGCCGCATCAGAATGTCGTAGACGGTCGCCGTTCTAACGCCGGCACTGTGTGAAAGCTCAAGCCCGTAGCGGGGCCGGCTGGGATCGCGCAGTAACTCAGCCAATATCGAAATCGTCCGCTGCGTAAGTCTCGGCTGCATACTCCAAGGTTACCCTATGCCGGGTCCCGATATAGGGTCCGTCGGTCTCCTCCGCGGCGGCAAGGATCTCGGCGCTGGGGCAACAACTGGGGCAACATGCCCCACAGATTCCAACCGATCTCAGCGGGACTTGATTCGTCGAAAACCGCTTGAAACCTAGCTCCACGTAGCCCAGCCGAGCCACCGCTTCGGTCTACGAAACCGAAGGTCACAGGTTCAAATCCTGTCGGGCGTTGGCCGCTGGGTCGATCCAGGTCGCGCGACTGAGCGAGCCGAGCGTGGCGTGCGCGCCCTGTCACGTATTGATGATGTGCGCCGCGACAGCGACGGACTCCCGAGGAGGTTCGGGAAGGGCGAGGGCGACTCTGAGTCGCTCCAGGGGCGCAGTTGTTCCATGTATCGAAACATGGAACAAGGAATTCCATGCTGAAGGGACAAGACGCGGTGGTGCTGCTGAAGCTGCTCGGCTTGGACGAGCCGTTTCCCGTGCGTGACCTCGCGAGTCAGCTTGGCTTCGACGTGGCCGGTACGCACCGCGCGATGCGCCGCCTTGACGAAGCCGGTCTCTATTCGGTCGAGCGCCGGAGGGTCTACCGAGCCGCGGCGGAGGAGTTCCTGATCCACGCCGCCAAGTTCAGCTTCCCCGCCCGCTGGGGGTCCGAAGTGCGGGGCGTGCCCACCTCGTGGGCGGTTGAGCCGCTGAAGGCAGAGCTCGCCGAATCCGAAGGCTTGCCCCCGGTATGGCCTCATGCCACCGGCACGGTACGCGGTCTCGGGTTAGAGCCGCTGCACGCGATGGTCCCGAAGGCAGCGCTCGCGGATCGCGAGCTGTGGGAGCGCCTGGCGCTGGTCGATGCGCTCCGAAGCAACGACAACCTTCGCGTGAGTCAGCTCGCGGAGAAGCTCCTCAGGGAGAGAATCGAAACGTGAGCATCGCCATGCTGGTAGGCATCATCCGGGCCCGATCCTAGGCTGCTCGCCATGCCGACTTCGTCCCGCTCTCGCCTCGGATTGGTCCTCGTCGTCGCCGTGGCGTTCGCCCTCGGGGCCCTGCTGCCGGGTGCCTTCGCTGACGACGCGGCGCCCTCCGCGGTGCGCAGCGCGCTCGCCCGCAGCGAAAAGGTCCAGGGCGCTCCGGACCGGACCATGGTCCTGAGCAAGGTCGTGGTCCAGCCGGGGGCGAAGCTGGTGCTTCACCATCACCTCGGGACGCAGATCTCGCGGATCGCCTCCGGCACGCTCACCTACACGGTCCGCGAAGGCTCGGCGGTCGTGAACGAAGGGGACGCCGAACTGGACCCGCGCAGGGTACGGACGATCGCCGCCGGTCAGACCGCCCGGATCACGCCCGGGCAGTGGCTGGTCGAGCAGCCCTCCGACATCCACGAGGCGGCCAACCGC
This sequence comes from Solirubrobacterales bacterium, assembly GCA_035712025.1. GTDB lineage: Bacteria > Actinomycetota > Thermoleophilia > Solirubrobacterales > 70-9 > VAYN01. The sequence continues at coordinate 25,166 of DASTBO010000025.1, forward strand.
GGCACCAAGCCGGTCGTCATCTACCTGGCGACTCTGCTGAGGAGCGGCGCGCCGCCTTCGACGCCGGTCACCCAGCCCTGACCTCGGCCCGGCGCGGTCGCCACATCAGCCATACCGGCGGACCCTGCGGGAGCTGGACCTCCTCGGTGACCTCGAAGCCGTGGCGTTCGTACAGGGGCACGTTGCGGATGTTGCTGCTCTCCAGGTAGGCGGGAAGCCCGAGGGCGTCGGCGTGGGACAGGCCGGGCCCGAGCAGGGCGGAACCGAGGCCCTGGCCCTGCCGCTCCGGGCGGACGCCGACGGCCGCCAGGTAGAGGTGCGGCTCCCGCGGGTGCCGGGACTCGATCCCGAGCAGGCCGCGGCCGACCGTCCCGCCGCGGAGGCCGACGCCGCCTAGGGTCGCCGCGGCCAGGCGCAGGGCCTGCAGCGGCGACTCGCGCCAGCGGCCGGCGCCCGCCCAGAGGGCGCCACCGCCGTGCGCCCGCCAGACGAGACCGCCCGGAACCAGGCGCCGCGCCTGCATCTCGAAGTAGCGATGGCCGTAGCGCCGGCGCTTGGCCTCGCTCGGGAAGACCCATCTCACCACCGGGTCGTCCATGAAGGCCGCGTGCAGGTCGGCGACCACCCGCGGGACGTCCTCGGGGCGCGCCGCGGTTACCGACGGCACCGTTCCTCCCGCGCTAGCCGTCGAGCCGGACCGGCAGCGTCTTCAGCTGGTTGAGGAAGCCCGACTCGACGTAGGCGGGATCGCCCGCCATCTCCATCTTCGGGTAGCGCTTGAGGGTCTCCTCGAGCAGGATCTTCAGCTCCAGCCGCGCCAGGGCCGCGCCGAGGCAGAAGTGGCGGCCGCCGGCGCCGAAGGCCTGGTGGTCGGGATTGCGGAGGACGTCGAAGCGGTCGGGCTCCTCGTAGCGCGTCTCGTCGCGGTTGGACGACGCGTACCACATGACCACCTTCTCGCCCTCCTTGATCTGCTGGCCGCCGAGCTCGACGTCCTTGGTCGCGGTCCGCCGGAAGTGAGCGAAGGCGGGGAACATACGCAGCGCCTCCTCGACCGCGCCCGGGACCAGCGAGGGGTCGTCGACCAGCAGCTGGCGCTGGTCCGGATTCTCCATCAGGGCCCGCATCGCGCTCGAGTACGTGGCCTTGGTGCTGTCGTTGCCGGCGGCGACGAGGAGGAAGAAGCCCATCACGATCTCGTGCTCCTCCAGCTTCTGGCCTTCGACCTCGGCGTGGACGAGGACGCTGGTCAGGTCGTCGGTCGGGTTCTCGCGGCGCGCCGCGATCATCGCGCCGCAGCGGGCGAAGATCTGCTGAATCGCTTCCTGGATCGTCTCTTCGACGTTCTCGACCGAGGGGCTGTAGTCGGGGTCGTTGGCCGCCAGCGCCATGTTCATCAGCTCGGCCCAGGCGGCGTCGTCCTCCTCGGGGATCCCCATGAAGCTGCCGATCACGCGCGAGACCGCGGGCTGGGCGACGTCGCAGACGAGGTCGCACTCGGCGCGGCCGTCGAGCCGGTCGAGCGTGCCGGTGACGATCTCGCGGATCGCGTCGGTGTGCGCGGCGATCCGCTTCGGGGTGAAGCCGGCCTGGAAGATCGCCTTCAGCCGGTCGTGCTTGGGCGGGTCCATGCCGATGAACATCGCTCGCGCCAGCTCGATCGGGAAGACCTCGTCGATCACCACGACGCCGCCGAGTTCGGAGGAGTAGGTCTCCCAGTCGCGACTGACTTTGTGGACGTCGTCGGCCCGGGTCACCGACCAGAAGCCCTTCGCCTGCGGCAGCTCGGTCACCTGGGAGGTCCAGTGGACGGGGCACTGGCCGCGCATCCGCTTGAACAACTCCAGCGGCGGGCCGTTCTCCCAGTGCTCGCGCTCGAGCACCAGGGCGTCCTCGACGTTCCCTCCTCCGGCCGCGATCTCAGCCTGGTCAGCCATGTCCGCGCATACTACTGGCTGGCTGGCCAGTTTCCTACGAGCGGCTCAGCGGCAGGCTTTGACCGTGCCCTTGATCAGCCGCTTGATCTTCTTTTCCTTCTCGCCCTTGGTCAGGATCAGCGTCACCCGGGCCTTGGCGACGTGGACCGAGCCGGGGGCCAGCGGGCCCGGATCGACCAGGTAGCGGAACGGCTTCTTCTTCTTGACCTTCAGCTTCTTGCCGTCGTAGATGAAGACGATCTTGGTGAAGCGGATCGTCCCGCCGAGCTTTTTCGAGAGCTGCTTGCGCTTGCGTTTGCCGACGCCCATGAAGAAGCGCTGACGCGACTGCAGGCAGCTCTTCGGCAGCCTGAGGACGATCAGGAAGTCGCCGACCTTCTTGACGATGGCCTTGGTCTTGCCTTTGTAGATGGGGGGCAGGGGCCCTTCGCCCGGCGGAAGGCCGGCGATCGGGTTGAGGTCGGCGATCCGCAGTCCCGAGGCGTCGGAGAAGAGGACCCAGCCGCTGCCGCCGTCGTTCGTCGCCAGCTCGGCGTTGGGCCCGATCGAGTAACCGCTTCCGAGGAAGGCGACGTGGCTTTCGGAGTAGCTGCCGCCGCCGTCGGTCGAGGTGAAGAGTCGCATCACGAAGGCACCGTCGCCGCCGCGCTTGCCGGGCCAGGCGACGGCGAGCCGGTTTCCGCTCGGCGACTGGGCGATGGCGCCGCCGACGAAGAGGCTGGTGGAGGAGTCGACCGCGAGCGTCCGCGCCGGCCCGAAGGAGGTGCCCTCGTAGCGGCGGACGTTGATCGCGTTCGGGTACTGGCTGCCGCCGCTGTAGTCCTGGGAGACCATGAAGAGCCCGGCCGGACCGCTGGCGAGATTCGGTTCGTAGCCCTTGGTCACCTCGGTCGGGCCCTGCCAGTTCGATTCGCTCGTGGGCGAGCCCGAGCCGTCGTAGCGGTAGAAGAGCAGCGGATACGGCGGGTCGGAGATGTTCCAGTAGGCGATCACGGGGCTCGAGCCGTCCAGCGCCATGCTCGAGCCGGCGACGCCGCCGCTGCCGGGGTCTTTGAAGTCGATCGAGCCGCCGCCCAGGCCGCCGACTTCGTTGCTGCTGAAGCCCAAGCCGGCGTTGTAGGCGCCGATCATGAAGCTGGAGCCGACCAGGAAGGCATCGGTCGGGTCCGTCTTGCTCGAGTAGAAGGTGCTTTCCGTGCCCCCGTCGAAGCTGACGCCGCCGTTGGTGGAGGTCCAGTAGATGACGTCGTTGTGGGGGTAGCGAGGGGCGACCACGTACACCGTGTTGCCCGGTCCCAGCACCGGGATCGCCGCCGAGGCGCTGTCCGAGAGGCTCGTCGCCCCGGGGATCGGCAGCGTCGTCGGCGAGCAGCCACCGCCCGGCGCGATCTTGCAGAACTTGACCGGCTCGACGCCGATCCCGACGCCGTCGCTGGTCCAGGCGACGTATGCGTTGCCCGCCGCGTCCTCGACCATGTGACCGCCCGAGGTCGGGTTCGGATCGAGGGTGAAGAGGTCGTTCGCCGAGGCGACGGACGGAAGGGCGGCGGCGGCAAACAGCGCCGCGACCGCAGTGAGGGTGGCTCGCCAAGTTCTCATGGCGCCACCCTAATGGCTCCCGAGCGCCTTTTTCCAGGTCCTAGAACGGCATCTTCTGCCGTGCGCTCTTCCCGGCCGAGTGACTCTTGTCGGCGGCGCGCTGGGATTTGCCGAACGACTTGCTCAGCAGGGTGCCGATCGGCCCCGGGGCCTTGCTGCCGGCGCGCTGGCCGAGGCCGAAGCCCTTGTCGCTGCCGCGCCTGGCGTGGTTGGAGAGGCGCGGGACGAGGAAACCCAGGATCAACAGCAGCACGCATATTCCGACCACGACTCCGATGACCACTTTGCTTCCTCCTCGTCCGGTATTTCCCAGGCCTACAGCTTCTGCTCGATGTCGTCGGCTTTCTCGCCGTGGTGCTGGGCCAGCTTCCGCTCGCGCTCGGCGCGCTCGGCTGCCTCCCGCGCCGCCTCCTCATGCTCCTGCGCCTTGCTGACATGCACGTCGGCCACCTGGCGGTGACCGCCGGCCTGTTCGCTCAGGCGTTCGCGTTCCAGCTTGCGCTGGGCGCTGCGCTTGCGGGCGGCCATCGCGATGAGGACCAGGAGGATGACGACAACGACGACTATGGCGACGATCAGTCCGGTTGACATAGCTCCTCAATACCCGGCTGGCGATTGGTAAACCACGCCGATCCGGGTAGCGAAAGCGCTGTGTTCGACTGGCTCACCCACGAGGTTTCCCACAGCGTCCTCACCTATCCGGTGCTGGCCTTCGCCGCGGCCACCGACGTGGTCCTGCCGCTGATCCCCTCGGAGACGATCGTGATCACCGCCTCGGTGCTCGCGGCGCAGGGCGACCTGCTGATCTGGGTGATCGTCCCGGTCGTCGCCCTCGGCGCCTTCGTCGGCGACAACATCTCCTACCTCCTCGGTCGCAGCATCGGCGACCCGATCGCCGACCGTCTCTTCGACGGCGAGAAGGGACAGGCGCGGCTGAAATGGGCCGAGGAAGCCCTGCGCCGCCGCGGCGCGATCCTGATCGGCGTCGGCCGCTTCATCCCCGGCGGCCGCACCGCGACCACCTTCGCCGCCGGCACCCTGGAGATGCCCTACAAGCAGTTCGTCGTCGCCGACGCGGTGGCGGCCTCGCTCTGGGCGCTCTACGTCTCGATGCTCGGTTACCTCGGGGGCGAGACCTTCAACGAAAGCCTCTGGCTGCCGCTCGCCGCGTCCTTCGGCGCCGCGATGGCGGTCGGGCTCGGCTTCGAGGCCTGGCGCCGGCTGCAGGTCCGCCGCGGCAAGGACATCCTCGGCGACGAGCTGCCCCCCGACCTCGCCGCCGCCGAACGTTAGGCCGAGCGGCCTCGCGCACGGTCGCCTCGATCAGGTCGGCCGCCCGCTCGGTCCCGCGGGCGCCGCGCAGCCGCTCCGAGGTGGGGGCGATGAACTCATCCAGCTGCTCGGTGGTCGATCTGCGGAAGACCGGCGCGGTGTCGCGGATGAAGTCCTTCCAGAACTGGCCCGGCGCTTCCTCGGTCTCCGGCGGCGGCGTCAGCCGCATCAGCCACTCCTCGAACCCCTGCGCCTCGAGCGTCCCGGCGAAGGACTCCTCGACGATGAAGACGACCCGGTGCCCGCGCTCGCGCAGGACGGCGCCGATTCCGACGCAGTTGTTGGTCGGCCCGAACGCTCCCTCTGGGAAGAAGACGACCGTCGACCCTTCGTCCGGCATCGCCCCATCTTGGAGGACATGTCACCGCGCCGCAACGTCCGCGGGGTAGAGGTCGACCCCGGCATTTGCTTCACTTGGGCGACCAGAGAAAGGAGGTGGTCCTAACTTGATTCACATGCTTGATGGGACTCTGGAGGTGCAGGGCCGCTAGGCGCCGCACTGGTTTGGGCGCCCGGCGGAATCCAGCCCGGGCACCGGCGGACGTAGGGAGCCGGGTCTTGTCCCGCTCGGTAGTCGTTCCCGCGCTCCGTTCCTATGCACCAGGCGAGAGCCGCCCTCGGGCGGCTCTCGCGCTTTCGGGAGCCGCTGCCGAGATCGACCTGTTCCTTCTTGGTCCTATCGGACGAAAAGGAACAGGCGAATCAGCTTCCCGCGAGGCGCAGGCCGTCCTGCGCTTCGGAGAGGAAGTGTGAGGCGATCCGCCAGCGGCGCTGCAGGGCCGGTTCGATTTCGGCCGATCCGCAGCCGAGTTGGGAGACGCAGTCGCCCCAGTCGTTGGCGGCTTCGATGTAGCGGTTGAAGGCCTTCTCACCGGGGGTCGCGACGGCGGAGAGGCAGTCGATCTGCAGGCGGTCGATCGGAATCTCGCCGTAGATCGAGCGGATGCCGCGCACCTCGGCGATGTACTGGTCATAGGTGACGCCGACGGCGAGCCGCCGCCGCAGCCCATCCATCGAGCCGACGAAGCCGCCGAGCTGGCTCTGACAGAGGTCGCCGGCGGGTACGTGCCCGCTGCGACCCCCACCGCTCGCGCCCCCCTCCGCGTCGTTTCCATCATTTTGGTTCCTCTGGGAACCCGAATCTTGGAAACGACCGGTTTGTTTGCTGGTGACGGTGAGCGCTGAGTCCGAGTCGCTGCTGCCGCAGCCGCCGACCAGCAGCGCCGCGAGCAGGACGCAGCCGAGGAGGGGTCGGAGCGCGGCGAACACGCGCGGCAGTCTACGTCGTGTAGAAACCCGTCCCATGCGGCGAATCGGCAGCTACGGTGCGGCGTTCCTCGCGACTTTCCTGCTCCTGCTCGCTGCGCCTGTCACCCCGGCCCGCTCGGCACCGCACGTGCTGGTGGTGGGGGACAGCCTCCAGGAGCTGACCTCTCCCTACCTGAGCCGCTACCTGCCCGGGACCGAACTCACGATCAACACCGGCGGCGGCTACAACAGCTACCAGATCCTCGACCTCTTCCAGGAAAGCTACGACCCCTCGGTCGACGTCATCGTCTTCGACGCCGGCACCAACGACAACCCGTCCTATCCGGAGATCCTCGCCGGCAACCTCGCCAAGGTGGCGGAGACCGTCGGCGACCGCTGCATGGTCGTGCCGACCGTCCACGGCCTCCATCCCGGCGGCGTCGACGACAGCGGCAAGAACCGAGTGGTCGCCGAATTCGCCGCCTCCCGACCGGGGACGCAGGTGCCCGACTGGGCGGGGACCGTGGCCACCCGTCCCGACCTGATGCAGGCCGACAACCTGCACCCGATCGAAGAGGGGGCCGACTACCGGGCCCAGCTGATCGCCCAGGGCGTCCAGGGCTGCCTGGCGTACGGCGACGCGCTGGCGACGGCGCCGCCGGAACCGCGGACCGACGTCGAGCCGATCGCCACCGTCGGCCGCCTGCAGGCGCGGCAGGAGGCGGTGATGGGTCGCATCCGGGCCGACGTCATGCGCCAGGCGGCCGCCTCGCTTCTCGCCGGCACCCTCCTGGCCGGCCGCTGATGGGGCGGCGACGCGAAGTGGCAACCTGTAGGCATGGAGCTGGCCCATGAGTGAGGTGGTGATGCCGCGCCTCTCCGACTCGATGGAGGAGGGAACGATCCTCACCTGGCTGAAGCAGGTCGGCGACGAGGTCGCGGTCGGCGACGAGTTGGTCGAAATCGAGACCGACAAGGCGAACATGGCCTACGAAGCGGACGTCGCCGGGACCCTGAACGAGATCCTGGCGCAGGAGGGGGAGACGCTGCCGATCGGGTCGCCTATCGCTCGGATCGGGGACTCGAACGGGCAGGCAGCTTCGGATCAGGGATCGGGCGCTCGGCCGGCGGGTCCTGTCGCCGCAGGGGACCCACCCCCAGATGCAGAGCAGCAGGGGGTCCCCCCTACGACGCCACCCACCGGAGAGACCGAGGAGCAGGACTCCGAGGGTCAAGCCTTGGGGGCGGAGCACCGGCCAGACGCCGACGGCGAGCGGGTCAAAGCTTCTCCGCTGGCGAGGCGGCTTGCCCGGGACAAGGGGCTGGATCTGCACGATCTACATGGGTCCGGGCCGGGGGGGCGGATCGTCAAGCACGACGTGGAGGAGGCCGAAGCTGCTGGGGCGGCCCCTCCAGCGCAGGCACCTCCGCGGGCGGCAGGACCTGCTGGCCAACCTGCATCTTCCGAAACCGCCAAGGGCAACGTCCAGACCCAGGACCCGAACAAGCTGCAGCAGACCATCGCGCGCCGCATGGCGGAGTCGAAGGCGACCGCGCCGCACTTCTACCTGACGATCGAGATCGAGATGGGGAAGGCGGTCGAGGCCCGGGCCGGCTTCAAGGCCGCTGCGAGGGAGGGCGACGCGGTGCCCTCCTTCAACGACATGATCGTCAAGGCCTGCGCGATCGCCCTCCGCGAGTTCCCGAAAGCCAACGGCGCCTACCGCGACGGCCGCTTCGAGCTCTACTCGCGGGTCAACGTCGGGGTCGCCGTCGCCGCCGAGGAAGCCCTCGTCGTCCCGACCGTCTTCGACGCCGACCGGAAGGGCCTGCGGCAGATCGCCGCCGACACCCGCGCGGTCGCCGCCAAGGTCCGCGACGGCTCGGTCACGCCGCCGGAGCTCTCCGGCGGCACCTTCACCGTCTCCAACCTGGGGATGTTCGGGATCGAGGAGTTCGACGCGGTGATCAACATGGGTCAGGCGGCGATCCTCGCCGTCGGCGCGATCCGCGACGCGCCCGCCGTCCGCGACGGCGAGATCGTCCCGGCGAAGCTGATGAAGGCCACGCTCTCCTGCGACCACCGCATCCTCTACGGCGCCGAGGGGGCCGAATTCCTGGCGCGGGTGAAGCAGCTCCTGGAGGAGCCGGTCTCGCTCGCGCTCTAGGCCAGGTCCTCGTCGGGGTAGTCGGCCTGACCGCCGCCGAGCTCCGGCGGCAGCGCCTTCGGCCCTTGGGGGTACATGTGCTCGAGCTGCTCCTCGCTCATCTCCAGCGTGCTGGTGATCTCTTCGCGCGGAGCGCCGACGACGAGCCAGAGCTGGTCGGCCTCCGTGTCGTTGAACAGCTGCCGATCGGTGTCGGGATCGACGAGCAGCGCGTCGAGCGGCGCCAGCGTCAGGACCTCGTCCCCGATCCGCACCCGCCCCTCGCCCTCGAGCAGCACGTAGAGCTCCTCCTGGGTGAAGTGCCGGTGCCTGGTCGACGCTCTCCCCGGCTCCAGCCGCCACATCCGCGCCCCTAGCTGCGTTGCCCCAAGCTGCCCGCCGAGGTCGGTGTTCGGCGTCTTCATCTGATTCGACCGTCGCCAGAAGGCGTCTTCGGCTCGGAGGAACTTGTGGCCCACGAGCGGATTATGGCTCGTGGAGAACTACAACTACTGCTCGAGCATGCGCGGCCGGTCGGCTGGCTCCTCGGCTACCGCAAACGAGTGGATCCGCCTGGCCAGCGATCCCAGGCGGTGCCGATCGAGGACCCCGTCGATCACTGCACGTTCGAGCAGCCGGATGAAGGTTTCGTGGAAGTTCTCCGCGAGCTTGGGACGAAGACCGTAGCCGGTCATCACCGCAAGGTGGTCCCGCTCGATGCTCAATCGGATCGGGAGCCGCACTTCCTCGCCGTCCTGCCCCGAATCGACCCCAACGACGAGCGAGAGGTCCACCAATGCCCTTCCCTCCAGAGCGATCAGCTGACAGGCGGGAACCGAGTCGAGTAGGTGGCGTCCCTCGAATCGCACCGCCCGCAGCGAAGGACGCTCTTCCTCCTCCAGTTCCTGTGCATCGTCTTCACCGGGCTGCATCCGAAATTTCGCAACCGTGAGGTTTGGCTTGTGCGCGTCGGCGTGCGGGAGGCGGTTGTAGATCGCATCGAGGATCAGGACGGTGTGTGGATCGAAGATTCCGAGGTCGTCTGGGAACGAGGGTGAGGGCAGTGGAAGAGAATCCTGGTACCCCAGCTTCGAGATGGCGTTCAAAGCCCGGAGGCAGCTCCGAGCTGCGGAGGCGTCCGCGCGTTCGACGTGGACGAAGCGGTGGTCCTGGTGGATGGCGACGGCAACGGGGACCTCAGATACGGAGGAGCCCAGGGTCGGCTTGTCGTCCTCCTGCGTAACGAAGGCCTTGTAGGACCTGATCATCCCCTCGATCCTCAGCGTGCTGTCGCTCAGCTCAACTGCCTGGATCGCAAACCAGCGGGCCAAGCCGACTCTCACATACCGCCCCATCGCCCATCGAAGTTCTTCGCAGAGGGATTGAAGCGAGGGCAGGGTGGCGATCGGGAAGAGGCGATCCAGGAACCGGCGTGCCGGCTCGGGTTCGTCGGCATGCTCGACGATCAGGTCCGCGATGGAGTGTTGGTCGAACCTGTAGACGCGAGCTATCCGCTCGGCGACGTGTTCGACCTTTCCTCGCTTGTCCACCCCGAGTTCCTGCGCCAAGTTCCGCAGGGTTTCCGATTTGAGGGAGACGAGCGCCTTCTTGATGATCTCGCGATGGACTTCCTCTTCGAACATCCCCTCGTCGTCGTTGTCGCCCACCGGCAGGATGTCAGCCTCGAGCAGCTGCCTCATCTCCTCGCGGATGAAATCGTCGACACCCTCCGTGACCTGAGGATTGGTGGTCAAGACCCTCTGGGTGTGCCTGACCGGGCGCGTTCGCTGGCTTGCCGCCTCCAGGCCGCGCTGGACCGCGATCTCGAGGAGGTCCTCCACCTGACCCCAAAGCTCCTCGGCGGTGAGAACCTCTCGGGGCTCGGGCTTTTGGGGTTCAGTGCTCATGGTTCCATTCGCCGTTATTGCAGGCGTGCTCATAACTCTGCAGGACGGCCCATCCGGCAGCAAGGCAGATCCGCGACCATCGATCCGGCCCGTCGATGTTGCAGGTCGCGTTTTTCAAGGCATGGGTCAGCAGGGCCCCCTCGGCGTTGACGGCGGCGCCGATCATGGCTGCCACCAATTCGTAGCTGTCTGCCGGATCGTCCCCGTCGGGTTGGTGTATCGCGATGCGAGCTTTGAAGATGTCCACCGACGCGAAATAGGTCTCGCGGGGGAAGCTGGAGCTGCGAACCCAGGAGCGAAGTGCGAGTTCCTGGGAGATCTGCTGGAGGTGAGCCGGAATCCGCATCTCCCTGGCTACTCCTTCGCACCGAGGCCACGCGCGATCGCCCAGGCAAATATCGGCTGGCCGATGATTGCGAGGCCGATAGCCAGGGCGATGACCGAGCCGCGGAATTCGCATGGCCATGGTTCGGTGAAGATGCTCCACCAAGCCATGAGCGCCCCGAACGCGATGATCGAGATGAAGCCGGCCGCAAAGTACCCGAGTTGCTGGGGAGCCAGAGGCAGGTTCGGGATCCGGCTGCCAGGTTTCGAGAAGGAAACGGCAACCGACAGGGTCGCAAAGAGGAGGCTCTCAACCGTGAGCAGCGCAGAAAGGGCATTGGCATCCGTGAATTCGCCGCCGAACATGGTTGCTTCGATCCCTGCGGTCGGTGCCGACCGTGGTCGACACCGTGGAGTTCGGCGCCGTGGATCGCAAACATATAGGAACTATGAAGGTCTTGTCTCGGAATCTCCAGTGAGAACGTAAGTCACCGAGTCTCCGAGGACGCTGGAGTCAGAGAGGAATCCAGGTGCCCTTCGGTCCGAGGTTGCGGATCGGGGTGTCGCCGACCCGGCTCTCGCAGCCCCAGGACTCGTGGATGTGGCCGCAGACGGCGAGGCGGGGGCGCTTCTCTTCGATCGCGCGGAGGAGGGCGGGGCTGCCGAAGTTGCCGCCGCCCCCGGCGGAGTCGCAGTGGTCCTTGGGGGGCGAGTGGAGGACGAGGACGGCGTCCTCGGGGCAGGCGGCCAGCATCTCGGTCGCCGCGCCGTCGTCGAGGTCGAAGCTCCAGTCCCAGGGCGTCACCGGGATGCCGGCACCGAGGCCGTAGAACTCGGTCCCGTCGACGGTCGTGCCCTCGCCGTGAAGGACGGTGGCGGCGCTCCAACCGGCGGCCGCCTCGCGCAGGGCGTCGACGGTCTCGTTGTTGCCGGGGACGAGGACGGTCGGCGTCTCGATCGCGGCCAGCGCCCCGATCGTCTCCGCCAGCCCCTCGTGCACCGAGGCGAAGTCGCCGGCGCCGACGACGACGTCGGCCTCGGCCGACATCTCGACCAGCCGCGCCGCCTGCTCGAGGTCGCGGTGCAGGTCGCTGAAGGCGAGGATCTTCACGGGCCTCAACTTAGCTGCTCGGCGCCGGGCTCGGGAGAACCAGTGCTGCAGGGCGAACCCGTCGTGGTTGGGTTCGCCGGCGATTGTGGGCGTAGGTGACCGCCGGGAGCGCCACGGCGACCGTCAGTGGCGCAAGGCGGACCCTCACCCGGATGAACCTGATGCGTCAGGCTGGCCCGGCGGAAGTCGGCTCGCCGAAGTCCTCGACCTCGGTTTCGACCCTTCCACTCGGCATCTGCGTCAGGGCGATGACGAAGGCGACCGCCATCACCCCGGCCATCGCGTAGAAGACGGTGCTGGTGGCGAGGGCGAAGTCGTGCGGGATCGCGTCGACGACCTTCTGGACCGGAGCCGGCAGCTGTTCCGGCGTTTCGCCGGCGCCGGTCCCCTGGCTGATCCGATCGGCGATTTCGCTGCCGACCTGCTTGGAGAACCCGTTGGAGGACGCGGTCGCTTCCAGGTTCGAGCGGTTCTCGAGGATCAGGATCGAGCCGAGCACGGCGAGCCCGAGACTGGAGCCGAAGTTGCGCACCGTCTGGGTGATCCCGGTCGCCTCGCCGTAGCGATCGCGCGAGACCCGGTTCAGCGCATCGGTGTTGGCCGGGCTGAGGACGAGCCCGACCCCGGCCCCGGCGATGACGATGTAGTACCACTGGTCGCTGACCGAGAGCTCGGTCAGCGACTGGCCCCAGAGGTAGAAGCCGACGGCGGCGACGGCGCAGCCGAGCACCATCGGGCGCCGGGCCCCGATCCGGTCGAGCATCTTCCCGCCCCATTGCGAGGCGAGGGCGAAGCCGGCGAAGAAGATCAGCAGGTAGAGCCCGGTTTCCGAGGCGCTTTTGCCGAGCGAGATCTGCGCGTACATGCTGGCGAAGAAGAAGAGCGGGACGAACGGGATCATCAGCAGGAAGAGGACGACGTTGTCGATCGCGAAGGCCTTGTCCTTGAAGACCGAGAGCCGCAGCAGCGGGTTCTCGACCCGCAGCTCGTAGCGGACGAAGGCGGCGAGGATCGCCAGCCCGAGGGCGATGCAGAGCCAGGTCTTGGCGTCGCCCCAGCCCCAGATGCTCGACTGCTGCAGGCCGAGGACCGAGAGCCCCATCCCGAGCGTGATCAGCGCCGTGCCGGTGTAATCGAGCGGCCCCGGGTGCTTCTCGTCGGCCGGTTTCGACTTCCAGATCAGGATCAGGGCGATGATCGCGACCGGGATGTTGACCCAGAAGATCGCCCGCCAGGTGATCTCGACCAGGTAGCCGCCGGCCAAGGGGCCGATCGCCGTCAGCCCGCCGGCGGCGGCGAAGAAGAGCGCCATCGCTCGGCCACGCTGGGCGACCGGGAAGGCGTTGAGGACGATCGCCAGCGCCGCCGGGAACATGATCGCCGCGCCGGCGCCCTGGATCACGCGGAAGACGATGAACCAGGTCTCGTCGATGGAGCTGTCCGGGGTGGCGCCGCAGAGGGCGGAGGCGACGGCGAAGATGACGACGCCGAGCACGACCATGCGCCGGTGGCCGGCGATGTCGGCGAGCCGGCCGCCGAAGGCGAACAGCGCCGAGAGCGAGAGCAGGTAGCCGTTGATGATCCACTGCACCCCGGTCGCGGAGAGGGTCAAATCGTCCTGGATCGTCGGGATCGCGATCGCGACGATCGTCTGGTCGATGAAGGTCATCGAGACGGCGAAGATCATCGCCGCCAGGATCAGTTTGCTGTTCTGGGCAGGTGACTGGTTCATACCCGCGCCTTTGTCGCGCGGGCGGCGATTCCTCCCCGGCTTTGGGTATTGTCACGCCCGCTGATGCCGCAGATCTTCTGGCTCGGATTCGGAATCGCCGCCGCCTTCGTTCTCGTCGGCGCGATCTCCGGTGCCCGCTCGCGCACCGCGAGCCTCGGCAGCGGCGCCGCGATGGGCGCCTACCTCGGCGTCATGAGCGCGTTTCCCCTCTGGGCCCTCGGCCTGGCGACCAGCTGAAGCGCCGCCCGCAGCTCGATTGAAGACGCTGCCCCGGGGGTAGCCGCGTGGGCATGACCAACGCGACCGAGGTCCCCGTCCTGACCCTGCACGACGGCGTCGAGATCCCGCAGCTGGGGTTCGGCGTCTTCCAGATCCCGCCGGAGGAGACGCAGGAGAAGGTCGAGGAGGCGCTCGGCGCCGGCTATCGCCACGTCGACACCGCCGCCGCCTACGGCAACGAGGCGGGGGTGGGGGCGGCGATCGCGGCGACCGGCGTGCGACGCGAGGACGTCTTCGTCACCACCAAGCTGTGGAACTCCGAGCAGGGCTACGACTCGACCCTGCGCGCCTTCGAGCAGAGCGTCGAGCGGCTCGGGACCGGCCACGTCGACCTCTACCTGATCCACTGGCCGCAGCCGGGCAAGGACCTCTTCCTCGACACCTGGCGCGCCTTCGAACGGATCCAGGAGGAAGGCGGCGCCCGCTCGATCGGCGTCTCCAACTTCCGCGTCGAGGACCTCGAGCGGCTCGAGCGCGAGGCGGAGAAGCGGCCGACCGTGAACCAGGTCGAGCTGCACCCGCGCTTGCAGCAGGCCGAGCTGCGCGCCTGGCACGCCGACCATGGGGTCGCGACCGAGGCCTGGAGTCCGTTGGCGCAGGGCGAGATGCTCGAAGACGGGACGATCGAAACCGTCGCCGCCCACCACGACCGCACCCCGGCGCAGGCGATCCTCCGCTGGCATCTGCAGCTGGGCAATGTGGTGATCCCGAAGTCTTCGAACCCTGAGCGGATTCGGGAGAACTTCGAGGTCTTCGACTTCGAGCTGAGCGAGGACGACATGGCGGCGCTGGAGAGGCTTGATGCGGGAGAGCGGACCGGGCCCGATCCCGGCACTTTCAACGCGGGATAGCGGGGAGGTCATCGCGGGTGCTGATTCGCTGAATACGCTGCCGGGATGGCTCTCGATCGGCGGGTGTTGCGCAAGCGGGGGTTGCTTGTCGGGGGAGGGGAGGATCTTGCCGCGGCGAGGGCTCAGGCCGACGCGGCGACCAAGCGGCGGCTTGCTCGGATCAATGCGGTTGCCGCCACCGCTTTCGTCATCGGGGGGTCGTTGTTCTCGCTCGGGGCGTTGGTGGCGCAGGCCGGTATCGGGGGGCCGCGGTTGGCGGCGGCGGTGTTCATGGTCGGGGGCGTGTTCTTCACCACCGGCGGTTATGCGTCGGTGCTGCAGGTCGCCAACGCGCCGCGGGAGGCGGACCCGGATGGGGTGGTGCGGGCGCCGGCGTGGCGCTGGTGGTCGACGGAGCCAGGGCGGCTCGATTGGGCGAGTGCGGTTGCCCTCTTCGTCGGCACCCTCTACTTCGGCGCCAGCCTCGCGGTGGCGCTGCTCGGGGACCTGGCCACGGCGCAGCTCCATCGCCTCGTCTGGACGCCGGAAATCGTCGGCTGCGTTCTCTTCCTCGTCTCCGGCCACCTGGCCCTGACCGAGATGCACCGCGACCGCCCTCCCGGCGCCCGCGCCGACCTCGGCTGGTGGATCGTCGTCGTCAACCAGGCCGGCTCGGCGCTGTTCATGGCCGCCGGGATAGCCGCCTTCGTCCGCCCCGAGACCGGCGACGCGCTGGCGGTCGGGATCGCCAACTGGGCCACCTTCAGCGGCGCCGCCTGCTTCGCCGTGGCCGGCGCGATGCAGGAGTTCGAGCGCCCCTGAGCGCGAGACCGCAAAATGGCCCCTTGAAGGGGCCATTTTGCGGTCTCGGCGTGGAGGGCGTCTGTCCAAGAGACGCTCTGAAAGGATTGGCCGCGTGGCCAGTGACGGACGAGCGGAGGCTCCGCGGACCGAACGCATCCTGCCGGGTGTCTGGCGGCTGCGGCTCTCGCTCCCCTGGCCGGGCGTCCCGCACGGGAACGCCTGGGCGGTCGCCCACGACGGCGGAATCGTCATGTTCGACACCGGGATGGGCGGCAAGGGGCGGCTGCGCCAGCTCGACCTGGCGCTGACCCAGGCCGGCTTCGGCGTCGAGGACGTGCGGCTGGTCGTCTGCACCCACTCCCACACCGACCACTACGGGCTGGCCGGCGCGATCGTCGAGACCGCCGGCTGCGAGCTCTGGATGCACCCGCGCTGGGAGCACGTGCGGCTGCTCGCCGACGACCCCCAGGCGGCGCTCGAGGCGCGGATCGAGGTGGCGCGGGAGAGCGGCGTGCCGCTGGCGGCGCTGGAGCGCTACCGCGAGGCCCGCAGCGACGAGGAATCGGGGATCGACGTCCTCAAGGAGCCCGACCGCGAGCTGGTCCCGGGGGTCGAGGTCGAGACCGACCTCGGCAGCTGGCAGGTGCATGAGACGCCCGGCCACGCCCCGTCCCACGTGGTCCTCCACCAGCCCGAGCGCAGGCTGTTGATTTCCGGCGACCACCTGCTCGGACGCACCGTCCTCTTCTTCGACTACGGCCACAGCCCCGACCCGGTCGGCGAATTCCTCGGCAGCCTCGACGAGGTCGAGGGCCTCGACGTCGGCCTCGTGCTCCCCGGCCACGGCCGCACCTTCCGCGACCCCGAGGCGAAGATCGCCGAGTCCCGCCGCCAGGTCGGCGAGCTGCTCGACAAGGTGCGCGCGGCGCTCGCCGGCGACGAGGAGCGCACCGCCTTCGAGATCGTCGAAGAGATCATCGGCCCGGACATGGTCAAGACCCCGGCCAGCGCCTGGGTCCTGCAGATCGTCCGCTCCTGTCTCGACCACCTGGCGATCGCCGGCGAGGTCGCCTCGGTCGAGGGCACCGACCCGCGGCGCTGGCGGCTCGCGTAGCCTGTCCGGCGATGGCGAGCTTCACCTACGTCCGTCAGGCGGCCGCTCCACCCGAGGTCGTCTTCGACGTCCTCACCGACCACCGGCGCTACACGGAGATCACCCCCTTGCGCAAGGCCGAGCTGGAGCGCGAGGGCGAGCCGGCGCCGAACGGCCTCGGTGCGATCCGCGTGCTCAGCGCCCTGCCCGGCCCGCCGATGCGCGAGGAGGTGATCGCCTACGAGCGGCCGAGTCGCTTCTCCTACAAGATCCTCTCCGGGCTGCCGGTCCGCGACCACGTCGGCACCGTCGAGCTGCGTCCCAAGGACGGCGGCACCGAGATCACCTACGCGGTGAGGACGACGCCGACGATCCCGCTCGCCGGGCCGGTCTTCATGGCGATCCTGAAGAAAGCGATCAGGGACCTGATCGCGGGCGTCAGCAAAGAGTCGGAGCGCCGCGCAGCGGATGCGCGTTAAGCGCTTCCTCGACCTGCATCTCTGGCATCGGTCGAACCGGCTGTTGGCGATCGTCCTGCTCTCGCTCGGCCTTCTGGTCAGCGGGGCGATCGTCGCCTACGAGCTGCTGAAGCGCCCCGGCGACGTCCACAACCAGGAGGCGATCGAAAACTTCAAGCCGCAGAAGCCGCCGCCGCCGAAAGAGCCGAAGACGGTCAACTGGCCGATCTTCGGGCAGAACCTGGCCCGCACCCGCTACCTGCCGGTGAAGGGGGTGAAGCCGCCCTTCGACAAACTCTGGCGCTTCACCGACCGGCCGCTGCTCGAGTTCCCGCCGATCTACGTCGGCGGCAGGCTCTACTTCGTCAACAACAGCGGCTACGCCTACGCGCTCGACGCCGACACCGGGAAGGAGCTGTGGAAACGCCGGATCGGTCGCCTCAACGCCTCCTCGCCGGCCTATTACAAACACCGGCTCTACATCGTCAACCTCGTCCCCGGGCACATCGTCAAGCTCGACGCGAAGACCGGCAAGACGATCTGGAAACGCAACCTGCCGGGCCGGGCCGAGTCCTCGCCGCTGGTGATCGACCGCACCGTCTACTTCGGCTGCGAGAACGGCGAACTGTTCGCGATGAGCACCGGCAAGGGCCAGGTGCGCTGGTCGACCCCGCTCGGCGGGCCGATCAAGTCGGCCCCCGCCTACTCCGACGGCAAGCTCTTCGTCGGCGACTACGGCGGCTACATGAACGCGGTCGACGCCCAAACCGGGGAGCTGGTCTGGCAGAGCGGCTCGCTCGGCCCCGGCTTCGGCGGCTCCGGTGAGTTCTACTCGACCCCCGCGGTCGCCTACGGCCGCGTCTACGCCGGCAACAACGATTCCCGCGTCTACAGCTACGACACCGGCAACGGGGAGCTCGCCTGGTCCTACTCGACCGGCGGCTACGCCTACTCCGGGCCGACGGTCGCCAACACCAGGCACAGCCCGCCGACCGTCTTCATCGGCTCCTTCGACGGCAACGTCTACGCGCTCGACGCCAAGGACGGCGGCGTCCGCTGGAGCCGCTCGGCCGGGGGCCAGGTGGTCGGCTCGCTCTCGGCGATCGGCGACATCGTCTACGTCGCCGAGTTCACCAACAAAACGACGAGCGGGTTCATGATGAGGAGCGGCAAGCGCGTCTTCCGCTACCCGAAGGGGACCTACACGCCGGTGATCTCCGACGGCCGGCGGATCTACCTCACCGGCTACTCGTCGATCACTGCACTCCAACCCCACCGGGGGGTGGCGGCGGTAGATGAGGCGCGCCCCGCGCGTAGGCCGGGAAAAGCCCGGAGTGGAGGCGGGCGCGGAGGACGTCCAGGCTAGATCCGTAGTTCTGGATCCGATAGCTGTTGCTGTCGCCGAAGTCCTGGTAGTAGACGAGCATCTTCGTCCGGCGGTGGCTCTTGACCCAGGCGAAGAGCTTGTTGACGAAGCTCGGGTCGTCGCCGCTTTCCACCGCCCACTCGGTGATCGCGAACGGCTTGCCGGAGAAGCGCTTGTAGAGGCCGGTCAGGGCCTTCCATTCGGGATAGCCGGAGTAGAAGTCGGTGCCGGCCCAGTCGACCCAGCGCGAGCCGGGGTAGAAGTGGCGCGGGCGGTTGTGGGGGACGGTCGGGGAGCCGGCGGGCAGCGGGCTCCAGACGATCGCCACCGGAGACTTCGCCAGCGCCCGCACGGTGACGGTCAGCGGCGGCAGCCCGGCTTCGGCGAGGCGGCGGTTGATCGTCCGCGCCTTGCCGCCGCCGTGGACGATCACGTAGATGCGGCGGAAGGCCTGTTTGTAGGCGCGCGGGCTGTGCTCGGGGCCGCGCGAGGCGCCGGCGCAGTCGTAGGCGGCGTAGACGTTGAGGCAGCGGTTGGGCTCGCCCAGCGGCCGCACGTAGGCGCGCATCCCCTTTTCGTAGAAGAGCTTGTTGAGGCGGACCAGGTACCGGTCGCCGGCGCCGGCGGCGATCTGCGCCGGGGTGATCAGCTCGTGGCCGTCGTTGTTGTCGGCGGTGGTGAGGTGGATCATCGGCCGCGCCCGGGCGATCTGCCAACGCTGGATCACCTCGTCGAAGTCGGTCCCCCAGGTGCGGAAGGACTGGATCACCGCCGGGTGCTTGTTCAGGTCGCTCGAGAACTGGCCGAAGTCGGCCGGGTCGCCGGTGTCCGAGACCCCCCAGTAGACCTTCTTGTCGGGCGGCAGGAGCGGACTGGAGGCGACCGCGGGCGCAGCGAGCAGCACCAG
>DASTBO010000026.1:0-18272 GCA_035712025.1 Solirubrobacterales bacterium
CTCGGAGCAGATGAAGGTGCGGTCTTCGACGCGGGCGACGTCGCCGGGGTCGGAGAGGGCGAGGTAGGAGTTCGGCCGCTTCGCCTGGTCGAGGCGCTCGAAGGTGCCGGCGTCGATCAGGACCTGGGCGAGGCGGTCGTACTCCTCGGCGCTGCCGTCGCACCAGTAGACGGAGTCCGGTTCGGTGAGGGAGGCGATTTCGTCCACCCAGCTGAGGAGTTTCGCGTGGGTCGTCAGCTCGTCTGGGGCAGTGGTCAGGTCGCTCATTCGCCTCTTGTTCGCCTCTCTCTTAGTTCTTGGGTTTGAGGCCGATCATCGAGATGTCGGCATCCTTGTTGCGAATTTCCAAAACGGCTACTTCCCGCCTGTCATCGGCAAAGATCACTTCACACGTGAAGGTCGTACCCGGGTCTACAGACTGATCCGAGGGGCAATCGACGGCCTTGATCTTCTCATGAATCGAATCTTCCAGGCTGGCCTGAACGGTGTCCTCGAGCTTCACCCGATCGACCACAGTGCCGCATCCGCAGAGCACCAGGAGCGCGCCGATCAGCGCCAGCAGGGGGAAAACGCGGGCCGGGAAGCGATTCTTCCGGCCGAAGGGGGCGGGAGACACCGGCTGGAGTAAAGCAAGGCCGCTCGACAGTGCCAGCCGGAAAGCCTTCCGCGAGACCGCAAAAACCCGTAGACAGCACGGGTTTTTGCGGTCTCGGCAGCGCTAGTCCCAGAAGACGACCAGCTCGATCTCGTCGATCTGGGCTTTTTTCGCGCCGCCGGCAATGGATTTGACCTGCGGGGAGAAGGCGACGCCGAAGCCGCTGCCGTTGACGTCGGTGGTCGTCCAGGCATTGCCCCAGAGATCCCCTTCGCCGCCGAAGTGGGCAACGGTGTCGACCGCCGGCCATTTCGCCCCGGCCGAGTGGTCCCCCGCCGCCTGGATCGTGCCGCCCTTGACGATCCTGATCCGGGAGTCGGTCACTTCACCGGTGTTTCCGCCCGCTTCGCTGCGCTCGATCGAGGCCTGGATGCCGACGATCGTTTCCCCGCCGGGGACGCTGTAGCCGAAGTTGGTCGCCTTCAGGTAGTGGGCGGTGGCGGTGGTGCCTTTCGGCGCTTCGGCGACCGAGTAGAAATTGTCCGCCGATTTCGCGTTGCCGACGTTGGACCAGGTCAGCGTCCCGGTGCCGGCGTCGTCGGCGACGGTGCCGGGCGCCCGCCTCCCCCAGCCCAGGTCGTCGGCGATGCTCTCGGTCGCCTCGTCGTTCGTGGCGCGCACGGCGAATTCGTGGTTGCCGGTGCTGACGCCCGTGTATTCCTTCGGACTCGTGCAGGCGATCCAGGCGCCGGCGTCGAGCTTGCATTCGGGGCTCGCCGATCCATCGTCGACGACGAAGCTGAATTTGGCGGTCGAGCCTTTGACCGAGTACGCCGTGATCGTCGAGTTGGGAACCGGCACCCCGTCTAATTCTTCGATCGCCGTCGCGAAGGCGTTCCAGGCCGGGACTTCTTCGCCCCCCTGGTCGAGGATGCCGAACCAGTTCTCCTTGTCTTCTTCGAAGTCTTCTTCCAGTTCCGATCCGCCCTCGCGGAGGTTGTAGAGGAAGACTCCGTGGACGAAGGAGTAGTCGTTGTCGCCGAGTTCGTCGAACACCTCCGACAGCCATTCGGCCTTCTGTTCCTCGCGTGCGGCCAGCGTCGCTCCCGGGACGCACTCTTCCGCGTCGGTGCAGGCCGAGTAGCCGATCTCGGTGATCCAGACCGGCTTGTTGACGCCCTGTTCGCGCCACTTTTCGTAGTTGATCTCGGTGTTGTGGAAGGAGCCGTCGGTGCCGTTTTCGGGTTCGTAGGCGGGGTCGTGCGGCCCCGGGTAGGGGTGGACGGCGAGGCCGTCGACGTAGTTGCCGAGGGTCGGCTCGGCTTCGACCAGCGCTTCCGCCCAATGGACGAAGTCGCTCGGTTCCGGCCCGGTTCTGGCGTCGACCGCCGACTCGATCAGGTAGTCGGTCGCCGGGTTGGCTCCGCGACCGGCGATCACGGCCGCCTTGTACAGCGCCGCGTAGCGTTCCGGGTCGACTTCGCCGTTGGTCGTGAAGCCGAAGTAGGGCTCGTTCCAGATCTCCCAGAAGCGGGCGGCGAGGTCGGCGTCCAGCAGCGGATGCGCTTCCCAGAAGTCGCCGCCCGGCCCGTAGCGTTCGACCGCTTTGGCGGTGAAGTTGGCGTAGTCGGAGTTCGAGGTCGGGAAGCTGTTCTCGCATTCTTCGACTTCTTTGGGCACCGCCCAGCACGGCGGCGCGTTGAGGATCGGCAGCACCTGCAGGTCGCGTTCCGCCGCCTCCTGGAAGAGGGCGTCGTAGTGCGACCAGTTGAAGCTCCCTTTGCTCGGCTCGACGACCTGCCACTCGAGGTCCTCGCGGATCCAGTGGGCCCCGGTTTCGACCACCTGGTCCTGGATTTCGCCGATGTCTTCCGCGGTTTCGCCGCTGCGACTGTTGGCGCTGATGCCGATGTGGAGGTTGCGCGCCTGCGCCGCGCTGGCGGCGAAGGCGAGGCAGACGAGGACGAGGACGGTGAGAGTGACTGGGAGCTTTTTCATGGCGGTCACCCTCTCAGGCGATTTTCATACACGCAAGTTTCTTAGACCGTTTGTGGACGGATGGCTGACGACGCGTCGAGCCGAGCGTCCCGATAGGGTTCCGCGCCGCGATGCGGTTCTACGAGTTCGAGGCCAGGCAGATCGTCGAGTTGGCGGGGATTCCCGTCACCAAGTACGGCTTCTGCACGTCCGCCGACGAGGCGCGCAAGGTCGCCGAGGAGATCGGCGGCCCGGTCGTGATCAAGTCCCAGGTCCTGACCGGCGGCCGGATGAAGTCCGGCGGCGTCAAGTTCGCCGACACGCCCGACGAGGCTGCCCAGCACGCCGAGGAGATCCTCAAGCTCGAGATCAACGGCCACATGCCGCGCGGCGTCCTGGTCGACCCGAAAGCCGAGGTCAAGCAGGAGTACTACGCCGGCGTCGTCTGGGACGGCACCGCGAAGAAGCCGCTGATGCTGTTCAGCGACATGGGCGGGATCGACATCGAGGAGGTCGCCGAGACCCACCCCGACCACGTCGGCAAGGGCCACGTCTCCAACCTCCTCCCCGTCTCCGACTTCGAGGCCAAGCAGGTCGTCGCCGCGACCGGCGTCACCGGCTCGCAGCTGAACCGCGCGACCCCGGTCCTCGCCCGCCTCGCCCGCCTCTTCCGCGACAACGACATGACCCTGGCCGAGATCAACCCGCTGGCCGAGCTCACCGACGGCAGCTTCGTCGCCCTCGACGCCCACATGGAGATGGAGAACGAGGCGGTCGGCCGGCAGAAGAAGCTGCTCCGCAAGGAGCTCGGGATCGCCGAGGACGACACCCGCGAGACCTACGAGCCCTCCGACTTCGAGAAGAACGTCGGCGCGATCGACGCCGCCGACCACCGCGGCGTGATCCAGGGCAAGGACCACGGCTTCGAGGGCGACCTCGGGCTCGTGATCGGTGCCGGCGGCGGCTCGCTGACGCTCACGGACGCGGTCCGCAACCAGGGCGGCCAGCCGGCCAACTACTCGGAGATCGGCGGCAACCCGTCGGTCGCCAAGGCCTGCGGCCTGGCCAAGGAGGTCCTTGAAAAGGACGGCGTCGAGAAGATCGCGGTGATGATGTCGATCGTCTCCAACACCCGCGTCGACATCGTCGCCCGCGGCGTGATCAAGGCCTGCCTCGAGCTCGGCAAGGACCCCGGCGAGACGATCGCGATCTTCCGCATCCCGGGAGCCTGGGAGGAGGAGGGTTTCAAGATCCTCGACCGCTACGGCGTCGAGTACTGCGACCGCTCGGTCTCGATGTGGGAGGCCGCCGGGCGCGCCGTCGCCAAGATCCAGGGAGCGCCCGCATGACGAGCCCGGCCTTCAGTTGTTCCTTCTCGTTGTCCTGGACCAAAAAGGAACAGGCGAACAGTTGAGATGAGCATCCTGCTCGACAAGGACACGACTTTCATCGTCCAGGGGATCACCGGCCGCGAGGCGGTCAACCTGACCCGCGAGTGCCTCGACTACGGCTCGAAGATCGTCGGCGGCGTCACCCCCGGCCGCAAGGGCCGCGAGGTCCACGGCGTGCCGGTCTTCGACACCGTCGCCCAGGCGGTCGAGCACCACGGCGGCCCGATCGACGGCTCGGTCGTCACCGTCCCCCCCGCCTTCACCAAGGACGCCGTGCTCGAGGCGATCGAGAACGGGGTCAAGCTGATCGTCGTCGTCACCGAGCGGATCCCGCGCGGCGACGTCGCCGAGATGGTCGAGCTGGCCGACATGCGGGGGGCCCGGATCATCGGTCCCAACTGCCTCGGCCTGATCGTCCCCGAGGTCTGCAAGATGGGCGGCATCGGCGGTCCCGCCAAAGACGCGGCGAAGGCCTACCAGCCCGGCCGCGTCGGGGTGATGAGCCGCTCGGGCGGGATGACCACGGAGATCTCCTCCTCGCTGACCGCCGCCGGCCTCGGCGTCTCCACCGCCGTCTCGATCGGCGGCGACGCGATCATCGGCTCCACCTACGCCGAGCTGATGCCCTACTTCGAGGCCGACGAGCAGACCGAGGCGATCGTCATCTACACCGAGCCCGGCGGCCGCATGGAGGCCCAGCTGGCCGAATGGGTCAAGGACAACAACTCCCGCCTCCCGATCGTCGCCTTCATGGCCGGCAAATTCATGGACGACGAGGAGATGAAGGGCATGTCCTTCGGCCACGCTGGCACGATCGTCGAGGGCAAGGAGGACACCGCGACCGAGAAGATCGCCCGCCTCGAAGCCGCCGGCATCCGCGTCGTCGAGCGCATCGACGAGATCCCGGACGTCGTCAAGGAGAAGATCGGAGCCTGATGGCCGAGAAGCTGAACAAGGTCTTCATCGACGTCGAGGTCGACGCCTCGATCGCCAACGACGCCGCCCTCGCCGCCAAGCTCGAAGAAGTCTGCCCCGTCGACATCTTCAAAGACGCCGGCGGCACCGTCGAGGTCGTCGCCGAGAACCTCGACGAGTGCGTCCTCTGCAAGCTCTGCATCGAAGCCAGCCCCCCGGGCACCGTGCACGTCAAGAAGCTCTACGACGGCACCGAGCTGAGCTAGCGCCACTCGCGACATCCAGAATCACGAAGACCCGCCGAAGCGGGTCTTTTTCGTGCGGGGGAGCTACCCCCGAACCGGTTGATAACCGCCACCGAGCTTAGGGGCCGGAGTTCGTCTCGTCAAAGGGGGGAGAACTTGATCCCCCCTGGCCCTTGCAGCTACGGAGGATGAAGCGGCGAGGTGCCGCAACTGGTTGATAACCACGAGTCCGGAGTAGCTCTTCGGATGGGGTTCGAGTCCTCCGTCCTCCTCACGACTTGCTGCTGGGCGGAGGATCCCACTGGCGGGGCCGCCACAGTCATGCGGCCGACGAGCAGCTCTCGTCTCATCGCCGGCCTGCGCTCAGCAGCTTGACCTCAGTCGTAGGCGACGAGGCGCATCGAGGAGAAGAAAAGGACGTCGCTCAGCTCCGGACGCTCGGGGCCGGGGAGGATGGGCAGGACGCTCACCCTGAGATGCTCGCCCTCCCCCGCCGCGTTCGTCAGCGCCGCGGTGACGTCGACCATCTTCGTCAGCGGGGTCAGGGGGTGCAGCGGACGATTGTCGAAGGGGTCTTTCCCCTCCTTGGGCACGTCGCAGTGACCTTCTTCGCCGAAGCAGCCGCCGTGGCCGAAGACGACGAAGCTGCCGGCGTAACCGACCTCGGGGTCGCGCGGGCTGTCGGCCTCCACCTCGGGAGGATTGAGGAAGACGAGCGCCTCGAACGACGGGCCGGCGTGCTCGACGTCGTAGAAGATCAGATCGGCGGCGCTGAACCGGCCGGCTCGGACCGCGGGTGAGATCGGGATCGGGTCGGAATCGAATCGTTCCATTGGCTAGGGCCTCACCTGCGCGATCGAGAGCGAGTAGTCGTAGCCGAGCGCGGTGGGATCGAGGACCATCTCGGCGGTGAGGTTGAAGGGTTCCATCACCTGGCCGCGGACTTCGGCCGGGAAGCTGCTCTGGGGCCACTTCAGCTGCCAGATCCGCCAGAGCCGGTCGATCATGCAGTGATGGGCCCAGAAGAGGGGGTCGTAGGCGGCGAAGGGCACGTTGGTCATGTGTCCCCCCGTCCAGACGTGGACGTTCCCGTGGAAGTCGTCGAGGTTGCCCGTGAAGCGCTGGAAGTCGGGGTACTCGAGCAGCCTCGCGACCTCCCGAGCGGTGGGCAGATGGGTCCCCGCGAGGTTCGGTTCGCGATAGGTGTCCGGCACTTTGGCGAGCTCCCTGCTCCGTTCGTTGCCTTTGCCTTCGAGCCCCTCCCGCAGGGCGGCGTCGTTGATTCGGACCGAGTAGAGGGGATTGGGACTGCCGTCGGGGCGGGTCGGCTCGCCGTAGGCGGCGGGGACGTCCCGTTCGGTCGTCCAGTCCCACCAGGGCAGCATCGCGTCGTAGCCGGTGTCGCGCAGTGCCCGCTCGAACCGGTAGAGGTAGGCGCGGTGCCAGGGCAGGAAGGCCGGTTCGCCGTGCGCGATGTGGCAGTACATCGGCAAGGGCAGCCCGTGGAGGCTGGCCCAGAACTGGTAGCCGCGGTCGTCGCCGCGGTCGAGCAGCGCTTTCAGGGCATCGCGGAGAACGCCGATCTGCGGGTCGGTCATCTCGGCGATGTTCGGCCGGTGGCGGACCGGGACCGCCTGCCGCTGGGTGGTGGGGGCGCCGGTCGGCATCAGCGCGGTCCTCCTCGGCCGAGGCGGCTGCGACCCCAGGCGAGGACGCCGGCCAGGCCGACTCCACCGCCGGGGATGATCCACGGCAGCAACTCCTCGACGGGGACACCAGCGACGTGGGCGAACATGAAGAAGAAGCTGGCAGAAAATGGCCGAGTAGACAACAAACTTCGATGTACTTACCGCTCTTAGCGCGCGAAGGACGCTCCGCGGGCCGTCGGAGCGTGAGTTGGATCACGTTACGCGTATATAAATTTATATTCCGGTAACGTCTACACCAATGGATGCATCGGTTCGCACGCGGCTTTCTCGGGACGATCGCATGGAGCAGACGCTTGGGGCGGCGCACTCGCTGTTCGCCGAGCGCGGCTACGCGGCGGTGACGATGGACGAGATCGCCGCCGCGGTCGGCGTCACCAAGCCGCTGCTCTACAACTACTTCGGCAACAAGGAGCGGCTTTACATCGCCTGCATGGAGCGGGCGGGAGACGCGCTGATCGCGACGATCGCCGACGCCGTCTCGGAGACCGCCAACCCCGGCGACGCGCTCGGGGCCGGCGTCCGCGCCTTCTTCGCCTTCCTCGACAGCGACCGCTCCGCCTGGACGGTGCTCTTCGACGAGACCCTCCCCCAGGCCGGCGAGGTCTTCGACCGTGTCGCCGCCTACCGCGGCCAGATCCTCGACCTCGTCTCGGCCTCGCTGCTGGCGCAGATCCCGGAGCGTGGCCGCGAGGCCGCCAAGGTCGAAGTCGAGGCCCTCTCCACCGCCCTGCTCGGCGCCTCCGAGGCGCTGGCGCGCTGGTGGCTGCGGACCGAGGCGATCGGCGCCGAGCAGGCCGCCGAGCTCCTCGTCTCCACCGTCGAGCCCGGCCTGCGCGGGCGCTCGAACCCCACTTCCAACACCCCCCAAGGAGGACCCTCCCCGAAATGAACGCCAAAACCCGCAAAGTCGCCGTCGTCGGCGGCAACCGGATCCCCTTCGCGCGCTCCAACAGCGTCTACTCGCACGCCAGCAACCAGGACATGCTGACCGCGGCCCTCGACGGCCTGATCGACCGCTACGGCCTCCAGGGCGAGACGATCGGCGAGGTCGCCGGCGGCGCCGTGCTCAAGCACTCGCGCGACCGCGACCTGACCCGCGAGAGCGTGCTCAGCACCCGCCTCGCCCCCGAGACCCCCGCCTACGACGTCCAGCAGGCCTGCGGCACCGGGCTGGAGACGACGATCCTCGTCGCCAACAAGATCGCCCTCGGGCAGATCGACTCCGGCATCGCCTGCGGCGCCGACACCACCTCCGACGCGCCGATCGCCCTCAACGAGGACCTGCGCGAGACGCTGCTCGAGGCCAACCGCGAGCGCTCGACCGTCGGCAAGCTGAAGACGCTGACCAAGGTCCGCCCCGGCCACATCGTGCCGGCGATCCCCCGCAACGAGGAGCCGCGCACCGGCCTCTCGATGGGCGAGCACTGCGCGATCATGGCCACCGAATGGGAGATCGGCCGCAAGGAGCAGGACGAGCTCGCGGTCAAGAGCCACAAGCACCTCGCCGCCGCCTATGACCGCGGCTTCTTCGACGACCTGCTGACCCCCTACATCGGGCTCGACCGCGACCAGAACCTGCGCCCCGACTCGAGCCTGGAGAAGCTGGCGAAGCTGAAACCGGTCTTCGGCGGCCCCGAGGGGACGATGACCGCGGCCAACTCGACGCCGCTCTCCGACGGCGCCTCGACCGTCCTGCTCGCCTCCGAGGAGTGGGCGAAGGAGCGCGGCCTGCCGATCCTCGCCTACGTCACCGAGGCGCAGACCGCCGCCGTCGACCACGTCCACAAGCGCGAAGGCCTGCTGATGGCGCCGGCCTACGCGATGCCGCGGATGCTCGACCGCGCCGGCCTCACCCTGCAGGACTTCGACTACTACGAGATCCACGAGGCCTTCGCCGCCCAGGTGCTCTGCACGCTGAAGGCCTGGGAGGACAAGGGCTTCTGCTCCGAGAAGCTCGGACGCAGCAAACCGCTCGGCGCGATCGACCGCAAGAAGCTGAACGTCAACGGCGGCTCGCTGGCGGCCGCCCATCCGTTCGCCGCGACCGGCGGACGGATCGTCGCCAGCCTCGCCAAGCAGCTGAACGAAGACGGCAAAGGCCGCGGCGTGATCAGCATCTGCGCCGCCGCCGGCCAGGGTGTCGTCGCGATCCTCGAGGCCCCGGGAGGTGCCAAGTAACCATGGCTGACCGTTACTCGCAAGTCGTCAACGCGCCGCTCGTCGGCACGATCGCCAAGCAGCTGGGCCTGCCCCAGCCGGTCGCCCTCGACCGCTACCGGGAGGGCCAGCCGGTGGTCGCCGGCCCGGTCCTCTCCGGCGCCGCGCCGGAAGGCCGGCTCGGCAAGGCGGTCGCCGCGGTCCTCGACAGCGTCAAGGCCGAACGGGCCGGCGCCGAGGGCAAGGCCAAGGCGCTGGTCTTCGACGCGACCGGGATCGCGAGCTCGACCGAGCTGGTCGAGCTGCAGCGCTTCTTCTATCCCGCCGTCGGGCGCCTGCAGCGCAGCGGCCGGGTCGTCGTCCTCGGCACGCCGCCGGCGGAGGCCGGCTCGGTCGAGGCCCAGATCGCCCAGCGGGCGCTGGAGGGCTTCACCCGCTCGCTCGCCAAGGAGATCGGCGGCAAGGGCTCGACCGCCCAGCTCGTCTACGTCGAGGCGGGCGCCGAGGACCAGCTGGAGTCGACGCTCCGCTTCCTCCTCTCCCCCAAATCGGCCTACGTGTCCGGCCAGGTGGTGCGGGTCGGCAAGGGCGTCGCCCCGAGCCCGAAGCTCGACTGGGCCCAGCCGCTCGCCGGCAAGGTGGCGCTCGTCACCGGCGCCTCGCGCGGGATCGGCGCCGCGATCGCCAACACCCTCGCCCGCGACGGCGCCGAGGTCGTCGGCCTCGACATCCCGCCGATGGCCGCCGACCTGAAGGCCGTCACCGAGGCGATCGGCGGCCGCGCGATCGAGGCCGACATCACCGCCGACGACGCCCCTGAGCAGATCGCCGCCGAGCTCTCCGGCGGCGTCGACGTCGTCGTCCACAACGCCGGCGTGACCAAAGACCGAACGATCGCGAAGATGCCCGAGGAGCGCTGGACGCAGCTGATGGAGATCAACCTCTCCAGCGAGGAGCGGATCAACGAGGCGCTGCTGGCAAAGAAGCTGCTGCGACCGAACGGACGCATCGTCGGCGTCTCCTCGATGGCCGGGATCGCCGGCAACAACGGCCAGACCAACTACGCCGCCTCCAAGGCCGGCGTGATCGGGATGGTCGAAGCGATGGCGCCGGTGCTGGCGAAGCGCAAAGCGACGATCAACGCCGTCGCCCCGGGCTTCATCGAGACCCAGATGACCGCGGCGATGCCGATCGGCCCGCGCGAAGCCGGCCGCCGCCTCTCCAGCCTCTCGCAGGGCGGCCTGCCGGTCGACGTCGCCGAGACGATCGCCTGGTTCGCCAGCCCCGCCTCGACCGGCGTCAACGGCAACGTCGTCCGCGTCTGCGGCCAGAGCCTGCTGGGGGCCTGATGGCGAAGACCCTCGACAGCAGTCCCAGCATCCTGCCGCTCTACGCCCGCGCGGCGCTGCCGATGATCCCCGGCGCCTCGCTGCTGCCGTTCGTCCCGGGCGGCGGCGGCGAGATCCCGGAGGGCCTCGACCTCGAGCTGGCCGGCGTCGTCGCCAAGCCCGAGGACGTCGCCGCCTACGCCAAGGTCTGCGGCTTCGCCCTCCGCGACACGCTGCCGCCGACCTACCCGCACATGCTCGCCTTCCCGCTGCACATGGCGGTGATGAGCGACGGCTCGTTCCCGTTCGGCGCGGTCGGCCTCGTCCACGTCGAGAACTCGATCGCCCAGAAGCGGCCGATCGGGATCCACGAGGAGATGACGATCCGGGTGCGGCCGACGAAGCTGCAGCCGCACCCGAAGGGCAGGACCTTCTCGCTGGAGACCGAGGTCCTGGTCGACGGCAAGATCGTCTGGGAGAGCGTCAGCACGATGCTGCGCCGCGGCAAGGGCGAGGAGGCCGCCAAGCAGAAGCGCGGCTTCGAGTCGCTCCCGGACGATGCGCCGGCCAGCGCCGAATGGAAGCTGCCCGGCGACCTCGGGCGCCGCTACGCCGGCGTCTCCGGCGACCGCAACCCGATCCACATGCACTCGCTGACCGCGAAGCCGCTCGGCTTCCCCGGCGCGATCGCGCACGGGATGTGGACCAAGGCCCGGGCCCTGGCCCAGCTGGAAAGCAGGCTGCCCGACGGCTTCGAGGCCGAGGTCCGCTTCCGCAAGCCGGTGCTGTTGCCGGCGCGGGTCGAGTTCGCCAGCCGCGACCGGGAAGGGGAGATCCTCTTCGCCGTCCGCGACGCGAAGAAGGGCACCCCCCACCTCGACGGCCGCGTGCGGCAGCTGACCGCCGCGAAGGCGAAAGCCAAACCGAGCTCCAAATCCGCCAACACCGGAAGGAAGACCAAGTGAGCACCACCACCGAGAAGCAGGGAGTGGCGGAGCGCAGCATGGGCTACGGCCTGCGGGCGCTGAACCGCCTCGCGGGCTCCGACCTGCTGGACCGCATCCGCATCCGCAAGCAGGTCGAGAAGGCCCTCTTCCAGGGCACCAAGAACGGGTTCCGCGGCGCCACCGCCGCCGGCCGCGCCTTCAAGGCGACTCAGAGCCTCGGCAAACCGGCCCGTCAGAAGAAGGGCAAGTCGAAGGGCCTCTTCGACCTCACCCCCGACGACGAGCAGCAGATGTTCCAGGAGGCCGGCCGCGCCTTCGCCGCGGACCAGATCCGCAAGGCGGCGCTGAAGGCGGACGAGGAGCGTGAAGCGCCGAAGGAGATCCTCGACCAGGCGAACGAGCTCGGCGTCAACATGCTCGGCGTTCCCGAGGAGCTCGGCGGGGTGATGACCGAGCAGTCGGCGGTCACCAGCGTCCTGATCGGCGAGGCCCTCGCGCACGGCGACATGGGCGTCGCCTACGCCGCCCTCGCCCCCGGCGCGGCCGCCACCGCGATCGGCCTCTGGGGCTCGGCCGAGCAGGAGGCGACCTACCTCCCGGCCTTCACCGGCGAGGACGTCCCCGCCGCCGCCCTGGCGATCCTCGAGCCGCGGCCGCTGTTCGACCCGTTCCAGCTGGAGACGAAGGCGAAGCGCAAAGGCGAGGAGTGGGTCCTCAGCGGCGCCAAGTCGCTGATCGCCCGCGCCACGGAGTGCGAGCTGTTCGTGATCGCCGCCGACGCCGAGGGCATCGGCCCGGCGCTGTTCGTGGTCGAGTCCGGCACCAAGGGCCTCGCGGTCGAAGACGAGCCGGCGATGGGCCTGCGTCCCGCCGCCACCGGCCGCTTGGTCATCGACAAGGTGCAGCTCCCGGCGAACGCGCTGCTCGGCGAGGGCAACGCCAAGGCCAAGGACTACGCCGCCTGCGTCAACCGCTCGCGAATCGCCTGGTGCGGCCTCGCGACCGGGACCGCGCAGGCCGTCCTCGACTACGTGATCCCCTACGTCAACGACCGCCAGGCCTTCGGCGAACCGGTCTCCAACCGTCAGGGCGTCGCCTTTGCGGTGTCCGACATCGGGATCGAGTCGAACGCGATGCGGCTGGCGACCTACCGGGCGGCGAGCCGGGCCGACCGGGGCGAGAGCTTCGGCCGCGAGGCCGCGATCGCCCGCCAGCTCTGCTCCCAGAAGGGAATGAAGATCGGCTCCGACGGGGTGCAGCTGCTCGGCGGCCACGGCTTCGTCAAGGAGCACCCGGTCGAGCGCTGGTACCGAGACCTCCGAGCCGCGGGCGTGATGGAGGGCGCCCTGCTCGTCTAGTGGCGACTTCCTCTCGCATACCGAGAGCAAATCGACACCCCTAAGACGAGCGAAGGAAGAAGATGACGATCAACCTCGAGATACCGAAGAAGTTCAAGCCGCTGGCGTCCCAGGCCAACCAGGTCGCGCAAGAGGTGTTCCGCCCGATCTCGCGCAAATACGACGAGGCCGAGCACGCCTACCCGAAAGAGCTCGACATGCTCGCCTCGCTGATCGACGGCATGAACGAGGGCTCCGACATCGGCGGCGCCGGCGCCGCCGGCGTCCGTCGCGAGAAAAGCGACGACGGCGAGAACCGCAACGGCTCCAACCTCTCCACCGTGCTCGGCATCATCGAGCTCTGCTGGGGGGACGTCGGGCTGCTGCTCTCGATGCCGCGCCAGGGGCTCGGCAACTCGGCGATCGCCTCGGTCGCGACCGAGGCGCAGCTGAAGACCTACGGCGGCAAGTGGGCCGCGATGGCGATCACCGAGCCGGAAGCCGGCTCGGACTCCGCCGCGATCCGCGCCACCGCCGAGCTCGACGGCGACGAGTACGTCCTCAACGGCGAGAAGATCTTCGTCACCTCGGGCGACCGGGCGGACCTGATCGTCGTCTGGGCCTCGCTCGACCGCTCGAAAGGGCGGGCGGCGATCAAGTCGTTCATCGTCGAGCGCGACAACCCGGGCCTGAAGCTGGACCGGCTCGAGCACAAGCTCGGGATCCGCGCCTCGGACACGGCCAACTTCACCCTGCAGGACTGCCGGGTGCCGAAAGAGGCGCTGCTCGGCGACCCCGAGGTGAAGGAGAAGGGCTTCGCCGGGGTGATGGAAACGTTCGACAACACGCGGCCGCTGGTCGCCGCGATGGCCGTCGGCGTCACCCGCGCGGCGCTGGAGGAGACCCGGAAGCAGCTGAAGGCGGCCGGCGTCAAGATCGACTACGACGTCCCCGCCAACAACCAGCACGCCGCCGCGGCGCGATTCCTGGCGATGGAGGCCGACTACGAGGCCTCCTGGCTGCTCACCCTCCAGGCCGCCTGGATGGCTGACAACTCGAAGCCGAACTCGCTGCAGGCCTCGATGGCCAAGGCGAAGGCGGGGCGCACCTGCGTCGACGTCACCCTCGGCTGCGTCGAGCTGTGCGGGGCCGTCGGCTACGGCGAGAACGAGTTGCTGGAGAAGTGGGCTCGCGACTCGAAGATCCTCGACATCTTCGAGGGGACCCAGCAGATCCAGTTGCTGATCGTTGCTCGGCAGTTGCTGAAGAAGACGAGCTCGGAACTGCGGTAGGGGCACGCCGGGGGCGGGGAGTCCCTCTCCAGACACATCTCGCCATGGCTCGATGTCGAGTGTCTGGAGAGGGACTCCCCGCCCCCGGCTCATCGTTCCGGCAGACTCTCGCCGGTGAATTTGATTGAGGACTTGATGGAGCGCTCCCCGGCCTCGCGGCTGGGGATCGTCGCCATCGACTTCGAGGGACGCAGGCGCGACCACTACTTCGGGGAATTGGTGGCTCAGTCGGCGGGGCTTTCGGGGGCTTTTGCTGCTCGGGGGGTGCGGCGCGGGGATGTGGTGATGACGTTGGTGGGGAACCGGATCGAGTGGGTTTTGACGCTGCTTGCCTGCTGGCGGATGGGGGCGGTGGCGTTGCCTTGCAACACGATGCTGCGGCGGCACGATCTGGAGCATCGGGTGGGTGCGGCGAATCCGAAGCTGTGCGTCGGCGAGGAGGGGCTGCTGGCGGAGCTGCCGGAGGGGGTGTCGGCGATGACGATGGGCGACGTCGCCCGGGTGCTCGACGAGGACCTGCCGCAGGAGACGCCGGCCGCGGTCGAGGAGATGGGGCCCGAGGACCCGGCGCTGATCGTCTTCACCTCCGGCACCACCGGCGAGCCGCGCGGCGTCGTCCACGGCTATCGCTACCTGCTGGGACAGCGGGGGCAGGCCGAGCACTGGTTCGGCTCCCGCAAGGGGGATCTCGCCTGGTGCACGACGGCGACCGGGTGGTCGAAGTCGGCCCGCAACGTCTTCCTCGCTCCCTGGGTCACCGGCGCCGCCGCGGTCATCCACGACGGCCGCTTCGAGGCGGCCGAGCGCCTCGACCTCGCCGAGGCCCTCGGCGTCAACGTCCTCTGCCAGGCGCCGACCGAGTACCGGATGCTGGCCCGCCGCACCCAGCTGCGGCCGCTGCCGGCGCTGCGGCGGATGGTCTCCGCCGGCGAGCCGCTCGACCCCGAGACGATCGCCGCCTTCCGCGAGGCGACCGGCCTCGAGCCCGCCGACGGCTACGGCCAGACCGAGACCGGCCACGTCAGCGGCAACCTCGTCGGCGACCCGGTCCGCCTCGGCTCGATGGGCAAGCCCCTGCCCGGGATCGAGACCCGGATCGTCGAGGGCGAGCTGCAGCTGCGGGCCGCCTCCTCCCCCACCTTCTTCTCCCGCTACCTCGACGGCGAGCGCTTCGAGGGCGAGTGGTGGGAGACCGGCGACCTCGTCCGCGCCGACGAGGACGGCTACCTCTGGTTCGAGGGCCGCGGCGACGACATCATCCTCTCCGCCGGCTACCGGATCGGCCCCACCGAGGTCGAGTCCGCCCTCCTCTCCCACCCCGCGGTCGCCGACGCCGCCG
This sequence comes from Solirubrobacterales bacterium, assembly GCA_035712025.1. Taxonomy (GTDB): domain Bacteria; phylum Actinomycetota; class Thermoleophilia; order Solirubrobacterales; family 70-9; genus VAYN01. The sequence continues at coordinate 15,233 of DASTBO010000026.1, forward strand.
CGGTCGCCGCCCCCGACCCCGAGCGCGGCGCGGTCGTCCGCGCGGTCGTCGTCCTCCGCGACGGCCACGACCGGGGCACCTCAGGCGACGACCTCGCCCGCGAGCTGCAGGAGCACTGCAAACGCGAGACCGCCCCCTACAAGTTCCCCCGCATCGTCGAGTTCGCGCCCGCGCTGCCGAAGACCAGCAGCGGCAAGATCCGGCGGGCGCTGCTGCGCCGCGAAGCGGGACAACGCTCCTAGGCGGACAGCTCGGCCACGTCGACCGGCCTGCCCAGGTGGTAGCCCTGAGCCATGTCGACGCCGTAGTCGCGCAGCATCCTCCGCGTCTCCTCGTCCTCGACGAACTCGGCGATCGTCCGCTTGCCGAGCCCGCGGGCGATCTCGACGATCGCCTTCACCGTCAGCTGGTCGGCGTCGTTGCGCGGCAGGTCGCGGATGAAGGTGCCGTCGATCTTGATCACGTCGAAGGGGACCTTCTGCAGGTAGGCGAAGGGGCCGAACCCGGCGCCGTAGTCGTCGATCGCGACTTCGCAGCCGAACTCGGTCAGGCGGTCGGCGAAGCCGGCGGCGGTGTCGTAGTCCTCGACCCGCGCGGTCTGGGTGATCTCGAAGGTGCAGCGGGCGGGGTCGGCGTCGCCTTCGTCCAGCCGCCGTTCGATGAATTCCAGCACCGAGAGGTCGGTGATCGAGGCGCCGGAGATGTTCATGTGCAGGGAGACGGGGGCGCCGGCGCGCTCGCGCTCGCCGATCAGCTCCAGGGCCTGGGTCACGACCCAGCGGTCGAGCTCCTGCACCATGCCCGAGCGCTCGGCGACGTCGATGAAGGCGGCGGCCGGCAGCAGCTCGCCGGCTTCCCCCGTCATCCGCAGCAGCAGCTCGTAGCGCTCGATCCCACCGGAGGCGAGGTCGCGGATCGGCTGCGTCGCCAGGCGCAGGCGGTTCTGGGTGAGCGCGTCGCGGATGCGGGCGCTGGTGGTCATCGCCCGTTCCCGCGGCTGCCCGTCCGCGCGCGAGGCGTCGAACAGGGCGATCCGGTTCCGCCCCTCGGTCTTCGCCTCGTACATCGCCTGGTCGGCGGCGACCAGCACGGCCTCGGCGCCGACGGCGTCCCCGCCGCCGAACATCGCGATCCCGACGCTGATCGAGGCCCGGTCGACCTCGGCGTTCAGCGGCATCCCCTCGGCGACCTGGGCGCGCAGGTCCTCGCCGAGCTGCAGGGCGCCGGCGGTGTCCGACTGCGGCATCAGCACGGCGAACTCGTCGCCGGAGAGACGGGCGACGATGTCGGTCGCCCGCACCCGCTCGCGGAGGATCTCGGCCACCCGCCGGATCGTCCGGTCGCCGGCCTGGTGCCCGAGCCGGTCGTTGACCTCCTTCAGACCGTCGATGTCGATCACCATCACCGCGCCGCGGCCGCCGTAGCGGGCGGCGAAGGAGACGTACTGGTCGAGCTCGGCCCGGAAGCGGCGGCGGTTGAGGAGCCCGGTCAAGGAGTCGTGCTCGGCCAGGAACCGCAGTTCCGCCTCGGTCTTTTCGGCCTGCTCGAGCGCGCCCCGCACCACCGCCCGGTCCTTGGGCTCGAGCTTGGCGAGCACCGCGTCGAGGGCGGGGTCGGGCTGGCTTGATCGGCGCGCGGTGGACACGATGTTGACCGTATTGGGTTACCCCCAGAAAGGAATCCTCTCCCAAACAAACCGGCCCGTAGGCCCAAATTTCAGCGACCGGGGGAATCGAATACTCGTTTTGTCTCGGCGCGGGTAGGTTGAGGGCGATGCCGAACCGCCTCGCGCAGGAGACCAGCCCCTACCTGCTCCAGCACCGGGACAACCCGGTCGACTGGTACCCGTGGGGCAGCGAGGCGTTGGAGCGGGCGCGCGAGGACGACCGGCCGATCCTGCTCTCGGTCGGGTACTCGGCCTGCCACTGGTGCCACGTGATGGAGCGCGAGTCCTTCGAGGACGCCGGGACCGCCGCCTACATGAACGAGCACTTCGTCAACGTCAAGGTCGACCGCGAGGAGCGGCCCGACGTCGACGCGATCTACATGGAGGCGGTGCAGTCGATCACCGGCCACGGCGGCTGGCCGATGACCGTCTTCCTCGACCCCGACGGGGTGCCGTTCTACGGCGGCACCTACTTCCCGCCTGACGAGAGCCGCGGCATGCCGAGCTTCCGGATGGTGATGGAAGCGGTGGTCCACGCCTTCGAGACCCAGCGCGAGGAGATCCGCGAAAAAGCGCCCGTCGCCCGGGCCCGGCTGGGCGCGGTCGGCGAGGTCGAGCCGCGCGACCTGCCGGGCGAGGGCCACCTCGACGAAGCGGTGCAGCGGCTGCTCGCCGCCGCCGACCGCCGCAACGGCGGCTTCGGCAGCGCGCCCAAGTTCCCGCCCGCCTCCTCGCTGGAGCTGCTCCTCGCCCGCGGCGAGAGCGAGCACGTCGAGCTGACCCTCGACCGGATGCTCGCCGGCGGCATCTACGACCAGCTCGGCGGCGGCTTCGCCCGCTACTCGGTCGACGCCGTCTGGCTCGTCCCCCACTTCGAGAAGATGCTCTACGACAACGCCCTCCTGGCCAGGACCTACCTCCACGCCTGGCAGGAGCTGGGGCACGAGCGCTACCGCCGCGTCTGCGAGGAGACGCTCGACTGGATGCTGGGCGAGATGCGGGGGCCGGAGGGCGGCTTCTACTCGGCCCTCGACGCCGACTCCGAGGGCGAGGAGGGACGCTTCTACGTCTGGACCCCCGACCAGGTCCGCGAGGTGCTGGGCGAGGCGGCCGACCCGGTGCTCGAGCACTACGGGGTCAGCGCGGAGGGCAACTTCGAGGGCGCGAACGTCCTCCACCTCGCCGGCGGGCCCGAACGCGCCGAGCCGGCCGGGCTGGCGCAGGCGCGACGGGCGCTGTTCGAGGCGCGGGCGGAGCGGGTCCGGCCCGGGCTCGACGACAAGCGCCTCGCCTCCTGGAACGCACTCGCGATCGCCGCCCTCGCCGACGCCGGCGCGGTCCTCGGCCGCGAGGACTACCTCGACGCGGCCCGGT
>DASTBO010000027.1:0-23658 GCA_035712025.1 Solirubrobacterales bacterium
CGCTCGTCGACGTCGGCGTTCTTCAGCTGCTTCATCGCCCCCATCCCCGGCAGCATCCCGATGATCCCGCTCAGCGGGCCCATTTTGCGGACCTGCTTCATCTGCTTGAGGAAGTCGTCGAGGGTGAACTGGTCGCGCCGCATTTTCTCCTGCAGCGCCTCGGCTTCATCCTCGTCGACCTCCTGCTCGGCTTTCTCGATCAGGCTGAGGACGTCGCCCATACCGAGGATCCGCTGGGACATCCGGTCGGGGTGGAACTTGTCGAAGTCGGCGATCTTCTCGCCGGTGGAGGCGAAGAGGATCGGCTTGCCGGTGACCGCTTTGACCGAGAGCGCGGCGCCGCCGCGGGCGTCGCCGTCGAGCTTGGTCATCACCACGCCGTCGAACTCGGCCACCTCGGCGAAGGATTCGGCGACGCCGACGGCGTCCTGGCCGGTCATCGCGTCGACCACCAGGAGGACGTCGTGCGGGCGCGTCTTCTTGCGGATCTGGGCCAGCTCGGCCATCAGGTCCTGGTCGATGTGGAGGCGACCGGCGGTGTCGACGATCAGCACGTCGCGGCGCTCGGCCTGGGCCTGCTCCAGCGCCCAGGTGGCGATGTCGACGGGGTCGGCTTCGGTGCCTCGCTCGTAGACGTGGGCGCCGGCGCGGCCGCCCATCGTCACCAACTGCTCGACCGCGGCGGGCCGGTAGACGTCGCAGGCGGCGAGGGCGACGTCCTTGCCCTGCTTCTTGAAGAATTGGGCGAGCTTGGCGCAGGCGGTCGTCTTGCCGGAGCCCTGCAGGCCCGCCATCAGGATCACGGTCGGGCCGCTGGAGGCCATCGCCAGCTCCGCCCCGGTGCCGCCCATCAGCGCGGCCAACTCCTCGTTGACGATCTTCACCACCTGCTGGCCGGGATCGAGACTCTCCAGTACATCGGAGCCGAGGCAGCGCTCCTTCAGCGTCTTGGTGAAGGCTTTGACGACTTTGAAGTTGACGTCGGCCTCGAGCAGCGCGAGGCGGATCTCGCGCATCGCCGAGTCGACGTCGGACTCGCTCAGCTTGCCGCGCGAGCGGACGTCGGAGAGGGTCGACTGCAGGCGTTCGGATAACTGGTCGAACATGTCCGAGCAGCTTACGCGACGTTCGTCTGTTCCTTATCGGCGTCAGGCAACGAAAAGGAACAGACGAGTGGCTACTCGGCGAGCAGGGCGCTGGCGTAGTCGCCGGGGTCGAAGGGGCGCAGGTCCTCGAGCGTCTCGCCGACGCCGATCAGCTTCACCGGGATGCCGAGGTCGGAGGCGATCGCCAGGGCGATGCCGCCGCGGGCGGTGCCGTCGAGCTTGGTGAGGACGACGCCGTCGACCTCGACCGCCTCGGAAAAGACCTTCGCCTGGCGGAGGCCGTTCTGGCCGGTGGTGGCGTCGATCGAGATCAGCGTCTCGTGCGGGGCCTCGGGGATCTGCTTCTGGATCACCCGGCGGACCTTCGCCAGCTCGTCCATCAGGTTGCCCTGCGTATGGAGGCGCCCAGCGGTGTCGACGATGACGACGTCGGCGCCGCGGGCGCGGGCGGCGTTGATCGCGTCGTAGGCGACGGCGCCGGGATCGGAGCCCTCTTCGCCGCGGACCAGCTCGGCGCCGGCGCGCTCGGCCCAGGTTTCGAGCTGCTCGGCGGCGGCGGCGCGGTAGGTGTCGGCGGCGGCCATCACCACGCTGAGGCCCATCTCCCTGCTCAGGTGCCAGGCGATCTTGCCGATCGTCGTGGTCTTGCCGGTGCCGTTGACGCCGACCATCATCAGGATCGCCGGCTCGGCGCTGAGGTCGATCGGGGCGCGGCCGGTGGAGGCGACCTCGGCGAGGATCTCGATCAACCGGTCACGCACCGCGACCCCGTCCATCGGCACCGCCCCGGACTCGACCTCCTGCTCCAGCCGCTCGACCACCGCCGCGGTGGTCGGCGCCCCGACGTCGGCGAGGATCAGAGCCTCCTCGAGCAGCTCCCAGGTCTCGTCGTCGATCCGGTCGAAGAGGCTCGCCGAGATCTCCTCGGTAAGCGCCTGCCGGCTTTTCGAGAGGCTCTCCCGCAGCCGCTTGAAGACCCCGCGCCGCTGCTCGGGAGCCTCGTCCTCTACAGCTACAGCCGCACCAGGCTGCCGCGCACCGAGGTCAACGATCTCCTGCCAGCTCGTAGCCATGGCGAAGAAAGGTAACGGCCCGGGTGGGATGGGCGGGTACCCCTCTCCAGACACCCAACATCGAGCCATTGGCGAGATGTGTCTGGCGAGGGGTACCCGCCCCTCCCCTAGGCGACTGCGGACAATCCCGGCGCTTCGGCCTCGTCTTCGCCGTCCTCGGCGGCTTCGCGCGGCAGCCGCCGAGAGACCACCTTGGTCACCCCGTCCCCACCCATGCTGACGCCGTAGAGGACGTCGGCGGCGTCCATCGTCCGTTTCTGGTGGGTGACGATGACGAACTGTGCGCGGTCGGCGAAGCGGCGGATCAGCTGCAGGAAGCGGTCGATGTTGGCGTCGTCGAGGGCGGCCTCGACCTCGTCGAGGATGTAGAAGGGGCAGGGGCGGGCGAGGAAGACGGCGAAGACGAAGGCCAGCGCGACCAGCGACTTCTCCCCGCCGGAGAGCAGCTGCAGCTTGCGCATCGACTTGCCAGCGGGGGTGACCTCGATCTCGACCCCGAGCTCGTCGCGCCCCTCTTCCTCCTCCTCGGGCTCCGGCTCGGGCTCGGCGTCGGTCGGCGCCTCCTGCTCGCCCGCGGGGCGCTCCTCGTCGCGGACCGGGCGCAGACTGACCCGGCGCAGCCGTCCGCGGCCGCCCGGGAAGAGGTGCTCGACCATCTCCTCGAAGTTCTTCGCCGTCGCCTCGAAGGTCTGCTCGAAGGCGCGCTCGATCTCGGCGTCGATGTCGCGGATCAGCGACTCCAGCTCGCGCATCGAGCGCTCGATGTCCTCGCGCTGGGCCTGCAGCGCCTCGACGTGCTCGCGGGCTTCGTCGTACTCCTGCTCAGCCAGCGGGTTGACCGGCCCGATCTGCGCCCGGCGCCGCTCCAGCCGCTCCAGCCGGCGGTCGATCTCCGCCCGCGCCTCGTCGGTCAGGGCCTCCTCGGCCGGCGGGATCTCCTCCCCCAGCCGCTCGGCGATCGACGCCAGCTCGCGCTCGGCCTCGGCCCGGCGGTCGCCGAGATGGGCGGCCTCGACCTCGGCCCGGGTCAGCTCCTCGGAGGTCTCCTTCATCCGCGTCTGCAGCTCGAACTCCTGCTGCGAGCAGGCCCGCAGCTCCTCGGCGATCTCGTCGCCGTCGTCCTGACCGCCGACGACCTTGCGCTCGATCCGCGCGACCCGCTCGCGGATCGCAGTGCCGGCGGCCTCGGCCGCGGCGCGGGCGGCGCGGACGTCGTCCAGCAGCCCCTCGCCGGCGGCGACCCGGGAACGGAGCGCCTCGCGGTGGCGCTCGCCGAGCAGACCCTCGGCGCGGCGGGCGTGGCGGGATGCGCGCTCGGCGCCGGCGCGGACGTCGCTCAAGGCGGACTCGCGCGCCGACTCGGCGGCGTCGGCGGAGCGGGCGACGTCGAAGCCCTCGCCGGCGGTCCGCAGGCCGGCCTCGATCTCGCCCAGCTCCTCTTCCAGCTTCCGCGCTCGTTCTCCCGGCTTGGCGCCGTCGCCGACGTCGAGGGTCAGCGGACCCAGCTCGGTGCGCAGCCGCTCGAGGCCGGCCTCGAGCTCGGCCTCGCGGCTGGAGAGGCTGTTGACCCGCACCGCGACCCGCTCCTGCTCGCCGCGCAGCTTCGTCAGCAGGCCCCAGGCCTGGGTCCGCTCGCGGTCGCGGGCCGCGAAGCGCTCCTCGGCGGCGGCGCGCCGCTTGGCGACCGCGGCGAGTCGCTCCTCGAGCTCGTCGCGCACACCGCGAGCCTTGGCCGCGGCCTTTTCGGCCGCCGCGGCCCGGTCGGCACCGAATCGCAGCTCCTCGGAGACGAGTTGGGCCCGCAGCCCCAGCTCCTCGCGCTCGATCCGCGCCCCCAGCTCGGCCGCCTGCGCCTGGCGCTTCAGCGGCCGCAGCCGCGCCCGCGCCTCGCGCTCGACGTCGAGGGCGCGATCGAGGTTGTCGCGCGCCGAGCGCAGCTTCAGCTCGGCGCGGCGGCGCCGCTTGCGGTGCTTGCCGAGCCCGGCGGCCTCCTCGACCAGGAGGCGGCGCTCGCGCGGCTTGGAGTGGATGATCGTCTCGACCCGGCCCTGGCTGATCACCGAGTGCATCTCGCGGCCGAGGTTGGTGTCGGAGAGGACGTCGGTGACGTCGGCGAGCCGGCAGCGGGCGCCGTTCAGGCGGTAGCCGCTGTCGCCGGAGCGATCGAGGCGGCGCTCGACGGCGATCTCGGAGAACTCGGTCGCGGCGCGGCCGTCGGAGTTGTCGATCGTCACCTCGACCTCGGCGGCGCGGCGCTGGCTGATGCCCTTGCCGCCGGCGGAGATCACGTCCTGCATCGAGGCGCCGCGGATCGCGCCCGGGCTCTGCTCGCCCAGCGCCCAGAGGACGGCGTCGGTGATGTTGCTCTTGCCGGAGCCGTTGGGGCCGACGATGACGCTGACGCCTGGGGAGAACTCCAGGGTCGTGCGCTCCGGGAAGGACTTGAAGCCCTTCATCGAGATCGACCTCAGATACATCCGCCCACACCTCGCATTGCCCGAATGCTCGCGGTCGATTCGGACGCGACGGCCGCTGGATTAACCCCCAAGATGCGCCAATGCCTCCTCGGCGGCGATCTGCTCGGCCGCCTTCTTGCTCCGCCCTTTCCCCGTCCCGACCCGCTCGGAGTCGACGATCGCGGCCACCTCGAAGGTTCGCCGGTGCGGGGGTCCCGTCGCCGCGGTCACCTCGTAGGTTACGCGCGCCCCGCGTTGGGCCAGAAGCTCCTGCAAAGCGGACTTGAAGTCGATCCGGGTCTCGGCGGCGAGCTCGATCCGCGGCTCGAACGCCGCGGCCACCGCCGCAGCGGTGCGCTCGAACCCGAAGGCGACGTAGCAGGCGCCGATCAGGGCCTCGGTCGCCTCCGGCAACGGCCGGCCGCCCTCGAGCAGGACCTCGGCCGGGATCGCCGTCGCCAGGTCCCCGGGCTCGTTGGCGCGCAGCATCTCCGGCACCCCCAGCTCGGTCCCCACCGCGGCGCAGGAGACGCCGCTGACCGCCTGGTTGTGGACCTTGGTCAGCCCGCCCGCGGCGAGCTTCCCGTAGATGTCGAAGGTGCGGGTGGCGACGGCGAGGCCGAGGACGCTGTCGCCGAGGAAGGCGAGGCGCTCGAAGGAGTCGGCCCGGCGCTCGGTCCAGGAGGAGTGGGTCAGGGCCTGGCGGCGGAGCTCCCCGGGCAGCTCGTCGATCAGCGCTGCCAGCGCCGCGACGGGAGGATCCGGATCCGGCGCCACCGGCTCAGGCCGGGGCGTGATCGAGCACGAAGCCGACCGCGTCGCCGACCGTCTTGATGTGGGTCGCCTGCTCCTCGGAGACGGTGACGCCGTAGTTGTCCTCGAGCTCCATCACCAGCTCGTAGAGGTCGAGCGAGTCGGCGTCGAGGTCCTCCTTGAAGCGGGTCCCCTCGTCGATCCGGTCGATCTCGACTTCGAGCTCCTCGGCGAGGTGCTCGCGAACCAGGGTCAGGACTTGGTCGCGGGTCATGTCCCGACCCTGTTTATCACCCGTCGCCCCCGGCGGCGAGCGCGGCGCGGCCGGCCCCGCCCTCGGCGAGGAGCGCCGCGGTGCGGCCGACGGCGTCGACCTCGGCGCAGCGGGCGGCGAGGCGGACCGCGTTGGCGATCCCCTCGGCGCCGGAGCTGCCGTGGCCGACGACGGCGATGCCGCGCAGGCCGAGCAGGATCGCGCCGCCGGTGGCGTCGGGGTGCAGGTCCCGGCGCAGCCCGTTGAGGGACGGCTTCAGCAGCAGACCGCCGACCGCCGCCATCGGGTTGGAGCGGGCGGCGTCGCCGACCGCCGCGGCGACGGTCTTCGCGGTCCCCTCGAGCAGCTTCAGGGAGACGTTGCCGGTGAAACCGTCGGTGACGACGACGTCGGTCTTCGCGGCGGGGAGGTCGCGGCCCTCGACGTTGCCGGCGAAGTCGATCCCGGACGCGCCGCTGAGCAGGCGGTGCGCCTCGACCACCTCCTCGCGTCCCTTGCCCGACTCCTCGCCGACGGTGAGCAAGCCGACCGAGGGGTTCTCGACCTCGAGGACCGCGTCGGCGAAGGCGGCGCCGAGGAAGGCGAACTGGACCAGGTGCTGGGCGCGGACCTCGACGTTGGCGCCGACGTCGAGGAAGAGGACGGGCTTGCCGGGGACCGGCAGGCGCACCGCGAGCGCCGGCCGCTGCACGCCCTTGATCCGGCGCAGCCCGAAGGTCGCGGCGGCCATCGCCGCCCCGGTCGAGCCGCAGGAGACGAGCGCGGCCGAGGCGCCCTCGGCGACGTCGCGGGCGGCGCGGACGACCGAGGCCTCCTTCTTGGCGCGGACCGCCGGCACCGGCTCCTCGTCGTTGCCGATCCGCTCGGTCGTGTCGAGCACCTCGACCCCGGCGACGCCGTCGAGCCCGAGCGCGCGCCGGGGACCGAACACGCGGACGCCGATCCCGTCCGCCGCGGCCAGCCGCGCCCCCTCCGCGAGCACGTCGAATCCCCGCTCGGCCCCGTAGCCGTCGAGGGCAACGGTCACCGCGCGCTCAGGCGCCACGGCTACTCGTGCGTGTGAGGCGCCGAAGGATCGGCGATCCGCTGCGCGACGACCTCACGCCCGGCGTAGGTCCCGCAGGTCGGGCAGACGCGATGCGGCAGCCGCGGGCTGTGGCAGCGCGGGCAGCTGTTCAAGTTCGGCTTGCCGGCCTTGTGCTGGGCGCGGCGCTTGTCGCGGCGGGCGCTGGAAGTTCTCTTCTTCGGGACGGCCATCGGTCGCGGGATGGTAGCGGGTGCAGGACTTTCAGTACGTCGCCCGGACCACGGCGAGGTCGTCCGCCTGCCAGGCGACCTCTCCCCCGCACCACTCGGCCAGGTCTTCGGCCGTCTCCGGGAAGTCGTACTCCGGGTCGATCGGGGCGACCTCGACGTCGGCCTTGACGATGTCGCCGATGACGAAGGAGCGCGCCTGCTCGCGGACCTGGCGGAAGAGGTTCTTCTTCTGCTCGCTGGTCAGGTGGTGGATCGAGAGCACGCCGATCACCAGGTCCCAGGGACCCTCGGGCAGCGGATCCTCGATCCGGGCCAGCTGCACGTCGTCGTAGTTCTCGCGCGCCCTGAAGACCATGTCGGCGCTCGAATCAAGGCCGATCACCCATGCCTCGGGATAGGCCTCTATCAAGCGTCGCGTGGTCTCGCCGGTGCCCATGCCCAGCTCCAAGACCCGCTCAGGCGAAAACGGCACCGCCGCGATCGCCTGCTCCTGCAGCTCGTCGTAGCGGGGGACAGCGGCGCGGACCCGCTCCAGGTAGTCGTCCGGTTTCCAGTCGAAATCGCTCATCTCGTAACCTCGGCGGGAGCATGTCACAGGCGCCGCAGACGATCATCGACCTATCCCGCCTCTCCCTGGCCCACGGCGAGGGCAAGCGCCTGGAAGTGCCGGTCGCGCTGGTGCCGTTCGAGCTGGCCGGCCAGACCTACAAGCCCGAGCCCTGGTCCCCGACCGTGCGGCTCGAGGTCTCGCGGCCCAGCAACGGCTTCGCCTTCCGGCTCAACTTCCCGGTCCACCTCGAGGGACCGTGCATGCGCTGCCTCGAGCCGGCGGCGCTCGACCTCGAGGTCGAAGCGCGCGAGATCGACCAGGCCGGCACCGACGATCCCGAACTGCGCAGCCCCTACGTCGACGAAGACGAGCTCGACATCGGCCGCTGGGCCCACGACGCGACGATCCTCGCCCTCCCCACCCGCATCCTCTGCCGCCCCGACTGCGCCGGCCTCTGCCCCGTCTGCGGCGAGCCCCTCAACGACAACCCCCACGCGCACGAGAAGCCCGTCGACGACCGCTGGGCGGCACTAAAAGACCTGAAGCTCGAGTAGTCGCGCCGGCTACCAGCGCCTCCGAGGTTGTCCTCGCCATAGCGAGGAAAACCTCGGAGGCGATGTCGCCGGGGGGAGAGAATCGGTCGCCCCAGGACTTGGCGATGCATGTCCGCCGAACGCGCCACCGAGGTAATGGTCGACTTCCTCTGGGAGAAGGAGAAGCTCGCGGTTCAGATCGACGGTCCCGGTCGTCCCTACCGCAACCCAAACGAACGCCTCGCAGATCTCGCACTCGAATCAGCCGGCTATCGAGTCGTCCACCTCACCGAACAAGAAGTCGAAGAGGAACCGGATCGGATCGTAGATCTCCTCCGGCGTGAAATGAAGCTCGACTGAGCGGCCGGAAGGCCGGGAGGGTGCCCCTCCCACGAAGGCTCAAGAAGTCGCGCACGCGCCCAGAAGTTCGCCCAGCCGCGCGACGGTCTTCGGGAAAGGGGCACCCCTCCCGGCCCCAGGAAACGGCGCTAAGGCTGCTGGTCCAGCTCGGGCTGCGGCTGTTCCTCCTCGCGGCCGGCGAGGCGGTCGCGGCCGCGCTGGACGGCGGCGAGGAACTTCTGCAGGTTCACTTCGAGGGTGTTGAGGATCTCGTCGGCGTAGTCCTCGGCGCCGAGGCGGATTTCACGCTCGCGGGTGCGGGCGTCCTCGACGATCTCGTCGGCGGCGCGCTCGGCCTGCTTGGTGACCTCCTCGTCGGAGATCAGGCGGGCCTGCTGCTCGCGGGCCTCGCGGACGATCCGCTCGGCCTCGCGTTTGGCCTCGGCCAGCATCTCCTGGCGCTCCTTGACGATCCACCGCGCCTGCTTGATCTCCTCGGGAATCGTGGCGCGCATCTGGTCGAGAAGGTCGTAGATCTCCTCGCGATCGACGCGCACCTGATCGGTCAACGGCACCGGGCGGGCGTTGTGGACTACGTCATCGAGCTTGTCTATGAGGACCAGGACGTCCATAGGAAGGTCGTAAGCCTACGTGTATGCGGGGATTTTGGTGGGCAAGTGGTTCAACGAGCCATTTTTTGCAACGCGACGCCCATCGCGGACGGACTGGTGCCGCACAGCCTACCTGCCGCCCAGGCGGTCTCCCAGCGCGGCGGCGACCGCGGCCGGAACCAGGTCGGAGACGTCCCCCCCGAAGGTCGCCATCTCCTTGACCCCGGTGGACGAGAGGAAGCTGTAGTGGGGCGAGGCGATCACGTACATGCTCTCGATCCCCGGGTCGAGCTTGCGGTTCAACTGCGCCATCTCGAACTCGTACTCGAAGTCGGAGATCGCCCGCAGGCCCTTGACGATCGCCTTCGCCTCGTTGTCGCGGGCGAACTCGACCAGCAGGTTGGCGAAGATCTGGACCTCGACGTTGGGCAGGTCGGCGGTCGCCGCTTCGATGAACGCCTTCCGCTCGGCAGCCGTGAACAGCGTCGTCTGCTTGCGCACCGGGTTGTTGACGACGCCGACGACGACGCGCTCGAAGACGTTCGAGGTGCGGGTGATGATGTCGAGGTGGCCGTTGGTGACCGGGTCGTAGCTGCCCGGGCAGACGACGGTCCCGTTGCGCTCGCTCATCCCGGCTCCCCGTAGACGGTGACGTCGGCGGCTCCGTAGCGGCGCTGCCGCAGCGGCTCAAGCGCGTCGATCTGCAGCGGCCGGCGGGCGCCGCTCTCGATCACGGCTCGCCCCGCCGGGGCAAGCAGCTGGGGCAGGTGGATGTTGAGGTCCTTGGCCACGCGGTCGGCGAGTTTATAAGGGGCGTCGACGAAGACGAGGTCGAAATTCCCCGCAAGCGGGCCGGATGAAACCTGGCCGAGCCAGCGGCCGACGTCGGCGCGGACCAGCTCGGCGCGCTCGGCGAGGCCGAGGCGCTGGACGTTGCCGAGCGCCGGCCGGGTGTCGCGGTCGACGAGGACGGCGCGCGCGGCGCCGCGCGAGAGCGCCTCGATCGCCAGCGCCCCGGTGCCGCAGTAGAGGTCGAGGACGCGCGCGCCCTCGACCCGGTCGCCGAGCGCCGAGAAGATCGCCTCGCGGACGCGGTCGGAGGTCGGCCGCACCTTCCAGCCCCTGGGCGCGACCAGGCGCTGCCCCTTGAGCTCGCCGGCGATCACCCTCATAGCGGGATGGGGTCGGCCGCGCCGGTGCCGAAGCGGGAATGGGCGGCGTCGAGGAGCGGGCCGAGGGCCGGGTCGGAGAGCGAGCCGTGGCGACCCAGCAGGTCGAGGACCTCGCCGCGGGCGGCGCGCAGGAGCCCGTCGTCGTCGGGCAGCCTGGCGACGGCGAAGCGCGGCAGGCCCGACTGCCGGGTGCCGAGGATCTCGCCCTCGCCGCGGAGGCTGAGGTCGACGTCGGCGAGCCGGAAGCCGTCGTGGGTCTCGACCACCGCCCGCAGCCGCTTCCGCGCCAGCTCGCCCGCCTCTTCGGCGAACAGGAGGCACTGGCTCGGATGCTCGCCGCGCCCGACCCGCCCGCGCAGCTGGTGCAGCTGGGAGACGCCGAAGCGCTCGGCCCCCTCGATGATCATCACCGTCGCGTTGGCGACGTCGATCCCGACCTCGATCACCGTCGTCGAGACCAGCACGTCGGTCTCCCGGGCGGCGAAGGCGCGCATCGCCTCGGCCTTCTCGGTCGAGTGCATCTGCCCGTGCAGGAGGCCGACGCGGAACTCGCGCAGCTCGCCCGCCCGCAGCCGCTCGGCCTCGACCTCGGCCGCTTTGCCCGGCAGTTTCTCGGACTCGGCCACCAGCGGGCAGACGACGAACGCCTGGCGTCCCTCGCGCAGCCGCCGGCGCAGGAACTCGAAGGCTTCGCCCCGCTGCTCCTCCTCCACCAGCCGGGTGTCGACCGGTTGGCGGCCGGCGGGCAGCTCGTGCAGCGTCGTGGTGTCGAGGTCGCCGTAGGCGGTCAGCGAGAGAGTGCGGGGGATCGGGGTGGCGGTCATGTGGAGCACGTGCGGAGCCATCCCCTCCACCCCCTTCTCGTCCAGCGCCCGCCGCTGGGAGACGCCGAAGCGGTGCTGCTCGTCGACGACGACGAGGCCGAGGCGGGCGAACGCAACGGTCGGCTCGATCAGGGCGTGGGTGCCGAGGATCAGTCCCAGCTCGCCGCTGGCGAGCTGGTCCAGGGCGCGGCGGCGCACCGGCGCCGGGGTCGATCCCGTCAGCAGCGCGAAGGGGATCGCCTCTTCGGCGAGCAGGCGCCCGAGCGTGATCGCGTGCTGCTCGGCCAGGGTCTCGGTCGGCGCCATCAGCGCCGCCTGGTAACCGGCTTCGAGCGAGCGCAGCATCGAGTAGACGGCGACGACGGTCTTTCCCGATCCGACCTCGCCCATCAGCAGCCGCTGCATCGGCTCGCCGGAGTCGAGGTCGGTCTCGATCTCGTCGAAGGCCCTGAGCTGGTCCCCGGTGGGCTCGAACGGCAGCGAGTCGAGCCAGCGGGCGACGAGGTCGTCGGGCTTGCCGAAGCGGGGAGCGGGACGAGCCGTGCGATGGGTGCGCTTGCGGGTCGCCAGCAGCGCCTGGTGGAGGAACAGCTCTTCGAAGCCGAGGCGGGCGCGGGCTTCCTCCACGTCGACGGTCGAGGCCGGCAGCTGGACCGCTCGCAGCGCGTCCCCCACGCCCGCCAGCCCCCGCCGCGCCCGGATCGCCGCCGGCAGCCCCTCGATCGCGTTCGGGGCCCAGCCGACCGCCTGCTCGACCCAGGCCCGGATCTGCTGCGCCCGCAGGTTCTCGGTCGCCCGGTGGACGGGGGCCATCTCCGTCTCCCCGACCGCGACCTCGGGGTCGGAGCCCGCCAGCTCCCATTCGCGCACCGCGAAGCCCTTGCCGCTGTATTTGCCGGTCAGCGTCAACTCGGTGCCGGGAACAAGTTTCGAGGCCACCCAGGGTTGGTTGAACCAGGTGGCGCGCACGTGGCCGGTCGCATCGCCGACTTTCACCGAGACCATGCGCAGGCGGCCGCGGCGGAAGGGGCGGGGCTGGGAGCCCTGGACCTCGACGAGGACGGTCGCGGTCTCGCCGGGCTCGAGCGATCCCAGCTCGCGGATGCGGAGGTCGCGGTGGCGGCGCGGGATGTGGAAGAGGAGGTCGCCGACGGTGCGGAGGCCGGCCGCGGCGGCGGCTTCGGCCGTTTTCGGGCCGACGCCCCGGAGGGCGCCGAGGCCCTGGCCGAGGACGCTCGGGCGGGGCCAGTGGAGGGGCGCGCCCAGCAGCTCGCCGCGGCCCAGCTCGCGCTCGCCGGCGAAGGACCGCACTACTGGGCGGCCAGCAGCCACCACCAGCTCGGCTGTCCCCCCTCGTGGGTCTCGACCTCGACCCCGTCGGGCACGTGGGTGTCGAGCTCGGAGAGCGGGATCGGCGCCCCCTCGCCGGCGATCAGGGTGACGATCTCCGCCCCCGCGGCGAGGTGCTCGAGGGTCTTGCTCAAGGTCGAGCCGGCGCCGCCCCAGGCGACGATCGCGCCGTCGGCGAAGCCGACCGCGTCGCCCTGCTTGAAGCGGCCCTGGGCGTCGTCGCGGGCGGCCGGGGCGACGCCGCCGGTGGCGAGATCGCCGAGCGCCTCCTCCAGCCGCTGGGCGTTCTCGGCCATCGGCGCCTCGAGGTCGAGCTCGATCAGCGCCAGCAGGCTCGCCTGCTGCGAGGTCGCCGGCACCACCCGCGCCGGCTTCTCGGAGAGCTCGCAGGCGCGCTCGGCGGCCATGATCACGTTCGAGGAGCTGGGCAGGACGAGGATCTCGTCCGAGGCGACGCTGTGGATGCCGGCGAGCAGCTCGTAGGTCGAGGGATTGAGGGTCTCGCCGCCGGGGACGACGTGGGCGCCGAGCTCGGCGAAGAGGCGCTGCAGCCCGTCGCCCGCCGCGACCGCGACGACGCCGGTGCGGCCGCTGAGGCGGGCGTCGCGCTCGGCCATCTGCTCGCGCATGTCGGCGACGTCGAGGTTGGCCACCTCCCCCACCCCGTCGAAGACAGCGACCGCGGCCTCGGGCTCGTCGGTGTGGACGTGGACCTTGAGGGTGACGTCGTCGCCGACGACGAGGACCGAGTCGCCGAGCTTCTCCAGGCGCGGCAGGTACTCGCGGTTGCCGAGGCCGCTGCCGGAGACGATGAAGTTGGTGCAGTAGCGGTAGCGGCTGTCCTCGTGGTGGGGCAGGCTGCGCCGCGGCGGCTCGTGGTGCTGGACCTCGGGCACCTCGGCCCCGTCGCCGCGGAGGCCGGCGACGACCCCGGCGAGGATCAGGACGAGGCCGTGGCCGCCGGCGTCGACGACACCGGACTCGCGCAGCACCTCGAGCTGCTCGGGGGTGCGGGCGACGGCGCGCTCGCCGTCGGCGATCGCCCGCTCGAGGACTTCGGCGAGGACCGCGTCCTGCTCCTCTTCGGAGACGTCGCGACCGAGCCGCTGCTTCTCCTGGTCGAGGTGGGCGAGCTGACGGGAGAGCGAGTGGGCCATCTCGCGGAAGACGGTCAGCATCGTCCCCTCGGCCGGGTCGCGGACGGAGTCGTAGGCGGCGTCGGCGGCGCGGGCGAAGGCGGCGGCGACCAGGGTCGGATCGATCAGCTCGCCGGGACGGCTGGCCAGCTCCTCGGCGGCGCCGCGGACGATCTGGCTGAGGATCACACCGGAGTTGCCGCGGGCCCCCATCAGCGCCGCCCGGGCCAGCGCCTGGACCAGCTCGGTGCGGCCGACCTCGTCGACTTCCTGGCCGTCGAGCCGGTCGAGCTCTTCCATCACGGCGCGCATCGTCATCGCCATGTTGTCGCCGGTGTCGCCGTCGGCGACCGGGAAGACGTTGAGGTCGTTGACCTCCTGGCGGCGGGCCTCCAGGGAGGCATAGGCAGAGCTGACGACCCGGCGGAAACGGGCGATCTGGGGTTCGGGCATCGACTCAGAATCTAGTCCCCGGCCGCGACGTGAGGATCTGCACGCTGAACCGCTGGACGCATTGGTACGGTGCGCGGCCCAATGAGACGCTTTGCCACCTGGATCACCGGTCACCGCAAGACGGTGGTCTTCGGCTGGATCGTCGCCCTGGTCGCGATGGGGTTCGTCGCCAAAGCGGTCGGGCCCGACTACAGCGAAGACTTCAAACTGCCGTCCTCGGATTCGCAGGAGGCCTACGACCTGCTCGAAAACCGCTTCCCCGCCCAGTCGGGGGAAACCGCGCAGATCGTCTACAAGAGCGAGGCGGGGGTCGATTCGCCCGCGGTCAAGGCGAAGATGGAGAAGGTCTTCGCCGAAATCGAGGAGCTTCCCCACGTCAGCGAAGTCGCCAGCCCGTACGTCGAGGGCGGGGCCGGCGCCGTCAGCGAGGACGGGAAGATCGCCTACGCGACCGTTCAGTTCGACGTCTTCTCCAACGAATTCGCCGACGAAGAAGCGGAGAAGCTGATCGCGGACGGCCGCGAGGCCGAGGGAGACGGGCTGCAGGTCGAGTTCGGCGGCTCCCCGATCCAGGAAGCCCGAGCCGAAGAAGAAGAAGACAGCTCCTTCCTCATCGGCCTGCTCGCCGCGGTGATCGTGCTGCTGATCACCTTCGGCTCGGCGGTGGCCATGGGCCTGCCGATCCTCTCCGCGCTGTTCGCGCTCGGGGTCGGGCTCAGCTTCGTCGTCCTCGGGACCCATGTCTTCAGCACGGCCGAATTCGCGACGACCCTGGCGGCGATGATCGGGCTGGGCGTCGGCATCGATTACGCCCTCTTCATCGTCACCCGCTTCCGCAACGGCCTCGACGAGGGGATGGAGAAGCGCGACGCCGCGATCGCCGCCGTGGACACCGCCGGTCGCGCCGTCCTCTTCGCGGGGATCACCGTGATCATCGCCCTGATGGGCATGCTGCTGCTGGGGCTCGACTTCCTCTACGGCGTCGCCCTCGCCGCCTCCCTCGCCGTCCTCTTCACGATGATCGCGGCCCTGACCCTGCTGCCGGCCCTGCTCTCGAAGATCGGCCACTGGATCAACCGCCTCCGCCTTCCGTTCCTCGGCAGCGGCGCCCGCAGCATCGACGAAGGTGGCTGGTGGTTCCGCTGGAGCCGGCGCATCCAGGCCCGACCGTGGGTCGCGCTGCTGCTCTCCGGCGGCCTCCTGATCGCGCTCTGCATTCCGGCGCTCTCGCTGCGACTGGGGACCAACGACGCCGGCACCGACCCCGCCGGCTCGACCACGAAGGAAGCCTAC
Source organism: Solirubrobacterales bacterium (assembly GCA_035712025.1). Lineage (GTDB taxonomy): Bacteria > Actinomycetota > Thermoleophilia > Solirubrobacterales > 70-9 > VAYN01. Next base: position 15,181 of record DASTBO010000027.1, read on the forward strand.
GATCTGCTCGCCGAGGGCTTCGGGCCGGGCTTCAACGGGCCGTTCCAGCTGGTCGCGGCGCTGCCGGAGAAGGGCGAGGACGCGGCGCTGGTCGAGCTGCGCAAGGAACTCGAAGGCTCCGAGGGCGTCGAGGCGGTGACCGCGGTGATGCTCAACCCGGCCGAAAACACCGGCGTCTTCCAGCTCTACCCGACCACCTCGCCGCAGAGCGAAGCGACGACCGACCTGTTGGACCGGATCCGCGACGACGTCATACCCCCTGTCGAGGCGCGAACCGGGGCCGAAGTGCACGTCGGCGGCATCAACGCGGTCTTCGAGGACTTCGGGATCGCGATCACGGAAAAGCTGCCGCTCTTCATCGGCGTCGTCGTCCTGCTCTCGGCGCTGCTGCTGATGATCGTCTTCCGCTCGATCTGGGTGCCGCTGAAGGCGATGGTGATGAACCTGCTCTCGATCGGGGCCGCGTTCGGCCTGATCGTCGCCGTCTTCCAGTGGGGCTGGGGCGCGAGCCTGATCGGCATCGACGAGACGGGGCCGATCATCTCGTTCCTGCCGATCTTCCTCTTCGCGATCGTCTTCGGCCTCTCGATGGACTACGAGGTCTTCCTGATGTCGCGGATCCACGAGGAGTGGGAGCACCGCAACGACGCGACTGAGGCGGTAACCCGCGGCCTCGCCCTCACCGGCCGGGTGATCACGGCGGCGGCGGCGATCATGGTCACCGTCTTCGCCTCCTTCATGCTCGGCGAAGACCGGATCATCAAACTCTTCGGCCTCGGCCTCGCCTCGGCGGTCTTCATCGACGCGGTGATCATCCGCTCCGTGTTGGTGCCGGCGGTGATGCAGCTGCTCGGCCAGCGCGCCTGGTGGTTCCCCGACTGGCTCGACCGCATCCTCCCCCGCCTCCACGTCGAGCCGGCCGAGGGCGATCCCTCGCCGACGGGCGAGTTCGGCGCGGTCAAGCCGGCCCCAGCCGAGTCAGACGGCTAGCGGCACCCCGAGCGCCCGCGCGACGGCCGCCGCCACCCGCTCGGGCTCCCCTTCCAGCTGGCGATCGGTGAAGCGCAGGACCGTGTAGCCCTGGGCCCGCAGGTCGAGGTCGCGCTCGCCGTCGGCGTAGAAGGCGACCGAGCCACGGTGGTAGGCGAATGAGTCGGTTTCGACCACGAGGCGCTCCGTGCGCCAGAGGAAGTCGACTTCGCAGCGGCCGAGCCGCGACCACACCATGCGCTCGCGCGGCGATTCTCGCGAGCGCTGCATCGGGCCTGTCGATTTCCTCTCGCATAGCGAGAGCAAGTCGACAGGGGCTCGATCTCTCCCCCCTTGCGTGGCGTTTTGCGGCGGTTAGGGCGCGGGGAGGCGGATGGGGCGCTCGAGCGCGACGCGATTGCCCGTGGCGGTGGTGAAGGTCGCCTGCACGCGGAGGCGGGTGGCGCCTCCGTTGAGGCGCTCGAGGGCGCGTGGCGTCAGCGGGCAGACGATGACGTCGCGAGTGGGCGCTGGGATCTTCACGTCGGCCTTGCACGCCGTGACCGCGTGGCCGTGGCGCTTCATCGTCGCGCGCAGCCGCACCTCGCCGGCCTCGGCGAAGCCGAGGTGGACGAGGAGGGAGCGGCCGCGTCGGGTCACGCGGCCCAGACGCAGGGGCGCCGCCGGGGGTCCGACCGGCGAGGTGAGGATCGGCTCCTCGGGACGGGTGGGGTTGTCGTGCTTGGGTTCTTCGGGTTTCTCTTCCGGTTCTTCCGCCGGCGGTTCGTTTGCCGCCAGCCACTCGCGCGCTTCGGCGGGTCGGTTGGCGATGAAGGCGGCGCTCTCGTCGAGCTGGGCCGTGACCTGGGCTTCGCTCGCCGTGGCCCTACCGTCTTCGCGTTCCTTCGCCTGCCAGGGCGCGAGCATCGCCGCGGTCTCGCTGAGGAAGGCGCTTGCCTGCATCGCTTCGACCGCGTCGGTCACCTCGCCGAGCGCTTCCCAGTAGAGACGGAAGCAGGCTTCGTCCGCGAGGCATTCGTCGAACATCAGCCCGCCTTCGCTGTCGAAGCCGACGATCCGGTGCGGGATCTCGAGGTTGAGGTCCCAGGTCTGGTCGGTCCCCCAGGGCAGCATCTGGAAGCGGCCGGCGGCGTCGCTGAAGAGGTAGTAGTTGTTCGGGCGCAACCCCGGCTCCACGTGACCGGCGTAGCCGTCCCAGTGGGCGATGTAGCGCTCGGCCGCCCACATCCGGGTCATCTCGCCGAGGTCGGCGACCGCTTCGACGCGCTCGGAGAACGGCACCTCGGCGCTGCCGTTGACCGCCTCGATCAGGGCCTCGAGGTCGGCGCGTTCCTCTTCGTCGCCCTCGTCGGCTTCGAAGCTGCCGGCCTCGCCTTCGCGCACGTCGTCGCCGCTCTCCCCCTCGTAGAGGTGCTGGGGCGGATCTTCGAAGGTCCCGAACCGCTTTTCGAGCGCGATGTCGTCGAGGGTCTCGACGTCGGCGTAGAGCCCGACGTCTTCGCCGTTGAGCCGCAGGTAGGCGTAGCCGCTGCGGGGCGCCGGGACGTCGAGCGCGCCGAAGGTCCGGTAGGTCAGCGCCTCGTGGACCATCGACTCGTCCTGGACCATGTTGTTGAGCGTCATCTTCCGCAGGCCGAGGAAGGCGTCGACTTTTTTGAATTTCAGTTTGAAGGCCGCCTTGCCGGTGATCGGCCGGAAGGACCCGCTGCCCTTGAGCCGCACTTCGACCGGGTGCGGGGTCGGCGTCAACGTCGTCTCCACCCCTGCCGGCCCGCCGCTGGTCGTCGCCATCGCAAACGTCCCTTTGACGTACTCCGAGGGTTCGGCTTCCAGCGCGGCGATCGCCTCGGGGCTGAGCGTCAGGTCGACGGTCGCGACGGCAGCCGGGTCGTAGACCACCGCCGCTTCGTCGGCGATCGGCGCGGCGGCGGCAGGAGCAGCGAGCACCAGCGCGGCGAGGATCGTGGCCACGATCCTCACGCTCACCTCGGCGGGGTTGAAGGCGTTGGAGGCGCCGGTGTCGGGTTCCCCCGCGGCGCTGGCGCGGGGGGCTGCGATCAGCAGGGCCGCGACCGCCCGGGCCGACGGCAGCGTGAGTTTGCCCCAGGAGCGCCTAAACATTCGGCGATCCTATGGAAGCCGGCCGGACCGAGCCGGTGTGCGGAATCTGATTCGATAGCCGCCCATGGCCGTCAGCGCCCAGTACAGCGTCACGATCCGCGTCGAGCTCGACGCGCGCAAGGAGCCGCTCGGGCGGCTGACCGCGGCGATCGCCGAGGCGGGCGGGCAGCTGCAGGGGGTCGACCTCGTGCCCGGCGCCGGGCCGGAGGGCAAGCGGGTCCGCGAGTTCACGATCGACGCCACCGACCGCGAGCACTGGGAGCGGATCCTGCGGGCGATCGGCTCGACCCGCGGCGCCCGCGTCCTCGACTACGTCGACCGCACGATGCAGATGCACCGCGGCGGCAAGATCGACATGCGCAACAAGTACCCGGTGAAGACGCGCGACGACCTCTCGATGGCCTACACCCCGGGCGTCGCCCGCGTCTGCATGGACATCCACCACGACCGCAGCAAAGCCTTCGAGTACACGATCAAGAAGAACACCGTCGCGGTCGTCTCCGACGGCAGCGCCGTGCTCGGCCTCGGCAACATCGGCCCCGAGGCGGCGATGCCGGTGATGGAGGGCAAGTGCATGCTCTTCAAAGAGTTCGCCGGGGTCGACGCCTTCCCGATCTGCCTCGACACCCAGGACGCCGACGAGATCGTCCGCGCGGTCGAGCTGATGGCCCCGACCTTCGGCGGCATCAACCTCGAGGACATCTCCGCCCCGCGCTGCTTCGAGATCGAGGACCGCCTCAAGGAGAGCATCGACATCCCCGTCTTCCACGACGACCAGCACGGCACCGCGGTGGTGACGATGGCGGCGCTGTTCAACGCGCTGAAGATCACCGGCAAACCGATCGAGCAGTTGCGGGTCCTGGTGGTAGGACTCGGCGCCGCCGGGGTAGCGGTGACGAAGATGATGCTCGCCTCGGGAATCACCCAGATCGTCGGCTGCGACCGCCAGGGCGCGCTCTCGACCGCCCGCGCCGACTACGAGTCGGGCGAGATGAACGACGCCAAGCGCTGGTACGCCGAGAGGACCAACCCGGAGCTGATCCAGGGCCAGCCCGACGACGTAATCGAGGGCATGGACATCTTCGTCGGCCTCTCCGGTCCCGGGATCATCCAGCCCGAGTCGCTGGGCAGGATGAACGACGACGCGATCGTCTTCGCGATGGCCAACCCGACGCCCGAGGTGATGCCCGAGGAGGCGGCGCCGTACGTGCGGATCATGGCCACCGGCCGCTCCGACTACCCGAACCAGATCAACAACGTGCTCGCCTTCCCCGGCATCTTCCGCGGCGCCCTCGACGCCGGCGCCCCCAGCATCACCGAGGAGATGAAGCTAGCCGCCGCCAAGGGGATCGCGATGGCGGTCTCCGAGGAGGACCTGGCCGAGGACTACATCATCCCCAGCGTCTTCAACCGCGAAGTCGCGCCGAAAGTCGCCGAGGCGGTCGTCGAGGAGGCAAAGCGCGACGGCATCGCCCGGATCGACGAGGAGACCGGGACCTTCGCCACGGTGGAGGCGAGCTAGCCGGTGCGCGTTCTCGTCACCGGCGCCAGCGGCACGATCGGCCGGGCGCTCTGTGACGCACTGTTCGCCCGCGGCGACGACGTCGTCGGCCTCACCCGCGACCCAGGCCGCGCCCGCGCCGCCAACCCGCGGGTCACCTGGCACAAGTGGGAGCCGAGGCTGGAACGGCCCGACCCGGCCGCCTTCGAGGGCGTCGACGGCGTCGTCCACCTGCTCGGCGAGCGGATCGACCAGCGCTGGACCGAGGAGTCGAAGGAGCGGATCATGGAGAGCCGCCGCCAGGGGACTCACAACCTCGTGCAGACGATCGCCGCGCTGGAGGCGCCGCCGAAGGTCCTCGTCAGCCAGTCGGCGGTCGGCTACTACGGCGACCGCGGCGACGAAGCGGTCGACGAGAGCGAGGGCCCGGGCACGAGCTTCGACGCCCAGGTCGTCCAAGCCTGGGAGGCGGCCGCCCACGAGCTCGACCCGACAGGCGTCCGGCTCGCGATCGCCCGCACCGGCCAGGTGCTCAGCACCGAGGGCGGGATGCTGAAGGAGATGCTGCCGCCGTTCAGGCTCGGCGTCGGCGGCCCGCTCGCCGGCGGCAAGCAGTACCTCGCCTGGATCCACATCGACGACGAGATCGGGATCCTCCTCTGGGCCCTGGACGACGAGGGGGTGAGCGGCGTCGTCAACGCCAGCTCCCCCAACCCGGCGACCAACAAGGACTTCTCCAAGGCGCTCGGCCGCGCCCTCAACCGCCCGGCGGTGATGCCCGTTCCCGGCCTCGTCCTCGACGCCAAATTCGGCCGCGAGTTCGGCCAGGTCCTGCGCGGCGGCGCCCGGGTGATCCCGAAGCGGACCGAGGAGCTCGGCTACTCGTTCAAGCACCCCGACCTCGACGGGGCGCTGGGCGACCTGCTCTAGGCCGGGTCGCGGGCCAGCACGTCGGCGGGCCCCTCGATCCAGATGTTGACGCGGTCGCCGGGATGCCAGGCGGGGAACCCGAGCCGGCGCACCTTGACGATGCCGCCCGAGGGCAGCTGCAGCTCGACCAGCTGGTCGTGGCCGAAGAAGCTGCGGGTGATCACGGTCGCTTTCTGGCTGGGGCGATCGGGCGGCTCGATCGTCCCGATCGCCAGCGACTCGGGCCGGACCAGGACGTCGACCTCGCCGCTCAGCCCCTCGCGGTTGGGGAGGTTGCCGAGCTCGCACTCGATCGTGCCGTTGCTCGCCTTCCCGGGCAGGACCTCGATCTCGCCGAGGAAGCTGGCGACCCAGCGGGTGGCCGGTCGCGAGTAGACGTCCTCGGGGGTGCCGACCTGCTCGACCTTGCCCTCGTTGACGACGGCGACGACGTCGGCGACGCTCAGCGCCTCCTCCTGGTCGTGGGTGACGAAGACCGAGGTCAACTTCTGCTCGGCGAGGATCTCGCGCACCTCTTCGCGCACCCGCGCCCGCAGGCCGGCGTCGAGGTTGGAGAAGGGCTCGTCGAGGAGCAGCGCCCGCGGCTCGGCGACCAGCGCCCGCGCCAGCGCCACCCGCTGCTGCTGGCCGCCGGAGAGCTCGTGCGGGTTGCGCTTGCCGAGCCCGCCGAGGCCGACCGTCTCCAGCGCCCGCTCGACCCGCGAGCGGTCGGGCCGGCGGCCGAGCGCATAGCCGACGTTGGCGGCGACGTCCATGTGCGGGAAGAGCGCGTAGTCCTGGAAGACCATCCCGATCCGGCGGCGCTCGGCGGCGACCGAGCCGCCCGCGCCCTCGACCGCCCTGCCGCCGATCTCGACGCTGCCCGCGTCGGGGCGCTCGAGACCGGCGATCAGCCGCAGCGTCGTCGTCTTGCCGCAGCCGCTGGGGCCGAGCAGGGCGCAGATCGCGCCCTCGGGAACGTCGAGGTCGAGGCCGTCGACGGCGACCACGTCGCCGAAGCGCTTGCGCAGGCCGCGCAGGCGCAGGCCGGGGGTCTGATTGGACTCTTCGAACTCCATGAGCAGAGGAATCCATAAGATTAGGGCAACCTAACTGGCTCCTCCATGATCGACGTCACCCCGCAACGGAAGCGGCTGCTCGCCGCCCTGGCGCTCTCTGCCGCCCTCGTCCTGCTCGCAGGATGCGGCTTCAGCACCGAAGACAGCGGCGGCGGCTCGAACGAGCCCGAGGTCGAAGGCATCACCCTCTACTCGGGCCGGATCCCGGCCGCGATCGGCCCCGCGGTCGACAGCTACGAGGCCGAAGCCGACCGCGACGTCAAGGTCCGCTTCGCCGAAACCGCCGACCTCGCGGCGACCCTGGTCGAGGAGGGCGACGCCTCCCCCGCCGACGTCTTCTTCGCCCAGGAGCCCGGCGCGATCGCCGCCGTCGCCGAAGCCGGCCTGTTGGCCAAGCTGCCGCGGGACATCCTCGACCGGGTCCAACCGCGCTTCCGCGATCCCGAAGGCCGCTGGGTCGGCGTCACCGGCCGCGCCCGGGTCATCGCCTACGACAAGGACGTCGTCTCCGAAGCCGAGCTGCCGCCCTCCCCCTTCGGGCTGACCGCGCCGAAGTGGAAGGACCGGGTCGGCTGGAGCCCGGCCTCCTCGAGCATGCAGGAGTACGTGACCGCGCTGCGCGCCAAATACGGCGACGACCGGACCGGACAGTGGCTGGGTGAAATGGTCGACAACGGCGCCGTCTCCTTTCCCGACAACGTCACGATCCGCGACGCGATCGCCAAAGGCGAAATCGACGTCGGCCTGATCAACCACTACTACGTCGCCCAGGCGATCGGCGAAGAAGGGCCCGACTACCCCGTCGCCGTCTACTTCCCGCCGGGCGGGCTCGGCTCGCTGATGCTGCTGACCAGCGTCGGCGTGCTCGAATCGAGCGACCGCAAGCCGGAAGCGTTCGCCTTCGTCCGCTCGCTGCTCTCCGACAGGTCGCAGGCGTTCTTCACCTCGAGTTCGAAGGAGTACCCGCTGGCCAAGGGCACCGAGCCGGACCCCTCGCTGAGCGTGCCGGTCGACAAGATCCCCGTCTCCGACTCGAGCCTGGTCGACCTGAAGGAGATCCAGGGGACGATCGAACTGATGCAGGAGAGCGGGGCGCTGTAGTGCTCGGGGCGCGTCCCGCCCCGGTCTGGCTGCTCGCCGCCGGGGCGCTCGTCGGCGTCGCCGCGGTCCTGCCGGCCGCCTACCTCGCCGTCGTCGTCTTCGGCGACCTCTCGGCGGCGCTGGAAACCGCCTTCTCCTCGCGGGCGATGGAGACGCTGCTGCGGACCGCGGCGCTGACCGCGGCGGTCGTCGTCACCTCGGTCGCGATCGCCCTGCCGATCGGCTGGCTCACGGTCCGCACCGACCTCCCCGGCCGCCGCCTCTGGGCGGTGCTCTGCACCCTGCCGCTGGTGATCCCCAGCTACGTCGGCGCCTACCTGCTGGTCGCCGCGCTGGGCCCGAAGGGGATGGTCCAGGACGCGCTCGGGATCGAGATGCCCTCGATCTACGGCTTCGTCGGCGCCTGGCTGGTGCTGACGCTGTTCACCTATCCCCTGGTGCTGATACCGCTGCGGGCGACGCTGCGGCGGATCGACCCGCAGCTGGAGGACGCGGCGCGGGCGATGGGCCGCGGCTCGCTCGAGGTCTTCCGCACCGTGGTGATGCCGCAGCTCTGGCCGGTGCTCGCCGCCGGCTCGCTGCTCGTCGCGCTGTTCACGATCAGCGACTTCGGCGCCGTCTCGATCCTCCGCTACCGCACCTTCACCAGCGAGATCTACGTCGCCTACCAGTCGAGCTTCGACCGGGTCGCGGCGGCGGCCCTGGGCGGCGTCCTCGTCGTCGTGATGCTGGGCCTGCTCTTCGCCAGCTCGCGGGTCCGCGGCTCGCGGAGGGTCC
>DASTBO010000028.1:0-6650 GCA_035712025.1 Solirubrobacterales bacterium
CCCCCACCCCCCTCCCCTCCAGCCAGCTTCCGAATCCCATCCCGCTCGAGACGCAGGATCTTCCAGTCGTCGAGCCGCCTCGCTCCCAACCCGGCATAGAACTGGAGAGCGGGTTCGTTCCAGTCCAGAGCTACCCATTCCAGGCGCACGTGGCCACGCTGCAGGGTCAAGTGGGCGAGGTGCTCCATGACTGCCTGGCCGATGCCGCCGCGGCGATGCTCGGGCCGCACGTAGAGGTCCTCAAGCCAGACTCCCGAGCGGCACTCGAAGGTCGAGAAGGTGGTGAAGAAGATCGCGTAGCCGACCGTTTCGCCACTGCTGGTCTCGACCAGCAGGGCCTCCGCGGCCTCGCGCTCGAACAGCGAGCGGCGCAGGACCTCGGCGCTGCCGGCGACCTGGTCGCCGAGTTTCTCGTAGCGCGCGAGCTCCTGGATGAGGTCGAAGAGGAGCGGGGCGTCGGCCTCCGTCGCGGCCCGGATCTGGATGTCGTTGGCGTTGGCGGTGGCGCTCATCGCTCTCCCACCCCACCCAGCACGGGCTTGAGGTCGAGGACCGGGGTCCCGTCGAGCGCCTCGAGGTCGGCGACGCGGAGGCGGGGCCCGTCGACCGCCATCACCCGCACCCGGTGCAGGCCGATCGGGTTGGGGCGATCCGGAGAGCGGGTGGCGAAGACGCCGGTCTCGGGACGGCTCGCGTCCCCGCGCGGGTGGACGACGAGCACGTCGCGCTCGGCGCGGTCGAGCCAGGTGAGGACGAGGAGCTCGTCGCCGGCGGCGATCCCGCGCAGCGCGGCCGCGAGCTCCGGGGCGAGCTCCAAAGTCGCCTCCGGGGCGCCCTCGTCGCCCTGCTTGGGGGCGGCGGCGGGGTCGGTCAGGGGGGACGAGACACGGCCGACCGCCCGCATCGCACCCAGCGCTGAATCGGGGCTGCTCACCGCACCAGCCTAGGCGAGCCGGGGCAGGACCTGGTCCCTGTAGACGCCGATCGCTCCCAGCGGGTCGGCGCCGGAGTTGTTCATCAGGGCGACCACGGTCGCTCCCATCCGCTCGACCTCGCGGATGCGCTCGACGTGGGTCTCGGGGTCGGCGGCGACGATCAGCGCCTGCTTCAGCTCCTCGTCGGAGACCTGGCGCTCGCCCTCCTCGTACATCGCCGCCGGGTCGTGCCATTCGTCGCGGTAGAACTCTTTCGGCTGCGAGCCCTTCCAGACGCGGCAGCCCTCCAGGGCGGCGTCGTCGCTCTCGGCCCAGGAGAAGGCGGCCTGGAGGACGATCTCCCCGGGCTCGCGGCCGGCGTCCTCGGCGGCGCTCCGGTAGGCGTCGATGACCTCCGGTGCCGATTCCGGGTCGGCGAGGGCCCAGACGCCGTCGCCGTGGCGGCCGGCCACCGCCGCGGCCTTCGGCCCGAAGGCGGAGACGTAGATCGGCGGCCGCCGGTTCTCGGGCCGCGAGTGGATCTGGGCGCGGTCGGTGGAGAAGTGGCGGCCGGCGCCGCTCAGGCGCTCGCCGTCCCAGAGGGCGCGGATCATCTCCAGCGCCTCCTCCATCCGCTCGACCTTTTCGCCGGGCGTCGGCCACTCGGCACCGAGGGGCATCTCGTTCAGCGCCTCTCCCGAGCCGATCCCGAGGTAGGGCCGGCCGGGGAACATCAGCTCCATCGTCGCCCAGGCCTGGGCGATCAGCGCCGGGTGGTAGCGCGGCCCCGGCGGCGTCACCGCGGTGCCGAAGCTGACCCGCTCGGTCGCCTGCGCCGCCGCCCCGAGCCAGACCCAGGCGTGGCCCGACTCGCCCCCCTCCCACCAGGGCTGCAGGTGGTCGCTGCAGCCGATCCCGGCGAAGCCGGCGTCCTCCGCGGCGATCGCCTGGCGCAGCAGCTGCTCGGGCGGAAACTGCTCGTGGGCGCAGAGGTGGAGGTAGCGCATCGCCGAGCAGCTTCCCGCCGAGCCGGACCCTCGGCCTACGCCTTGCCTTCGAACTCGTACTCGCGCAGGAAGCCCTCGAAGAGGCGCCGGTGCCCCTGCTCGTCGCGGAGGATCGCGATCACCATGTCCTGGGTGACCGGGTCGACCCCGTCGGTGACCTCGATGATCCGCGTGTAGTGCTCGATCGCGCCGGTCTCGGCTTTGATCACGCCGCGGATCACGTGGATCACGTCGGTCTGGTGCTCGGGCGGCTGCAGGAAGCTCTGCTCGGCGGCGAAGCCCTCGGAGCCGGGGACGACGCCGTACAGCTCCTTGATCCGCGTGGCGAACTCTTCGGCGTGGCCGAGCTCCTCTTTGATGTCTTCGGCCAGCGACTCGCGGATCTCCTGGGCGCGGACGCCGTCGAGGTTGGTCGAGGCGGAGAGGTAGCTCATCACCGTCTCGATCTCCATCCAGTAGGCCTTGGTCAGCAGCTCGACGATCTCTTCGCGGGTGCCGGAGGCGTCGCCGCTGAAGATTCCCTTGTCGGTGCTGGTGGTGGACTCCATTCGCTTCTCCCTCTTGGTCGTCTGCGGTCCCTGCTTTCCGCGGCTACCCCGGGGCTCGGGCACGGAAACGCTCGCCGGCCGCGCTCGGGCTAGGCTGCCGCGCCATGGACACGATCGACTCCCTGCTCGAGAACAACAAAGCCTTCGCCGCCGGCCTCGCCGAACGCCACCTCGACGTCGAACCGCAGCGCCACCTGGCGATCGTCACCTGCATGGACTCGCGCCTCGACGTCTTCGCCGCCCTCGGCCTCGGCCACGGCGAGGCGCACGTGCTGCGCAACGCCGGCGGCGTCATCACCGACGACGTGATCCGCTCGCTGGCACTGTCGCAGCGCCGACTGGGTACCCGTGAGGTGATGCTGATCCACCACGACGACTGCGGCCTGCAGAAGGTCACCGACGACGGCTTCCGAATGGAGCTGCAGGAGACGACCGGGATCGCCCCCTCGTTCGCGATCGAGTCCTTCGTCGACGCCGAGGCGGACGTGCGGCAGTCGATCCGCCGCGTCCTCTCGTCCCCCTTCCTGCCCCACCGCGACGTCGTGCGCGGCTTCGTCTACGACGTCGACACCCACCGGCTGCGCGAGGTCACGGCGGACGAGTGATGACGACCGTCGCCCCCTACGGCTCCTGGGCCTCGCCGATCGACGCGGCGACGGTGGCGCGGGCGGGGCGGCGGCTGGGGGCGGCGGCGCTCGCCGCCGACGGCGCGGTCTGGTGGGCCGAGGGCCGGCCCGACGAGGGCGGCCGGGTGGCGCTGATGCGCCGCCCGCCCGGCGGCGAGCCGGAGGAGGCGACGCCGCCAGGGGCGAACGTGCGGACCCGGGTGCACGAGTACGGCGGCGGCGCCTGGTGCCTGGTCGAGCCCGACCTCGTCGTCTACGTCGACTTCGCCGACCAGCGTCTGCGCCGGCTGCGGCTCGGCTCCGAACCGGTGCCGATCACCCCCGAGCCGGGTGCTGGGAGCGCGCTCCACTACGCCGACATGCGGCCGACGCCGGACGGCCTCGGGATCGTCTGCGTGCGCGAAAGGCACGGCGAGGGCGAAGCGGTGAACGAGATCGTCTCGCTGCCGCTCGACGGCTCGGCCGAGCCGCAGGTGCTGGCCGGGGGCCGCGACTTCTACTCCTTCCCGCGGGTCAGCCCCGACGGCGCCTGGCTCGCCTGGACCTGCTGGGACCACCCGAACATGCCCTGGGACGGGACCGAGCTGTGGGTCGCGCCGCTGGCCGACAGCGGCGAGGAGCGGCTGGTCGCCGGCGGGCCCGAGGAGTCGATCTTCCAGCCCGAGTGGGGAACCGACGGGCACCTGTACTTCGCCTCCGACCGCGACGGCTGGTGGAACCTCTACCGGGCCCGCGAGCCCGGTGCCGAGCTCAGCGGCGAGGATGGGGTGCTGGTGCAGCTGACCGAGGAGGAGGCCGACCTCGCCCACCCGCAGTGGCTCTTCGGCGGCGCCACCTACGCCTTCCTCGCCAGCGGCGCGATCGCCTGCGTCCGCTGCCAGGGGGCCGAGGAACGGCTCTTCCTGCTGCAGCCGGGCGGCTGGGAACCGACCGACCTCGGGCTGCCCTTCACCTCCTTCGGCTACCCGGTGCTCTCGGCGCGCGGGGAGCGGATCGCCTTCGCCGCGGCCAGCCCGGAGAGCGAGACCGCGGTGGTGGTGCACGACGTCGGGAGCGGCGGGACCGAAGTCGTCCGCACCTCGAGCGACGAGCCAGTCGACCCGGCCTACGTCTCCCGCCCGCGGCCGGTCGAGTTCCCGACCGGCGACGGCGCGGTCGCCCACGGCTTCTACTACCCGCCGGCGAACCCCGGCTTCGAGGCGCCCGAGGGGGAACTTCCGCCGCTGATCGTCGAGAGCCACGGCGGGCCGACCTCCCACGCCACCCCCGCCCTCAGCCGCGAGTTCCTCTACTGGACCAGCCGCGGGATCGGCGTCGTCGACGTCAACTACCGGGGCTCGAGCGGCTTCGGGCGCGCCTACCGCAACGAGCTGCGCGGCACCTGGGGCGTGGTCGACACCGAGGACTGCGCCGCCGCGGCGCGGTACCTGGCCGCGCAGGGCGAGGCCGACGGGGAGCGGCTGGCGATCCGGGGCGGCTCGGCGGGCGGCTACGCGACCCTCTGCGCGCTGACCTTCCACGACGCCTTCGCCGCCGGGGCGAGCTACTACGGCGTCGCCGACGCCGAGGCGCTCGCCCGCGACACCCACAAGTTCGAGTCGCGCTACCTCGACCGGCTGATCGGGCCGTATCCCGAGCGCGCCGACCTCTACCGCGAGCGCTCGCCGATCAACCACGTCGAGCGGCTGCAGGTGCCGGTGATCCTCCTCCAGGGCCTCGAGGACGAGGTCGTGCCGCCGAACCAGGCGGAGACGATGGCGGCGGCGCTGGAGCGCAACGGGGTCCCCCACGCCTACCTGCCCTTCGAGGGCGAGCAGCACGGCTTCCGCAAGGCGGAGACCAACATCCGCTGCCTCGAAGCCGAGCTGTACTTCTACGGGCGGATCATGGGGTTCGAGCCGGCCGGGGATCCCGAGCCGGTCGCGATCGCCGGCCTCAGCTGACGACGCAGTTCTTCGAGCCGCCCTCGGTTTCGCCTTTCTCCGGGAAGGCGTGGGCGAGGGCGAGGGCGATCAGCTGGGCGCGGGCGGCGTAGCCGGGCGAGGTGAAGTGGATGCCGTCTTCGATGAACCAGTCGTCTTTGACGTCGGAGGCCCAGTCGTAGACGCGCATGTTCGGGTAGGAGGCGCAGGCGGCGACGAGTTCCTCGTCCCACTTCTCCATGTTGCCCTTCGAGTAGGGGTCGCCGGGCGGGACGATCGAGCGGACGTTGACCCAGAGCACCGGTTCGTCGCCGATGATGGTCATCATTTTTTCGATCCGTTCGCGCTCGCCGATCGTCGAGCCGGCGGCGACGTTGGCCGCCTCGTTGGTGCCGAGGGCCAGCACCCAGCAGCCTTCGAACCCTTCCGCCTTCCAGGCGGCGGCGACTTCCTGGGCGTTGGGGTTGCCTTCGAACTGCTCTTCGATCGAGGTCGCGCCCTGCACCTCCATGTGGACTTCTTTCGCCCCGACTTCGGCGTAGCGGGCGGGGATCCGCTGGCCTTCCTGAGGCAGGTATTCGGCGTTGTCGAGACCCTCCGAGGTCGAGTCGCCGATGTGGACGATCCCCTTGCACTTCGATTTGGTCGAGTCTTCGGCCTGCGCCTTGGTCAGCGGCGGCGGCTTCGTCGTCCCCTCCGCCCGGGCCTGCTCGACCCGGACGTCGTTGCCTTCGGCGGTGGTCGAGTGGACCCCCGCCATACCGGCGGCCGCGACCAGCGCCATCACGCCGAGGCTGACGATCGCGACCCGCATCGGCGGCGCGAAGGTCTCCCACTTCCAGCCGACGGCGCGGCGGCGGGCGAAGAAGCGGCCGATCGCGCCGTGGCGGATCGGCTCCTCGACGAAGCGCCAGGAGAGGGCGGCGACGGCGAAGATCGCCGCCACCTGCAGGAAGCTGCGGAGGAGGCTGTCGCCGTGGGGCCCCTGCGGCGAGGTGAGGACGATGATCGGCGTCTGCCAGAGGTAGATCCCGTAGGAGCGGACGCCGACCCAGCGCAGCGGCCGCACCCCGAGCCAGGCGCCGAGGCGGCAGGCCGGGTGGGTCAGCGGCATCAGCACCATCACCGTCGCGAGCGAGAGGAGGACGAAGCCGCCGCGGTAGTTGAAGGCGGAGAGTTCGCCGGTCCGCCAGATCATCAGGGCGACGATCGCCAGGCCGGCGACGCCCATCGCGTCGAGCGTGTTGCGCGCCTGCGGCGCGATCCGGCGGCTCAGTTTGCGGCTCGGCCAGACCATCGCCAGGGCGGCGCCGAAGAGCAGGCCGCCGGCGCGGGTGTCGGTGCCGAAGTAGATCCGCGAGGGGTCGAGGCTCGGCTCGTAGAGGACGAACATCGCGATCGAGGAGACGATCGCGCCGGCGATCGTCAGCAGCGCCAGGCGGGGGCGGACGCCGGAGGGCAGCGGGCGCTCGCGGACGATCTTGACCCCGAGCAGCAGCAGGAACGGCCAGACGATGTAGAACTGCTCCTCGACCGAGAGCGACCAGAGGTGGTCGAGCGGGCCTTCGGCTTCGAAGCGGGCGAAGTAGGAGACGTCGGCGAAGATCTGCTCCCAGTTGTTGACGTAGAAGAT
>DASTBO010000029.1:0-42774 GCA_035712025.1 Solirubrobacterales bacterium
CAGCTTCGGCTCCTGCGGCCCGCCCTGGCTGACGGCGAGCAGGCCGCCCATCCCCTTCTCCTCGAGCTCGGCGCGGCCGAGGACCTCGACGCCGATCGCCTCGGCGCCCGCGGCGATCTCCTCGGCCCGGGCGGCGAGGAAGCTGGGGGTGGCGACGTTGGCGGGGGTGAGCTGCAGGTCGCGGGCCCGGTTCTGGGCTTCCGCCGCGATCGCGGCGACGGCGGCCGCGTCCGCCAGCTCGGCCGGCGCCAGCAGGATCAGCGACTCGAGACCCGCCGCTTCGTCGCCGTCGTCGGACTTGAAGCGGTCGAAGCGGTAGGCGGCGAGGACCGTGCCGACGACCAGCGCCGCGGCAGCTGCCTCGGCCTCGTCGCTCTCAGGCAGCGCCCAGGCAAGGGCGGACGCCTCCAGGCGCGCCGCCTCCTTGGCGGCCACCGCGGCGGCGACGCGCAGCTTCTCGGCGTCGAGCTGCCCCCGCGCTCCCAGGCCGACGACCAGCACCGGCGGCGCTCCCTCCGGTCGCAGCAGGCTCAACTTCTTGAATCCCGGCCGCACCGTGTCGGCTCCGTCGGCGGCGGCCACCGCCGGCGGCAGCTCGCCGTCCTCGAACAGCCCGACGGCGACCAGATCGCCCCCGCTCGCGGCCAGCTCGGCCTGTATCACCTCCACCTTCATCGACCGCGAGTTTACGTTTGCGCCCTGTCGGTATCGTCACCCGCTGGACCTGGCGGACAGGGGCCAGGCCGGCGAACTTCGGAAAGGAAAGGCAGTAGATGCCCAGCTCAGTGATTCTTGGAACCGCGCGCACCCCCTTCGGCAAGATGGGTGGCGGTCTCTCCTCCCTCGACGCCACCGACCTCGGCGGCACCGTCATCGAGGCGGCTCTCGACCGCTCCGGCGTCGCCCCCGAGCAGGTCGAGCAGGTCGTCTTCGGTCAGGTCCTGCAGGCCGGCCAGGGGCAGATCCCCTCGCGCCAGGCCCAGATCAAGGGCGGGATCCCCAAGGAGGTCCCCTCGGAGACGATCAACAAGGTCTGCGCCTCGGGCATGCGCTCGCTCGGCCTCGCCGACCAGGCGATCCGCGCCGGCGACTCCAACGTCGCCGTCACCGGTGGCATGGAGTCGATGAGCCAGGCGCCCTACCTGCTGCCGAACGCCCGCTTCGGGTTCCGGATGGGCGACGTCCAGGCGCTCGACGCGATGACCCACGACGGGCTGACCAACCCGTTCACGGAAAAGCAGATGATCAACGAGGCGAGCGAGGTCGGCAACGAGCTCGAGATCACCCGGGTCGACATGGACCGCTTCGCCGAGCGCTCGCACCGGCTCGCCAACGAGGCGACCGAAGCCGGCCGCCTGGCCGAAGAGATCGTCGGCGTCACCGTCAAGTCGCGCAAGGGCGAGACGACGGTCGAGGCCGACGAGGCGATCCGCCCCGACACCACCCTGGAGACGCTCGCCGGGCTGAAGGCGATCGGCGGCCCCGACGCCACCCACACCGCCGGCAACGCTCCCGGCGTCAACGACGGCGCCGGCGCGATCGTCGTCGCCTCGGAGGAGTGGGCCGAGAAAGAGGGCAAGACCCCGCTGGCGCGGATCCTCTCCTACGGCACCGTCGCCGACGACTTCCCCTACCTGGCGAAAACTCCCGCCAACGCTGCCAAGCAGGCGCTGGAGAAGATCGGCAAGAGCGCCGACGAGGTCGACCTCTGGGAGATCAACGAGGCCTTCGCCTCGGTCGCCCTCAACTCGGTGCGGATGCTCGGCGTCGACGAGGAGAAGGTCAACGTCAACGGCGGCGCGATCGCCCTCGGCCACCCGATCGGCGCCTCCGGCGCCCGCATCGTCGGTGCCCTCGTCCACGAGCTGCGCCGCCGCGGCGGCGGCCTCGGCGTTGCCGCGATCTGCTCGGGCGGCGGCCAGGGCGACGCGATCGTCATCGAGGTCAACGGGGGCTGAATATCGATGCCGCAGCCCGAGGAGTCAAAGCGGGCTGCGGCATTTTTCGACCTCGACAAGACCCTGATGGCGGGGTCGAGCGGGATGCAGTTCGCCCGCATCGCCGCCAAGCAGGGGATCGTCGGGCGCCGTCAGCTCGCCGACTGGGGCTTCGAGCACCTGCGCTACCGCCTTCGCGGCACCACCGACGAGCGCACCAGCGAGGTGCTGAAGGTGGCGCGCGAGCTGATCCGCGGCCTGCCCGCGAAGACGATCGACCGGATGGGGCCGGAAGTGATGGCGGCGATCCTGCCGCGCGTCTTCCCGCAGATGCTGGAAGAGGTCTACGCCCACCAGGACGCCGGCCGCCCGACCTTCATCGTCAGCGCCGCCGGCAACGGCGTCGTCGAGCAGCTCGCCCAGGTCCTCGGGATGGACGGCGGGATCGGCACCCGCTATGACGTCGACGCCGAGGGCAACTACACCGGCCGCCTCGACGGCCCCTTCGTCTACGGCGAGGGGAAGGTGACCGCGATGGAGGAATTCGCCCAGCGGCACGAGATCGAGCTGGCCGAGTCCTACGCCTACTCCGACTCGCTCTCGGACCTGCCGATGTTGCGCGCGGTCGGCAACCCCGTCGCCGTCAACCCCGACCCGCCGCTGGCGGCGATCGCCCGCGAGGAGGGCTGGCAGGTCCTTCGCTTCGAGCGCCTCGGCCGCCGCCTGGTGGCCCTCGCCGTCACCTTCCTCGCCACCGTCGCCGGCTTCGGCGCCTCGCGGGTCGCCGCCCGCCGTCGCCTCCCCCCGCCGCGCCGCTTCCACGCCCGGCGCTGACGTTCGCCTGTTCCTTATTGGTGCCTGGCACCAATAAGGAACAGGCGAACCGCCTAACCACTAGGCTTCGCGCTGATGAGCACCGCAACCGCCCGTAAGATCCGCGTCGTCGTCGCCAAGCCCGGCCTGGACGGCCACGACCGCGGCGCCAAGATCATCGCCCGCGCCCTGCGCGACGCCGGCATGGAGGTGATCTACACCGGGCTGCACCAGACTCCGGAGCAGATCGCCGAGACGGTGATCCAGGAGGACGCCGACGCCGTCGGCCTCTCGATCCTCTCCGGCGCCCATATGACGCTGGTGCCGAAAGTCGTCGAGCTGCTCGCCGCCCAGGGGGTCGACGACGTCCTCGTCACCGTCGGCGGCACGATCCCGGCCGACGACATCCCCGAGCTGAAGCAGCTGGGGGTCGCCGAGGTCTTCACGCCCGGCTCCGGAACCGACGACATCGTCGAGTTCATCCAGGACCGGGCCAGCGCCCGTCACGCCGCCCAGGACTGATTTCGGGTTCAGAAGCCGCTCCGTGAGATCTGACACGGATCGGTGCATAGGTCCGTCCGATCCGGGTATCATCCTGATTGACTCGTCAGTCAACCGCTGGCAGGCGTTAAGATCGCGCCCCGCGAAGACCTGAGAATCGTCCCCAAGGAGGCTTGCTTTGAAGATCTGCGTCCTGGTCAAGGAGGTACCGGACGCCGCCGTTCAGAAGCGCATCGATCCCAACACGATGCGGCTGGACCGCGGCGGCGAGAAAAACCTCAACCCCTTCGACACGCACGCCCTCGAGGCGGCCATGCAGATCAAGGAGGGTGGCGCGATCCCGGTCGAGGAGGTCGTGGCGGTGACGATGGGCCCGAGCTCCGCGGTCCGCGCCCTGCACAAGGCCGTCGCCCTCGGCGCCGATCGCTCGGTCCACCTCGCCGACGACGCGCTGGCCGGCTCGGACGTCTGCGCGACCGGCTTCGCGCTGGCGAAGGTGCTCGAGTCGGAGAGGCCCGACCTGGTCCTGCTCGGCCAGCAGTCGGACGACGGCGAGTGCTACACGATCGGCGCGGTCGTCGCCGACCACCTGAAGATGCCCTCGCTGACCCAGGTGATCCAGATCGACGTCACCGACGGGAAGCTGCGCTGCGAGCGCCAGGCCGAGTACGGCTACGACACCGTCGAGATCGAGCTGCCGGCCGTGATCAGCGTCGGCGACGCGATCAACGAGCCGCGCTACCCGAGCCTGAAAGCGATCATGGGCGCGAAAAAGAAGCCGCTCGACTCGAAGGCGACCGGCGACGTCGGCATCGAGGCCGGCCAGGTCGGCGAGGGCGGCTCGAAGACGAAAGTCCTGGGTCTGAACCCGCCGCCGGCGAAGGAAGCGGGCGAGATCATCGAGGACGAGGACACCAACGAGACGGTCGAAAAGATCGTCGCGTGGCTCGACGAGAGGAAGCTGATCTAAATGGCAGGCATCCTGGTTTACGCCCTCCACGACGACGAGGGCAACTTCAACAAGAACTCGCTCGGGGCGATCTCCGAGGCCGCCAAGCTGGCCGGCGAAGTCGGCGGCGAGGCTGCCGCGCTGGTGGTCGGCGACATCGCCGACGACGCCTGCGCCTCGCTCGGCAACTTCGGTGCCGCCAAGGTCTACCGGGCCAAGAGCGTGCCTGAGGGTCTGGCGCAGCCGATCGTCGACGCGATGGCCAAGGTCATCCAGGAGAACGACATCTCCTACGCCCTGTTCGGCGGCGGCCTGCTCGGCTTCGAGATCGGCGCCGGCCTCACCGCCCGCCTCAACGCCGGCGTGACCATGGAGGTCACCGCGGTCAAGGTCCAGGACGGAAAGCTCGTCGTCGAGCGGCCGATCCTGCAGGACTCCGAGATCGCCGACGTCGGCTACGTCTCGGAGCCCGGCATCATCATCGGCCGCCTCAACGCCTTCGACGCCAACGAGTCCGGCGGCAGCGCCGAGGTCGTCGACGTCGACGTCGAGATGTCCGAGTGGTCGACCAAGGCGAAGCTCGTCCAGCGCGGCGAGCAGCGCGGTGCCGACGTCAACATCGAGGACGCCGACATCCTCGTCGGCGGCGGTCGCGGTCTCGGGGCCAAAGAGGGCTTCGAGCTCTGCGAGCAGCTCGCCGACTCGATGGGCGGCGCCGTCGCCGCGACCCGCGCGGTCGTCGACGCCGGCTGGTACCCCTACGCCGCCCAGATCGGCCAGACCGGGAAGACGGTGGCGCCGAAGCTGTACCTCGCCGCCGGCGTCTCCGGGGCGATCCAGCACAAGGTCGGGATGCAGAACTCGGAGAACATCCTCGCCATCAACAAGGACCCGAACGCGCCGATCTTCGAGTTCTCGGACCTCGGCGTGGTGGGCGACCTGCACAAGATCGTCCCCAAGCTGACCGAGGCGATCAAAGCCAAGAAGGGCTGAAAGGAGCCTCCATGCCCGCCGTCGCACCTGCTGAGTTTCCGCCGCCGTTCGACTCCAACGACGTCATCGGTCCCCCGACCGATGCGCCCGAGGACCGGATCGAGGTAGGGGTAGCGATAGTCGGCGGCGGGCCCGCCGGTCTCGCCTGTGCCAACAAGCTGCTGCAGCTGCTCGAGGACGAGCCGGAGCTGACCGAGAAGCTGGGCGAAGTCCCGGTCGCGGTGATCGAGAAGGGCAAAGTCGCCGGGGCCCACCTGCTCTCCGGGGCGAACATGAAGCCCTCGGCGATGGAAGAGCTGTTCCCCGACCTGCCGAAGGAGGAGTGGCCGGTCTACCAGGAGGTCACCAAGGACGCCGTCTACCTCCTGACCTCGAAGGCGGCGCTGCCGTTGAAGCCGATGCCGCCGAACTTCAAGAACCACGGCAACTACGTCACCTCCGTCTCGAAGCTCGGCCGCTTCCTCGGCGAGAAAGCCGAAGAAGCCGGCGCCTACATCCTCAGCGAGACCGCGGCGACCAAGCTGCTGGTCGAGGACCGGATCGTCAAGGGCGTCCGCTCCGGCGACCGCGGGCGCGGCAAGGAGGGCGAAGAGCTCGCCAACTTCGAGCCCGGCTCCGACGTCGTCGCCAAGGCGACCGTGCTCGCCGAGGGCACCGTCGGCCACCTCACCTACGCGGCCTACGACTACTTCGACATGCACGGCGCCGACCCGATGCGCTGGGAGCTCGGGGTCAAAGAGGTCTGGGAGGTCAAGGAGCCGCTCGACCGCGTGATCCACACGATGGGCTGGCCGCTGCGGAAATCGCCGCGCTTCAACGAGTTCGGCGGCAGCTTCATCTACCCGATGGGGGAGGACAAGATCTGCATCGGCCTCGTCGCCGGGCTCGATTACACCGACGCGACGTTCAGCGTCCACGACGCCCTGCAGCTGATGAAGACGCATCCCTTCATCAAGAAGCTGATCGACGGCGGCAAGCGGGTCGCCTGGGGCGCGAAGACGATCCCCTCCGGAGGCTACTTCTCGATGCCGAAGCGGCTCGCGGTGCCGGGCATGATGGTCGCCGGCGACGCGGCCAGCATGGTCAACGTGCCGACCCTGAAGGGCGTCCACTACGCGATGCACGCCGGGATGTACGCAGCGGAGACGATCGTCGAGTCGCTCAAGCAGGACATCGACTCGGTCAACTTCGAGGCATACGACGAGAAGGTCCGCAACTCGCTGATCGAGAAGGAGATCAAGCAGTCGCGCAACATGCGTCAGCCCTTCTCGAAGGGCTTCTTCATGGGCGGTGCCATCGTCTCGGCGATGACCGTGACCAAAGGCGCCTTCCCGGGCGGCCACTGGAGCCAGGAGCACGACGCCGAGAACGAGATGGAGCTCGGCAAGGCGGGGGACATGTACGTCAAACCCGACAACGAGCTGACCTTCAACAAGCTCGACTCGGTCTTCCTCTCCGGCAACGCGACCCGCGACGACGCCCCCAACCACGTCCGCATCCAGACCCACGTCCCGCGGGAGATCGCGCAGACCTGGGTCTCGATGTGCCCGGCCCAGGTCTACGAGATCCCCGAGGACCAGCTGGAGAACGGCGCCGCCGAGGTCGACGTCCACGTCACCGCCTCCAACTGCGTCCAGTGCGGCGCGATCACCGCCAAGGGCGGCCGCCTCACCCTCCCCGAGGGTGGAGACGGCCCGCTGTACCAGGAGACCTGAGCAAGCCGTTCCACTAACGGCACGATCCGCGCGCCACGCGCGCGGATCGGCCGCCTAGGGTCGAGGGGTTCTTCCGCTCGGCTCCTTGATGAACGACGCTGCTGCCAGCGCCGGCTTCGTCGGCGCCTCGATTGCGATCTGCGGCTTCCTTGGCCAGATCAAACCCGCTCTGGCTCGGGAAGAGGACCCGGCGGTGCGATCGGCCACGGTCATCGGAGGAATGATCGGGCTCGGTGTCGCAGGGCTGGTGCTGGCGATTCCGGGTGTTGGTAATCTATTGTCTTAGGAAGGATATGACTCAACGACGCGCGCTGATCCTGTTCACTTTGGCCATGCTCCTGCTGTTGGCCGCGTTGTTCGCTGGCCTGAGTCTTCTTGGGGCCGGCAACGAACAGCTCGTGCTGGCGTATGTCCTGGTTCTGACGATCTCAGGCTTGGGCGTGGGCGAGATCGTCTCCCATTACAACCAGCGTTGAGGCTGACCTAAGCCGCTTCGGCTTCCTCGGTCTGCAGCACCGTGGAGCCGTCGAAGATGCCGCTGGCGCGAGACGTCGTCGGCGCCAGGTCGAGGGTGCTGCGGCGGCGCGGGGCGGCGATCACGGTCCACTCGTCGCAGCCGGCGAAGGCTTCGTCCAAGCGCTTGGCCATGGTGCTGCGGGGGCGATCCTGATCGAAGATCTGCTGGGACATCGCGTCCGTCCTCCTGTAGGGGTTGGCGAAGTTTCCCCTGACCCGTCGGACGAAAAATATGCTCTTTGCGATTGTTTGGGAACGTTTGTTCGCTCTGCAGCTCAGGAGGAAGCCGCAAACTCGGCGATCTCTTCGGCCAGGCGCGCCGGCTGATCGATCGGAACGAACGTCTTCGCGTCGGGAATCCGTACCATCTTCGCGTTTCCGGCTTCGCCGGCGATCCGCTCCGCGTAGGAGATCGGGAAGTACTTGTCGCCCGGGGCCCAGGTGAGCAGGATCGGCAGCTGCGAGCCGCGCAGCTTCTCCGCGGCGGCAAGGGTGTGGCGCTTGTTCATCCCGGCCGTCACCTTGGCGGCGTCCCGCATCACCCCCGAGTCGTTCTTCGCCGCCGCCATCCAGGAGGCGATCAGGTCGTCCGGGATCTTCGTCTTCGCGAAGGGGGCGAAGGCGCGGCGGGCGACGGCTTCGATCCGGAACGGGGCCGAGAGGAGGAGCATCCCCCCCGGCAGCTTCGCCAGCGGGGGCATCGCCTTGAACATCCCCGGCGGGAAGTTCTCGTGGGTATCGCAGTTGGTCAGCACCAGGCGCCCGATCCGCTCCGGGTGCGACGTCACCAGGACCTGCGACATCGCGCCACCGGAGTCGTTGCCGACGATCGTCACGTCCTCGAGCTCGAGCTTGGCGAGGAAGTCGGAGATCAACCGGGCGATGCCCGGCGGGGTGAGGTCGGCGTCGGGGCTCATCGCCACCTGGTGCGCGGCGATCGGCCAGTCGGGCGCGATGCAGCGGAAGCGGTCGGAGAGGCGGTCGACGACGCCGTCCCAGAGGCGGCCGTCGACCAGGTAGCCGTGGACGAACACGATCGGCTTGCCTTCGCCCGCCTCCCGGTAGCGGATCGTCCCCTGGGGAAGTTGAAGTTCCTTGCGTTGGTCCGTCACGATGATCTCCTTCGGCCGCGGTTTCGTCGTCTAACATACATACAGCATGCATGTAAGTCCAGAACCCGCTAAACGGCGCACCCAGGCCGAGCGAACCGAGGCCACGCGCGAAGCGCTGATCGCGGCTGCCCGCCGCCTCTTCACCGAGCGCGGCTACGACCAGGTCGGAACCGAGGAGATCGTCCGCGCCGCCGGGGTCACCCGCGGCGCGCTCTACCACCAGTTCGGCGACAAGGCGAGCCTGCTCGAGGCCGTCTACGAGCGCCTCGAGGCGGAATCGACCGAGCGCGTCGCTCGGGTCGTGCTGGGGTCGGAGCTGCACAGCCCGGTGGAGGCGATGAAGGCGGGGATCGAGGCCTTCCTCGACGAGTGCGCCAAGCCGGAGCTGCGGCAGATCGCCCTCCATGACGCCCCCGCCGTCCTCGGCTGGGAGCGCTGGCGGGAGATCGGCGCCGCCAACGGGCTCGGCCTGATCGAGGCCAGCCTCGCGGCGGCGATCGAGGCGGGGGAGATCCGCCAGCTGCCGGTCAAGCCGCTCGCCCACCTGCTGCTGGGCGCGCTCGACGAGGCGGCGATGCTGTTGGCCCGTGACGAGCGCCCGCAGGGCCGGGCCGAGGTGACCGAGGTCCTACTGCTGCTGCTCGACGGCTTCGCGGTCGAGCGAGTCGATTGAGCCGGCGAGCCGGCGCGACTCCTTCTGCGCGTACATCCGCACGTCGGCGAGCTGCATCGCCTCGGCAGGGGAGTCGGCCTCCTCGGGGACCGAGGCGATCCCCCAGGCGGCGCTGAGGTCGAAGCCCCGGCCGCTGGAGGTGAGCGCTTCCGCGGCACTCACCGCGAGCCGGTCCCGGTCGCCTTGGCCGAGGTCGACGAGGCCGCCCTCGGCCAGGATCAGGAACTCGTCCCCGCCGAGGCGGTATGCGGTCGCCTTGGACGCGACGGCCACTCCGAGCCGCCGGCCGAGCAGGCCGAGCATCTTGTCGCCGGCCGGGTGGCCGAAGGTGTCGTTGTAGCGCTTGAAGCCGTTCAGGTCGAGGAGGATCACCGTCAGCGGCCCGAGCGAGCGTTCGTGCTGCTCGAGGTCCATCCGCATCCGCGCCTGGCTGCCGAGCCCGGTCAGCGGATCGGTCCGCACCTGCTCCAGCAGCCGCGTGTTCTCCCGCAGGCTCAAGGCCAGCCGGGCGATCACCGCCAGCATCGTCGTCGCCCAGAGGATCGTCGTCAGGGCGCTCTCCTGGCTGTTGGAGTACTGGATGACGACGAGGGCGATCATCGCCACCGCGACGATCCCCGGCACCGCCATTTCCCGCAGGCCGTCGAAGCGGGCGTCGGGCTGGATGCGGTCGGCCTCCGGCTGCCAGGCCTCGGCGCCGAGGAGGACCGCGGAGAGCAGGTAGATCGGTTCCACCCAGTCGCCGCCGGGGAGGGTCGCTTCGTAGCTCTGCAGGGTGAAGGCGACGTCGGCCACGGCCATCACGGCGAGGCCGCCGAGCAGCAGCATCCAGGTCCGCCCCGGCCGCCAGCGGGTGAGGGCGATGACGCCGACGATCAGCGAGATCAGGAGGACGTCGCCGAACGGGTAGGCGAGCGTCGTCGCCACTTCCGCCGCCGAGCCTTCCGCGCGGTCGGCGACGAACTCGAAGATCAGGGCGGCGCCGAGGGCCCCGGTGCCGAGGGCGGCGATCAGGCCGTCCATCCACAGCCGCGGGTCGAGTTCGCTGGCGCGGGCCCGCACCAGCAGGTAGAGGCCGAGGATCGCCAGCGGGTAGAAGGCGAGGTAGCCGATGTCGGCGGGGGAGGGATAGGGAGCGTCTGCGTTGCCTTCGATGTAGATCGTCCACCAGATCTCACCCGCTCCCCAGGCGAGGATCGAGGCGCCGATCGCGATCCAGGCCGCGCGCTCCGAGCCGCCCCGCAGGGCGCGCGTCAGACAGGCGAGACCGGCGCAGACGACGACCGCGTCGTAGACGACGCCGTTGATCGCGACGTCGAGCCCGGAGCCGCCGATCCCGATCCAGTCGTGGATGATGACCAGCGCCGCGCCGCCGAAGAGAATGGCTGAGACAGCTTTCCGCACATGGTCGTATCGGCACGGCTTGCACGGTTCTCTAGACTTGGTGGAGATGAAGGCAGGAATCCACCCCAATTACACGCTTGCCAACGTGCATTGCTCGTGCGGCAACCAGTTCTACACGCGCTCCACGAAAGAGGATCTGCACGTAGAGCTCTGCTCCGCGTGCCATCCCTTCTACACGGGCAAGCAGAAGCTGGTCGACACCGGTGGCCGCGTCGAGCGCTTCCAGCGCCGCGCCGCCAAGCACAGGGCTGGGAAGTAGCCCGTGAGCCCGCCGTCGGGCTCGGCACTGGCATCCCACGAAACCTCCTCTGGCAACGGAGGGGACCCCTTGCGCATGCCCGACGGGGCGCTGGTCGCCAAGCGCGACGCGCCGGTCGGCGGTCAGGCGGTGCTCGAGGGCGTGATGATGCGTGGCATCTCGGTCTGGGCCGTCGCCGTCCGCACCCCCGAGGGCCAGATCGAGGTCGAGTCCGAACAGCTCGTGCCATGGGCGCAGCGGCACCGTCTCTGGCGCCTCCCCGTGATCCGCGGCGTGGTCGCCCTCGGCGAGTCGCTGAAGATCGGCTTCAAGGCCCTGGCGATCTCCGCCAACGCCCAGCTGGAGGAGGACGAGGAGGGCGAGAAAGAGGAAATCGGCGGCTGGATCTGGGGGCTGACGATCTTCCTCTCGATGCTGCTGGCGATCGGCCTCTTCTTCGTCGTCCCGGTCGGCCTCACCAGCCTGATCAAGGACCAGCTCGGCTCCTCGCTGCTCTTCTGGCTGGTCGAGGGGGTCCTGCGGACCGCGATCTTCATCGGCTACATCCTCGCGATCAGCAAAATGCCCGACCTGCGGCGGGTCTTCGAGTACCACGGCGCCGAGCACAAGACGATCTCCTGCTACGAGGCCGAAGACGAGTTGGTGCCGGCGCGGGCGAAGCTCTACTCGCGACTGCACCCGCGCTGCGGCACCAGCTTCCTGCTGATCGTGATGGTCCTGGCGATCTTCGTCTTCGCCCCGATCGGGCTGCCGGCCTGGTACTGGCTGCTGGCCTCGCGGATCCTCGGCATCCCGCTGATCGCCGGCCTCTCCTACGAGGTGATCAAGTGGGCCGGCAAGAACCGGCGCAAACGCTGGGTGCGGGCGGTCATGTGGCCCGGCCTGATGCTGCAGAACCTGACCACCCGCGAGCCTGACGAAGAGCAGCTGGCCGTCGCGATCGCTTCGCTCAATGCCGTTCTTGCCCGGGAGACTCCCGAGGAGGCAGCCAAAAAGCCGCATATAGAGATCGTGGCTTAGTGGGGCGGGGGTGGGGGTCCCCTCTCCGGACACATCTCGCTATGGCTCGATGTTGAGTGTCCTGAGAGGGGACCCCCACCCCCGCCACTAGGCCCGCTCGATTGGCCTATGTTGTGGCTCGTGATCGAGTCGCTGGTTCAGCAGATAGAGAGTCGGTTCGCTGACTTGGAGGGGCAGATGTCGGACCCCGAGGTCATCGGGGACCGCGAGCGCTATGCCGCCGTGGGGCGGGAATACCGGGAGCTGCAGCCGGCGAGTGAGCTGGCAGGACGATGGCGAACCTTGCGTGACGACCTCGAAGGGGCGCGGGAGCTGCTCGAGGAGGGCGAGGACGAGGAAATGCGCAAGGTCGTCGAGGAGGCGCCGGCGCAGCTCGAGGCGCTGGAAGAGGAGATCCGCCTGGCGATGGTCGAGCGCGACCCCAACGACGCCAAGAACGTGATCGTCGAGATCCGCGCCGGCACCGGCGGCGACGAGGCGGCACTCTTCGCCGGCGACCTCTACAAGATGCTCACCCGCTACGTCGACCAGCTCGGGTTCAGCACCGAAGTGCTCTCGCAGTCGGGCTCGGAGGCCGGCGGCTTCAAGGAGGTCACCTTCGAGGTCAAGGGCGAGGGCGCCTACTCGATCTTCAAGTTCGAGGGCGGGACCCACCGCGTCCAGCGGGTGCCGGAGACCGAGTCGCAGGGGCGGATCCACACCTCGACCGCGACCGTCGCCGTCCTTCCCGAGGTCGAGGACGTCGAGGTCCAGGTGGACCAGAACGACCTGCAGATCGACGTCTACCGCTCCTCCGGTCCCGGCGGCCAGTCGGTCAACACGACCGACTCGGCGGTGCGGATCACCCACAAGCCGACCGGGATCGTCGTCTCGATGCAGGACGAGAAGTCCCAGCTTCAGAACAAGGACCGGGCGATGCGGGTGCTGCGGGCGCGGCTGTACGAGCGCGAGCTGGCCGAGCAGCAGGCGAAGATCGCCTCCGAGCGCAAGGCCCAGGTCGGCAGCGGCGAGCGCTCCGAGAAGATCCGCACCTACAACTTCCCCCAGGGTCGGGTGACCGACCACCGGATCAAGCACACCTCGCACAACCTCGAGGGCGTGCTCGCCGGTGAGCTGGGCGAGTTCACCGACGCGCTCTCAGCCGAGGAGAAGCGGCAGAGGCTCGAGGCCGCCGCCTCGGCGGCCTGACGCCGTGGCGACGATGACCGGCGCGAGGGTGCGCGAGGCGCTGGACGCGGCAGTCGACGGGCTGCGGGCCGCCGGTGTCGAAGATCCGCGCCTGGACGCCGAACTGCTGCTGGGCGAGGCGATGGGGCGCGAGCGGGCTGCGTTGATCGCCGACGGCGGGGCGGAGGTTCCGGCACCCGCGGCGCGGTCGTTCGGGGAGATGGTGCGGCGGCGGCTGCGGCGCGAGCCGGTCGCCTACATCCTCGGGCGCAAAGGGTTTCGCAACGTCGAGCTGGCGGTCGACGGGCGGGTGTTGGTCCCGCGGCCCGAGACCGAGCTGCTGGTCGAACTGGCGCTGCAGGCCCAACCGCAGCGAGTGCTCGACGTCGGCACCGGCTCGGGCGCGATCGCCCTCGCCGTCGCCGACGAGCTGCCCGCCTGCGCCGTGACCGCGACCGACACCTCGCCGGGTGCGCTCGAGGTCGCTCGCGCCAACGCCGAGCGGCTGGGGCTGGCGGATCGGGTGCGGTTGGTGGAAGGGACGCTTCCCCGGGACGGGGCGCGATACGACCTCGTCCTCGCCAACCTCCCCTATGTGGCCGAGCGCGACTGGGCCTCCCTCCAGCCCGAGGTCACCGAGTGGGAGCCGCGCGAGGCGCTCCTCGCCGGCGCCGACGGCCTCGATGCCTACCGCGCCTTCGTCCCGGAGTGCGCCGGTCATCTGCGCCGCTATCCGGAACAAATGACCGGAGCGCTCGCTGTCGAGGTGGGGGAAGGGCAGGCGGAGGCGGTCGAGGGCCTGATGCGCGAGAGCGGCTTCGAAGGCACTGAGACGCGGCGGGACCTGGCCGGGATCGAGCGAATCGTGATCGGTCGGGTACAGGGAGCGGCATGAGCGAGCTGATCCTGCTGCAGAGCGGCGAGGCGCAGGTGGCGCGCAGGGCGCTCGAACGCTGCGTCTCGGGCGGAGGCGTCGCCGTCTTCCCTTCCGACGGCCTCTACGGGCTCGCCTGCGACCCGCTGGACGCGGGGGCGATCGCACGGATCCACCGGCTCAAGGGCCGCGACGACGGCAAGCCCTCCGCGGTCATGTACTTCTCGCCGCTGGCGATCCGGGAGCTGGTCTCGGGGCTCGGCGCGCGGACGAAGGCGGCGGTCAGCGCCCTGATGCCGGGGCCGGTCACCCTCGTCGTCGCCAATCCCCTGCGCCGCTACCCGCTCGCCTGCCGCGAGGACCCCGAGCAGCTCGGGATCCGCCTGATCGGCGGCCCGCTGGCGGGGACGATGTGCCCGGTCTTCCAGACCTCGGCCAACCTCAGCGGCGAGCCGGCGCCGGCCAGCTTCGAGGAGGTGCCGGCCTCGATCCGGGAGGGAGCCGACCTGGCGATCGACGGCGGCGAGCTGCCGGGCCTGCCCTCGACCGTGGTCGACATCACCGCGATCGAGGACGACGGCTCCTGGCAGATCCTCCGCGACGGCGCCCTCTCGCCCGGGGACCTGGCGAGCAAGCTGGCCTCGGTCGGGCTCGGGTAGCTCAGCAGCCGGGCGTGCCCCTGTAGGGCAGGTGGACCAGGCGCTGGGAGGCGTTGTCCTCCTCGTTCGACTCGAAGAGGTTCTCCTTCGGGTCGACGATCATCCGGTAGGCGAAGCAGCCGCGCAGGCCGGTGACGTCGATCCACTGCTGGTGGTAGGCGGCCGGGTAGATGTCCGACCAGCCGACCGAGGTGCCGAGCTTGACCCGGTCGCGGAAGGGGTTCTGGTTGCAGCCGGGGTAGACGCGCCCCGGCGGCGAGTGGCGGCCGGCGCGGGTGCGGTAGAGGTCCCGCAGGCAGTAGTTGAGCTTCGGGCTGGTGCGGACGACGTCGCCGACCTCGCCGTCGGGGCCGACCCGGCGCAGCTCGAAGTTGGCGAGCTCGTGGACCTTCCAGTAGGAGCCGCCGAAGTAGGTGCCGACATAGGTGAAGCGCAGCTTCGCCTCGCTGGGGACGGTGATGTGGCCGCCGCCCTTCCTGTAGATGCGCTGGTTGGTCTTCATCGAGCGCGAGCCGTCGCGCCGGCCCCGCAGCTCCATCGGCCCCTTGCCGCGGCTCTGGACGTCGCTGGTCGCCCGCAGCAGCACGTGGCCGTCGACCTTCTGGGCGTAGATCTCGCTCGGCGGGGCGATCCGCAGGTTCGGGCAGAGGAGGGCGCGCGCCTCGGCGGTCTCGCAGGGATTCTCGACCGCGGCCGTCGCCGCGGTGGGCAGCGAGAGGGCGATCAGCGCCAGCGCGAAGGGAAGAAAGCGGGTTCGCACCGGCCGGAGACTATCCCGACCCGTTGCTATCGTCGGCTGACGATGGCCGCTTTGCCGGACAACCTCCAGAACGCGCCGCTCGCCGAGGTCGATCCCGAGATCGCCGGCGTCCTCGACGCCGAGCTGCGGCGCCAGCAGCGGACGCTGGAGATGATCGCCTCGGAGAACTTCGTCCCCCAGGCGGTGCTCGAAGCGGTCGGCTCGGTGCTGACCAACAAGTACGCCGAGGGCTACCCCGGCCGCCGCTATTACGGCGGCTGCGAGGAGGTCGACGTCGCCGAGGAACTGGCGATCGAGCGGGCCAAGAGCCTGTTCGGCGCCGAGCACGCCAACGTCCAGGCTCACTCCGGCGCCCAGGCCAACAACGCCGTCTACATGGCCCTGCTCGAACCGGGGGACACCTTCCTCGGCCTCGCCCTCGACCACGGCGGCCACCTCAGCCACGGGATGAAGATCAACGTCTCCGGGACGCTCTACAACCCGGTTCCGTACCAGGTGCGCCGCGAGGACTTCCTGGTCGACATGGACGAGGTCGAGCGCCTGGCGCAGGAGCACAAGCCGGCGCTGATCGTCACCGGCTGGTCCGCCTACCCGCGCCAGCTCGACTTCGCCGCCTTCCGCGAGATCGCCGACTCGGTCGGGGCGAAGCTGATGGTCGACATGGCCCACTTCGCCGGCCTCGTCGCCGCCGGCGAGCACCCCAACCCGGTCGAGCACGCCGACGTCGTCACGACGACGATCCACAAGACCCTCTGTGGGCCGCGCAGCGGCATGATCCTCTGCCGCGCCGAGCACGCGAAAGCGATCGACAAGGCGGTCTTCCCCGGTCAGCAGGGCGGCCCGCTGATGCACACGATCGCGGCCAAGGCCGTCGCCCTCCACATCGCCGCCAGCGAGCAGTTCGCCCAGCGCCAGCGGCAGACGATCGCCAACGCTCAGGCGCTGGCGGCCGGCCTCGAAGCCGGCGGCGTGCCGGTGCTCACCGGCGGCACCGACGTCCACCTCGTCCTCGTCGACCTCACCCCGACCGGCCTCGACGGCCAGACCGCGGAGGACCGGCTGGACGAGGTCGGGATCACCGTCAACCGCAATGCGATCCCCTTCGACCCGCGCCCGCCGATGAACCCGTCCGGACTGCGGATCGGCACCCCGGCGCTGACCACCCGCGGGATGGGCAGCGAGGAGATGACCGAGATCGCCGAGGTGATCGTCGCCGCCCTCGGCCCCGACTTCGAGTCCTCGAAGGAGGACCTGCGGGTCCGCACCGACGCCCTGATGGACCGGTTCCCGCTCTACGCCGAGCTCGCGGCGACCGTTTAACCCCATGCGCATCTGGGTGGATATGAGCGCCCCGGCGCACGTGCTGGTGCTGCGCCCGATCATCGCCCGGCTGCGGGCGGAAGGCCATGAGGTCGAGATCACCTCGCGCGACTACGCGCAGACCCAGCAGCTGCTCGAGCTGCACGGGCTCGAGCACACCCCGATCGGTCGCCACGGCGGCGCCTCGCGGCTGCGCAAGGCCTACAGCCTCGCCTCGCGCAGCGCCGGGATGCTGCGCTTCGGCCGCGGCCGCGGCTTCGATCTGGCGCTCGCCCACGGCTCCAACGACCTGGCGATCGCGGCGAAGACGCTCGGCGTCCCCGAGGCGAACATGCACGACTACGAGTACGCGGTCACCCAGCACCGGATCGGCTGCCGGCTGGCGCGGCGGGTGATGTTCCCCGACACGGTGCCGCTCGATCGCCTGCGCCGCTTCGGCGTCACCGAGGAGAAGCACTTCCCCTACCCCGGCCTCTAGGAGGAGTACTACCTCTACGACTTCGAGCCCGACCCCGAGGCGCTGACCCGGCTCGGGGTCGAGACCGAGCGGGTCGTCGTCATCGTCCGGCCGCCGCCCGACGTCTCGCTCTACCACCGCAAGTCGAACCCGCTCTTTCCCAAGGTTCTCGACCGCCTCGGCCGCGACGAGGGCGTGCACGCCGTGGTCCTGCCGCGGACCGACGCCCAGCGCGAGTTCATCACCGGCCTCGGCCTCCCGTCGGTGATCGTCCCCCCCGGCGCGGTCGAGGCGCAGAGCCTCGTCGCCCTCGCCGATCTCGTCCTCTCCGCCGGCGGCACGATGAACCGTGAGGCCGCCGCCCTCGGCATCCCCGTCTACACGACCTACGGCGGCCGCCTCGGCGGCGTCGACGAAGCGCTGATCCGCTCCGGCCGGCTGCGCCCGCTGACCGACGCCCGCGCGCTGGAGCTGGCCAAGCGGACCGCGGAGTCGACGCCGACACTGCGCGATCCGTCCACCCTGGTCGCGACCATCCTCGGTACCGTCGGAGCCCAACCATTGCGCGAAGAGCCTCATCCCGTAACGCCCTCCTGAGCGAGCTGCCCGAGGCCGAGCCCGGCCTCGAAGAACTCGTCGCGCCCGCGGCGGAAGGAGACCCGCGACCGATCGACCCGGTGCTGAGGGCGCTCGACATCCTCATCTCGGCCACGATCCTGCTCGTCCTCTCGCCCCTGCTGGGGCTCGTCGCCCTGGCGATCCTGGTCGACTCCGGCCGGCCGCTCCTCTACCGCGGCGCCCGGGTCGGCAAGGCCGGGCACCTCTTCTGGATGTTCAAGTTCCGCACCCTGAAGCCGGACGCGGAAACCCGGCTCGGGCCCTACTACGGCGAGGAGCTGACGCGGCGGACCGAGGAGGAGCGGACCCGGATCGGCGGCGCCCTGCGCAGGACCCACCTCGACGAGGTGCCGCAGCTCTGGAACGTGCTGCGCGGCGACATGTCGATCGTCGGCCCGCGCCCGATCAGGCCCACCTTCTACGCCGAGCTCTGCCGCGAGATCCCCCAGTACTGGCAGCGCCTCGTCGTCCGTCCCGGCGTCACCGGCTTCGCCCAGACCCGCATCACCCGCGAGGAGACCTGGGCCGACAAGCTCGCCCACGACATGGAGTACATCGCCGACCGCTCGGTCCAGCTCTACGTCCAGGTCCTGCTGGCGACGATCGCCAAGGTGCTGGGGCGCGGGCAGCCGACTTCCTAAAAGCGCCGGGGCCGGCTTCGCCGCCCCCGGCGGCTGCGAGACTGCGGCGCATGTGCGGGATCTGCGGAATCGCCAGCCCCGACCGGGGTCCCGATCTCGAGGCGGTGGCGCGGATGAGCGGGCGACTGGCGCACCGGGGGCCCGACGACGACGGGCTGTTCCACGAGGGGCCGGTGGCGCTGGCGGCGCGGCGGCTCTCGATCGTCGACCTCGACGGCGGCCATCAGCCGATCGCCAACGAGGACGGCTCGGCAGTCGTCGTCCAGAACGGCGAGATCTACAACTACCGGGAGCTGAAGCGGGAGCTGGAGGGGAGGGGGCACCGGTTCGCGACCGACTGCGACACCGAGGTCCTCGTCCACGGCTACGAGGAGTGGGGGGAGGGGTTCGTCGCGCGGCTGCGGGGGATGTTCGCGATCGCGCTCTGGGACAAGC
This sequence comes from Solirubrobacterales bacterium, assembly GCA_035712025.1. Taxonomy (GTDB): domain Bacteria; phylum Actinomycetota; class Thermoleophilia; order Solirubrobacterales; family 70-9; genus VAYN01. Next base: position 18,824 of record DASTBO010000029.1, read on the forward strand.
GCCGCCGTCGGCTGCTGCTGGCCCGCGACCGCTTCGGGATCAAGCCGCTCTACTACCGCCACGTCGCCGGCGGCCTCTCCTTCGGCTCGGAGCTGAAGGCGATGCTCGAGCAGCCTGGCTTCTCGCGCCAGATCGATCCGCGGGCGGTCTCCGCCTACCTCGCCTTCAACTCGATCCCGGCACCGCTGACGATCTTCGCCGAGGCGCGCAAGCTGCCCCCGGGGCACCTGCTTGCCTGGGAGGGAGGGGAGGTCGAGGTGCGTCGCTTCGCCCGCGTCGGCGCGGTGCCAGGCGCCGACACCCGCCGCGGTTCGGAGGCCGAGCTGGCGGCCGAGCTGCGCGAGGTCCTCGACGACAGCGTCCGCGCCCACCTCGTCGCCGACGTCCCGGTCGGGGTCCTCCTTTCCGGCGGGGTCGACTCCGGCGGCCTCGCGGCCCTCGCCAGCGCCCACATCGGCGAGCCGCTGCGGACCTTCTCGATCGGGTTCGAGGAGGAGGGCTTCGACGAGCTCTCCCGCGCCCGCCTCGTCGCCGAGCGTTACGGCACCGACCACCACGAGCTGGTCGTCCGCCCCGACGCGGTCGATCTGCTGCCAAAGCTGGTCGACGCCTTCGACGAGCCCTTCGGCGACTCCTCGGCCCTGCCCACCTACCTCGTCTCCCAGCTCGCCTCCGGGCACGTGAAGACGGCGATGTCCGGCGAGGGCGGCGACGAGCTGTTCGGCGGCTACTACACCTACGTCGCCGACCTCCTCGCCCGCCGGGTCGGCCGCCTCGCCCCGCTCGCCCGGCCGCTGGCCGAGGCGCTGCCGAGCCGGCACGACCGCGTCGGCTTCGACTACAAAGCCAAGCGCTTCGCCCGCGCTGCGGCCCTGCCGCCGCTCGAGCGCCACCACGGCTGGAAGGAGATCTTCTCCGCCCAGGCTCGCGCCGAGCTGGCGGGCGCCGCCGCCTCCGCCTGGGACCCGCTCGACCTCTACCGCGAGCGCTACGCCGAATCCGCCGGCGCCGACCCGCTGGCGCGGATGCAGGACCTCGACCTCGGCATCTACCTGGTCGACGACCTGCTGGTCAAGACCGACCGGCTCAGCATGGCCCACTCGCTGGAGCTGCGGGTCCCGTTCCTCGACCAGAAGGTCGCCGAGTTCGCCTTCTCCCTGCCGCGCGGGATGAAGGTGCGCGGCCTGCAGAAGAAGCGGCTGCTGCGCCGGGCGCTGGGGCCGCTGCTGCCGGAAGAGATCGTCCACGGTCGCAAGCAGGGCTTTTCGATCCCCCTCGCCGCCTGGCTGCGCGGGCCCCTGCAGCCGTTCGCCCGCGAGGTGCTGGCGCCGGGCGCGCTCGCGCGCCAGGGCCTGCTCGACCCCGCCGCCGCGACCCCTCTCCTCGACCGCCACTGCTCCGGGCGCGAGGACCTCAGCCGTCAGATCTGGGGCCTGATGGCGCTTACCCTCTGGTTCGACCGCTATGCCGACTGACGCCGACGCCTACCTCGCCTTCCTCCTCGCCGGCCTGCTGACGCTGGCGCTGGTGCCGCTGACCAAGCGGCTGGCGGTCCGGGTCGGCGCCATCGACGAGCCCAACGAGCGCAAGCTGCACCTGGCGCCGACGCCGAAGCTCGGCGGCCTCGGGATCCTCGGCGGCGTCGCGGTCGCCGGCCTCCTCTTCCTGCCGAACGACACCGAAAGCCACGCGATCCTGATCGGCGCCGTCGCGATCGCCTGGATCGGCGTCCTCGACGACGTCTTCGACCTCTCGGCGGCGCCGAAGCTGCTCGGGCAAACCGTGTCGGTCGTGATCCCGGTCTCCGCCGGCGTCACCGTCGACAACTTCACCTTCCCCTTCTTCGGCCGGCTCTCGCCTGGGACGGTGGACCTGCTCACCCTTCCCGGCGGCGGCGTCATCCATCTCGGCGACGTCGCCACCGTGGTCGCGATCGTCGCCGTGATCAACGTCATCAACCTGATCGACGGCGTCGACGGCCTCGCCGCCGGGGTGGCGGTGATCTCCGGGATCACCCTGGCGACGATCGCCCTCTCGCTCGACCGCACCGCCGCCGGCGTCCTCGCCGCGCTGACCGCGGGCGCCGCCCTCGGCTACCTCCGCTGGGGCTTCCCCCCGGCCAGCACCTTCATGGGCGACACCGGCTCCAACCTGCTCGGCTACCTGCTGGGGGCGGTGGCGGTGCAGGGAGCGCTGAAGACGAACGCCGTAATTGCCCTGTTCCTACCGCTGATCATCCTCGCGGTGCCGATCCTCGACACCGGCTTCGTCGTCGCCAAGCGGCTCAAATACGGCCGCCCCATCTACAAAGCGGACCGCTGGCACTTCCACCACCGAATGGCCGACATCGGCTTCTCGCAGCGGCGCACCCTGCTCTACCTCTACGGCTGGACCGCGGCGATGGCGCTGCTCGCCCTCGCCCTGCGCTTCGTCCCCTACAGCGACGACCACGGCAACTTCGACCCGTTCTGGACCGCGGTCATCGCCCTCTTCGGCATCCTCGCCCTGGCCGCCAGCGTCTACCTGGTCGAGGTCCTGGAGATCCTCAAGCTCCGCCAAACCCGCCTCCGCCAGCTGATAACGCTCCGCCGAACCACCGGCGCTCCCGAACCCGAGCTGGGCGAGGTGAACGCCGCAGTCGAGCAAGAGCTGGAGACCGGCTCCTTCCCGGCCGTCGACCCGGAGACCGGCGAGTTCGAAGCGATCGGCAAATAGCTGTCGTGGGGGGAATGGGTGACCTCCTCCAGACACTCAACATCGAGCCATAGCGAGATGTGTCTGGAGGAGGTCACCCATTCCCCCAACCCGAAGACCAATGTGGCAACCCTCACGAAGTGGCTTCACAAAGCCATTCCAGGGACCTTTTGGGTATAGTCGCCCCTGCGCTGGCTCTGCCCCGAGCTGGGCGCGGTTTCCTTGTTATGTCTCCTCCCAAGTACGTCGATCTAATCGCGTTGCTCGCCGCGCTCGCCGTTTTCCTGCTCGGCGACTTGCCGATGCTCGGATTCGCCGTCGCGGCCGCGGTCTGGCTGCTCCAGCGGGGTGTCCAGATGCTCGCGCAGCGCCGCATGAAGCAGGAACTGGGCCGCGGCAACCGGCAGAAGGCGATGGGCATCGTCGCCGCCAGCACCCTCGGCCGCGTCTGGCTGATGGCCACCGCCGTCCTCCTCGTCGGCATCGCCGAACGGGAGTCCGGCCTCGCCGCGGCGATCCTCCTGCTCGCCCTCTTTACGCTCTCCTTCGCCGCCCAGGGCCTCGCGCACCTGTTCGACGACCAGCCCGAGGGTCAAGGGGCCTAGGCCATGGAGTCGGCGACGATCCAGGCGCCGGGCGGCGCCGCTTCCGGCGGCGACCCCGAGAAGCGCGGCCTCAGCACCAAGGCCAAAGTCCTGATCGGCTTCGGGGTCTACGTCGCCGTCGCGCTCCTCCTCATCCTGATCTTCGGCAACGACGGCAAGAACGAAGCCTTCAAGCCCCAGAACGAGTTCAAACTCGAACCGTGGGTCACGATCGAACTCGCGGGGATCGACTTCAGCATCAACAAGGCAGTCCTCTACCTCGTCCTCGCCAGCGCCCTGACGATCTTCACGATGACCTGGATCGCGCGCCGGATGGTGCAGAAGCCGAACCGGGTCCAGACCGCGGTCGAGGTCGCCTACGACCTGACCAAGAACACGATCACCGGCGGCAGCCTCCACGGCGAGCTGGCCCGCAAGTGGTTTCCCTTCATCGCCGCCCTCTTCTTCTGGATCTGGTTCTCGAACATGCTCGGCTTCCTGCCGTTGCCGACCAACACCGAGCACACCTTCTCGATCGGCGGCCTCGAGATCCCCTCCTTCGCGATCTACGCCGCGACCGCCAACATCGCGATCCCGCTCGTCCTCACCCTCGTCGTCTGGCTCAGCTACCACGTCGAGGGCATCCGCGCCAAGGGCGTCGGGCCCTACTTCAAGAGCTGGCTGCCCCCCGGCCTGGAGGAGATGCACCCGGTCGGCAAGGCCGCGATCTTCGTGATCGAGGTGATCTCCCACTTCGTGCGGCTGATCTCGCTCTCCGTTCGTCTCTTTGCCAACATCCTCGCCGGCCACCTCCTGCTGCTCTTCATGGGCGGCGGGCTGGCGGTGCTGCTGGGGATCGCCGCCCTCGGGGCGCTGACCTTCCCGCTCGCCTTCGCCTTCTTCATCTTCGAGGTCGGGCTGGTGGCGACCCTGCAGGCATTCATCTTCTCGACGCTTAGCGCTATCTACATCGGCGGAGCGACCTCCGCCTCTCACTAGAAAAGGAGTCAACTCTCAAATGGATCCCACCTTGTTGCCCATCGCTGAGGTAAGCAGCGAAGCCGTCGAAAGCGCCGGCAAAGCGATCGCCCTCGGCGTCGGTGCCGGGCTCGGTTCGATCGGCGCCGGTATCGGCGTGGGCTTCATCTTCGGTAAGGAGATCGAGTCGGTCGCCCGCCAGCCGGAGATGAAAAGCGACCTGGAAAGCATCCGCTGGCTCGGCTTCGCGCTGACCGAGGCGGTCGCCTTCTACACCTTCATCTTCGGTCTCATCGCCTTCTTCCTCGCCTAGGTCGATGGAGCTGCTCGGCTACATAGTCCCGCTCGCCGCCGAGGCGGCGGAGCACGGCGAGGAAAGCGGCGGCAGCTTCCTGGTCAGCCCGGGCCTGGGCCTGATGATCTGGACGCTCGTCCTGTTCCTGATCACGATGTGGGTGTTGAGCAAGGTCGCCTTCCCGAAAATTCAGGAAGCGCTCGACAAACGCGCGAAGACGATCGCCGAGTCGATCGACGCCGCCGAAAGGCAGCGGAAGGAATCGGACGAGCTGCTGAGCGAGTACCGCGCCCGCCTGGCCGAGGCACGGGAGCAGGCCGACGACATCATGGTCCGGGCCCGCAAATCGGCGGAGACCGCGGAAGCCGAGGCCACCGCTGCAGGCAAGGAGAAGCGCGAGGAGCTGGTCGAGGCCGCCAAGCGCGACATCGAAGCCGAGACGCGGCGCTCGCTCGACCAGATCCGCCAGGAGGTCGCCGACCTGACCGTGCTCGCCACCGAGCGGGTCACCCGCAAATCGCTCAACGACGAGGACCAGAAGCGGCTCGTCGAGGAGGCGCTCGGCGAGGTCGACTTCTCGACGCTCTCCGGAGCGGAAAAGAGCTAGCGATGGCCGACGCAGCTCGCGTATACGCGGAGGCCCTCTTCGAGGTGGGCCGCGAGAAGGGCAAGCTGGACTCGCTGCAGCAGCAGCTGGGCGAGTTCACCGACGCCGTCGACCGCAACCGCGAGCTGCAGGTCTTCTTCTTCAGCCCCTACCTCTCCACGGCGGAGAAGCAGGAGGGGATCGAGCGGGCGATCACCGGCGCCGAGCCCGAGCTGATCAACTTCCTCGAGCTGCTCGTCGACAAGCACCGGATGACGGAGATCTTCCGCATCCGTCGCGAGTTCGAGGAGCTCTGGAAGCGGGAGAACCGCCGTATCGACGTCACCGTGACCAGTGCCGTCGAGCTGGACTCGTCCGTCGTCGAGAAAATCGGCCAGGAGGTCGAACGCCAGACCGGGGACGAGGTCGACCTCGCCAGCAGGGTCGATTCGAACATCCTCGGCGGCATCGTGCTGCAGGTCGGCAACATGGTCTTGGACGCGAGCATCCGCAGTCGTCTGGAGAAACTTCGAAAGAGCGTCGCCACCGCGGCGTAAGGAGGCAGAGAGCACCCGATGGAGATCAAGCCCGACGAGATCGCAAGCATCCTGCGAGAGCGGATCGAGGGACTGGAGACCGGTTCCGCCGACCTCACCGAGGTCGGCACCGTCCTGTCCGTCGCCGACGGCATCGCCCGCATCCACGGGCTCGACAACTGCATGGCGCTGGAGATGCTCGAGCTGCCGCACGGGGTCACCGGCCTGGCGCTGAACCTCGAGGCCGACAACGTCGGCGCCGTGCTGTTCGGCGCCTGGGACGAGATCGTCGAGGGCGACACGGTCAAAAGGACCGGCAAGCTGCTGGAGATCCCGGTCGGCGAGGCGCTGCTCGGCCGCATGGTCGACCCGCTCGGGCGTCCGCTCGACGACCGCGGGGAGATCGCCACCACCGAGACCCGCCCGGCCGAGTTCAAAGCCCCCGGCGTCGTCCAGCGCCAGCCGGTCGAGGAACCCGTCCAGACCGGGCTGATGTCGATCGACGGAATGATCCCGATCGGCCGTGGCCAGCGAGAGCTGATCATCGGCGACCGCCAGACCGGCAAGACGGCGATCGCGATCGACACGATCATCAACAACAAGGACAAGGACCTGATCTGCATCTACGTCGCGATCGGGCAGCGGATGTCGACGGTCGTGCAGCTGAAAGAGACGCTCGAGGAAAACGGCGCGATGGAGAACACCATCATCGTCGCCGCCCCCGCCGACGAGGCGGCGCCGATCAAGTACATCGCCCCCTACGCCGGCTGCGCGATGGGCGAGCACTTCCTCTACAACGGCAAAGCCGCGCTCTGCGTCTACGACGACCTCACCAAACACGCCTCCGCCTACCGGCAGATGTCGCTGCTGCTGCGGCGCCCGCCGGGCCGCGAGGCCTACCCGGGCGACGTCTTCTACCTGCACTCGCGGCTGCTGGAGCGCGCGGTCAAGCTCAACGACGAGCTCGGCGGCGGTTCGCTGACCGCGCTGCCGATCATCGAGACCCAGGCCTCCGACGTCTCCGCCTACATCCCGACCAACGTGATCTCGATCACCGACGGCCAGATCTTCCTCGAGTCCGACCTCTTCTTCTCGGGGGTCCGCCCGGCGATCAACGTCGGCATCTCGGTCTCCCGGGTCGGCGGCAACGCGCAGACCAAGGCGATGAAGAAGGTCGCCGGAAAACTGCGCCTCGACCTCTCGCAGTACCGCGACCTCGAGGCCTTCGCCCAGTTCGGCTCCGAGCTCGACGCCGAGACCCAGAAAGCGCTCACGCGCGGCGAACGGCTGGTCGAGTTGCTGAAACAGAAAGAGCGCGAACCGCTGAGCGTCGGCGACCAGGTCGCCTCGATCTACTCGGGCACCGGCGGCTACCTCGACCGGATCAAGGTCGAGCGCGTCGGCGAGTTCCTCGCCGACCTGCGGACCCGCCTGCACTCGGAGGAGTCCGAGCTGCTGGGCCGGATCGAAGAGACCGGCAAGCTCGAGGAGGACGACGAGAAGGCGCTGGGCAAGGCGATCGCCGACTTCGTCGACGACTTCGGCCCCGACTTCGACGAGCACGGCGACCCGCTCGAGGAGGGCGAGTCCGACCGCGTCCACTCCAAGGAGGAGCGCGAGGCCCCGAGCCGCACCGCCGCCGGGGAGGCCGAGTCCGAGGCCAGCGAGGACGAGGAGGCGGCGACCCCCGCCTAGCGGCCGGGCCCGAAGCTCCCCATGGCATCGCAGAAGGAAGTCAAGAACCGCATCGCGTCGGTCAAGAACATCAACAAGATCACGCGAGCGATGGAGATGGTTGCGGCGGCGCGCCTGCGGCGGGCCGAACAGCGGATCTCCGACATGCGGCCCTACGCGGAGGGGATGCGCAAGCTGACCCGCCGCGCCGCCGCCCAGGCGGGTGGCATCCCCCGCGTCCCGGTGCTCGAAGAGCGGGAGAACGTCAAGCGGGTCGGGATCGTGCTCGTCACCGGCGACCGCGGCCTCGCTGGCGCCTTCAACTCCAACATCATCCGCGAGGGCATGCGGATGGCGGCCCAGGTTCGCGAGGAGGGCGCCGAGCCCGCCTTCGCCGTGGTCGGCCGCAAGGGCGTCTCGGCGCTGACCTTCCGCAAGCAGGAGGTGACCGACTCCTACGTCGGCTTCACCGACCGGCCCGCCTTCGCCAACGCCCGCGAGATCGGCGAGGGGCTGACCGCCCGCTACGTCGACCAGGACCTCGACCGGGTGGAGCTGATCTACAACCGCTTCGTCTCGCCGCTGACCCAGCACGTCTGGCGCCAGACCCTGCTGCCCCTGCAGCAGGCCGAGGTGATCGGCGAGGGGGCCGGCGACGAGGCCGCCGCCGAAGAGGAGGAAACCGAGGCGGAGAAGGCGCAGAGCCGCTCGGAGTGGATCTACGAGCCGGACCCGGAGGAGCTGCTGGCGCGGCTGATCCCGGAGTACGTGACGATCTCGGTCTACCGGGCGCTGCTCGAGTCGGCGGCCTCGGAGCTGGGCGCGCGGATGACGGCGATGCGCAACGCGGCCGAGAACGCCGAGGACATGATCGGCTCGCTGACGCTGGAGATGAACCGGGCGCGTCAGGCGGAAATCACGCAGGAGATCCTGGAGGTCGTCGGCGGCGCCGAGGCGCTGGGTTAGACGACAGACCCGGGATCACCAACAGCACTTCAAAGACGAGAAAAGGAACCCATGGCTGAGAGCAACGGAAACGGAAGCAACGTAGGGCGCGTCGAGCAGGTCACCGGAGTGGTCATCGACGCCGTCTTCCCCGACCAGCTGCCGGAGATCTTCTCGGCGGTGACGATCGAGACCAGCGGCGGCGACAACGACGGCGAATCGGCCGTCCTCGTCTGCGAGGTGCAGCAGCACCTCGGCGACGATCGCGTCCGCGCGGTCGCGATGGACGCCACCGACGGCATCTCGCGCGGCGCCGTGGTCACCGACACCGGCGGCCCGATCACGGTTCCGGTCGGCGACGCCACCCTCGGCCGCATCTTCAACCTGCTCGGCGATCCGATCGACAACGGCCCCGAGGTCCAGACCGAGGAGCGCTGGCCGATCCACCGCCCGGCCCCCAAGGCCTCCGACCTGACCCCGACGCAGGAGATCCTCGAGACCGGGATCAAGGTCATCGACCTGCTCGCCCCCTACGCCAAAGGCGGCAAGGTCGGGCTGTTCGGCGGCGCCGGCGTCGGCAAGACCGTGCTGATCCAGGAGCTGATCCGCAACATCGCCGAGGAGCACTCCGGCCTCTCCGCCTTCGTCGGCGTCGGCGAGCGCTCGCGCGAGGGGAACGACCTCTGGCTCGAGATGAAAGAGTCGGGCGTGATCGACAAGACCATGCTCGTCTTCGGCCAGATGAACGAGCCCCCGGGCGCGCGTCTGCGCGTCGCCCTCTCCGGGCTGACGATGGCCGAGTACTACCGCGAGCAGGGCGGCCAGGACGTGCTGCTGTTCATCGACAACATCTTCCGCTTCGTCCAGGCGGGCTCCGAGGTCTCGGCGCTGCTCGGCCGGATGCCTTCGGCGGTCGGCTACCAGCCGACGCTGGAGACCGAGATGGGCGGGCTGCAGGAGCGGATCACCTCGACCGACCGCGGCTCGGTGACCTCGATCCAGGCGGTCTACGTGCCGGCTGACGACTACACCGACCCGGCCCCGGCCTCGGTGTTCGCCCACCTCAACGCGACCACCGCGCTCTCGCGGTCGATCTCCGAGAAAGGGATCTACCCGGCGGTCGACCCGCTCGACTCGACCTCGACGATCCTCAAGCCCGACGTCGTCGGCGACGAGCACTACCGCACCGCGACCGAGGTCCAGGAGGTGCTGCAGCGCTACAAGGAGCTGCAGGACATCATCGCCATCCTCGGCATCGACGAGCTCTCCGACGAGGACCGCCAGACGGTCTCCCGGGCCCGCAAGATCGAGCGCTTCCTCTCGCAGCCGTTCTTCGTCGCCGAACAGTTCACCGGCCGCTCCGGCGAGTACGTGCCGGTGACCGAGACGGTCCGCGGCTTCCGCGAGATCCTCGACGGCGAGCACGACGACCTCTCCGAGGGCGCCTTCTACATGCAGGGCTCGATCGACCAGGTCCTCGAGAACGCCAAGTCCGCCGCGGCCGCCTAGGAGCAACCAGTGGCTGCGGAGCACATGGTCGACGTCGAGGTCCTGACCCCCGAGGGCGAGGTCTGGAGCGGCGAAGCGCGCCAGGTCTCGACCCGGACCGAGGTCGGCGAAATCGGCATCCTCGCCAACCACGCGCCGGTGCTGGCGGCGCTGCGGCCGACCGAGCTCCGCCTCCACCTCTCGGACTCGGAGACGAAACGCTACGCGCAGGCCCACGGCTGGCTGCAGGTCTACGGCAACCGGGCCCGGCTCCTGCTCGAGGAGGCGATCCCGCCCGAGGACCTCGACTCCGGCAGGCTGAAAGAGCAGCTCTCCGACGCCGAGCAGCGGCTCTCGGAGGCCGAGGAGGGCAGCGCCGAGTACAACCGGGCTGTGAAAGACAAGGTCCGGGCCGAAGCGTTCCTCTCGATCGCCGGGGCGTGAGGGGAGCGGGTACCCCTCCTCCGGAATTGATCTCCCCTCCCTGCGGTCGGGGAGAACATGCTGCGTGGCCTGCGGCCACGCAAAAACCAGATTGCATGTCGCCGAACATTCCTGCGGAGGGGTACCCGCTCCCCTCCCCGGCCGCGGCGGTTCTTCGATTTGAGGGTTCAGGCCTATGAGTGACGAGCTGGTTGTCCTCGCCAAGCGCCTGATCTCGTTCGAGACCTGTGAGCCGGAAGCGATTTCCGAGGCGGCGGGGTTCATCCAGGGGTGGCTGGAAGCTCGGGGGATCGAGACTCGGGCCGATGAGGTGCGGGGGCTGCCGGTGGTGATGGCCGAGGTTGGTCCGGAGGGCGCGCCGACGGTGGTCCTGCACGGGCACATCGACGTCGTGCCCGGGCACGCCGGGCAGTTCGTCCCCGAGACCGCGGGCGACCGGCTGATCGGGCGCGGCGCCTACGACATGAAGGGCGCGGTGGCGGCGATGCTGATGGTCCTCGCGGCGATGCGCGAGCAGGACCGGGTCCGGGTCCGGCTCGGGATCGTCGGCGACGAGGAGTCCGAGGAGGAGTCCGAGCGCGGCTCCGACCATCTCGTCGACAGCGGCTTCGTCGGCGACTTCGCGATCACCGGCGAGCCGACCGACCTGCACATCGGGGTCGAGGCCAAGGGCGTGCTGGCGCTGCGCCTCGAGGTGGGCGGGACCGCGGCCCACGGCGCCACCCCCTGGCTCGGCGACAACGCCGTCCTCAACGCGATCGACGTTTTCCGCAGTATCGAGTCGCTACCGTTTGCAAGGCACAGCTCCGAGCTCTTCGACCGGCCGTCGATCAATCTGGGGAGGATCGTCGGCGGCGACGCTCTCAACAAGGTGCCTGACCGATGCGTGATCGACGTCGACATCCGCTACCTCCCGGACCAGGATCCGCAGGAGATCCTCGCCCAGGTGCGCGAGCTGCAGGGGATCGAGGTGCAGGCGCTGCTGACCCGCCCGCCGGCGACGGTGGACCGCAACTCGGCCTTCGTGCGGGCCCTGCGCAGCTCGGCGACCGAGCACCACGACGGGGAGCCGATGAGCGTCGGCCGCGACGGCGCCTCCGACGCGGTCTCCTTCCTGCGGGTGGGGGTGCCGGCGGTGGAGTTCGGACCGGTCGGTGCCGGCCATCACGGTCCCGGCGAGTGGGTCTCGGTCTCCTCGCTGGAGACCTACCGGCAGGCGCTGGAGTCGTTCCTGCGGGCGATCCCGGACAGGCTGGATGACTGAGCCGACGGGCCCGGGGTGGGCGCCGAAGAAACCGCCGCTCGGCGGCGACGGGGAGCCGGCGCCGCAGCCGCGGCGCTTCTGGTGGCGGTTCGCCCTCGCCTCGGTCCTGATCGTCGCGATCTCGGCGGCGACGACCGCGGCGGCGACGCTGCTCTACCTCGACAGCATCGCCAGCGCGATCCAGCCGAAGAACGACAAGCTGCAGAAGCGGCTGAACAAGTTCCTCGCCGACGCCGGCGACGGCGGCGCCCAGACCTTCCTCGTGATCGGCTCCGACAAGCGCGCCAACGAAGCCGAAGACCCGGGCCGCTCGGACACGACGATGCTGGTCCGCCTCGACCCCGACAAGGGCCTGATCTCGATGATGTCGATCCCGCGCGACCTGAAGGTCGAAATCCCCGGCTACGGGACCGGCAAGTTCAACGAAGCGTATTCCTACGGCGGCACCAAGCTGACCCTGCAGACGGTCAAGGAGCTGACCGACCTGCCGATCAACCACGTCGTCAACGTCGACTTCCTCGGCTTCGCCCAGGGCGTCTACGCGATCGGCTGCGTCTACGCCGACGTCGACCGGCGGTACTACCACTCCAACGAAGGGGTGCCCCCCTCCGAACAGTACGCCGAAATCAACGTCCAGCCGGGGTACCAGCTGATGTGCGGCAAGCAGGCGCTCGACTACGTCCGCTACCGCCACACCGACACCGACATCGTCCGCTCGGCCCGCCAGCAGGACTTCCTCAGCGCCGCCCGCTCGCGGATCTCGGTCCAGGACATCGTCTTCGACCAGGGCGAACTGGTCGAGGCGTTCACCGGCTACACGACCTCCGACATCAGCGACGGCAAGACCCTGCTGGACGTGCTGAAACTGCTCGCCGCCTCGCGCAACTCGACGATCAACGAGGTCCACTTCCCGGCCGAACTCGGCCCCAGCTTCGTCTACACGACCGAAGGCGCGCTGGAAGCGGCGGTGCAGGAATTCCTCGGCGGCGAGACCACGCAGGAGGCGAAAGCCGCGCAGCGGCAGAGCCGCGAAGAAGCCGAAGCCGGGCGCAAGAAGCACAAGAAGCACAAGCCGAAGAAGAAGCCGCAGCACAAGAAGCCGAAGGTGGAAGTGGCGAAGCCCGGCAGCGACGGCCTGGTCCCGGCCGCCGAAGCCGGCAAGGCCGAGGCGAAGATCGCCGTCCGCCGCGCCCGCGGGTACTTCCCGGTCTACTACCCGACCCGGCTCCCGGAAGGGACCCGCTTCGTCGAAAGCAACCCGTACGAGAAGGTCGTCGACCCCTACGTCTACAACCTCAAGGACGAAGACGGGGACCGCCACGTCGCCTACCGGATGGTCATGGTCGCGGAAATGTCCGACGGCACCCACTACTTCGGCATGCAGGGGATTCGCGGCTGGTCCGACCCGCCGATCCTCGACGACCCGAGCCTGACCAAGACCATTCACGGGCGCGACTACGACTTCTACGTCGACGGGGAAAATGTGAAAATGGTCGCCTGGCGCCGGGGGGATAACGCCTACTGGATCTCGAATGACCTCCTGCGGACCTTGACCAACGATCAGATGATCGGGATGGCGCGCTCGGCGAAGGTGCTCGTCCCATCGCAGAACAAGAAGCAGCCGAAGCCCGGAAGGAGCAGGGGATGAGCGATCAGAAGGACACCGTCGGCGTAATTGGGGTTGGCTGGGTCGGCCTCGTCACCGCCGCCTGCTTTGCCGATCTCGGTCACCCCGTGATCGCGCGGGACATCCTCCAGGAGAAGGTCGACGCCCTCTCCCGGGGCGAGATCGCGATCCACGAGCCCGGCCTCGGGGAGCTGATCGAGCGGAACGCCGAGCGCCTCACCTTCACCACCGACATGGACGAGCTGCTGGCAGGCGCGCGCCTCCTCTTCGTCTGCGTCGACACCCCGCCGACCTACTCCGGCGACGCCGACCTCTCGCGGGTGCGCGCCGTGGTCCAGGAGCTGCCCGCCGACAGCGACCACGTCCTGATCATGAAGAGCACGGTGCCGGCCGGCACCGGCGACTCGATCCGCCGCGACATGCCCGGCCTCTCCTACGTCTCCTGCCCCGAGTTCCTCAAGGAGGGGACCGCGGTCAAGGACTTCCTCAACCCCGACCGGGTCGTGGTCGGCGCCGACGCCGGCGACGAGGACGCCGCGGACGCGGTCGAGGCCCTCTACCGGCCGCTCGGCGGCGAGATCCTGCGCACCGACGTCGCCAGCGCCGAGATGATCAAGCTCGCCTCCAACGCCTTCCTGGCGACCAAGATCTCCTTCATCAACGAGATCGCCAACGTCTGCGAGGAGGTCGGCGCCGACGTCGGCCAGGTCGCCAAGGGGATGGGCCTGGACGAGCGGATCGGCAGCTCTTTCCTGCGCGCCGGCATCGGCTACGGCGGCAGCTGCTTCCCGAAGGACGTCAGCGCCCTGAAGATGCTGGCCGGCAACACCGGCTACCACTTCCAGCTGCTGACCTCGGTGATCGAGGTCAACGAGCTGCAGAAGCGCCGCGTCGTCGGCAAGCTGGAGAAGCACCTCGGCTCGCTGATCGGCAAGCGGGTGGCGCTGCTCGGCCTCGCCTTCAAGCCCGACACCGACGACATGCGCGAGGCCTCGAGCCTGGTGCTCGCCGCGCGGCTGCAGGGCGAGGGGGCCGAGGTGGTCGCCTACGATCCGGTCGCCTCCGAGCGCGCCGCGGAGCTGCTCGGCTCGGTCGAGATGGCGACCTCGGCGATGGAGGCGCTGGAGGGCGCCGACGCCGCCGTCCTCGTCACCGAGTGGACCGAGTTCGCCGCGCTCGACTGGGCCGCCGCCGCCGAGCGGATGACCCGGCCGCTGATCGTCGACGGCCGCAACTTCCTCGACCCCGAAAAGCTGAGCTCGGCCGGCTTCGAGTACGAGGGCATAGGGCAGACCGTCAACTCCGCTCGACCCGCACCCGCTCCCTAGTGTCCCCCGCCAGTCAGGTGAGGTAGGAGGATGCAGGCGATTGTCCTTGTCGGCGGCGAGGGGACGCGGCTCCGGCCGCTGACCAGCGACGTCCCGAAGCCGGCGGTGACGCTGGTCGACCGGCCCTTCCTCGCCTACGCGATCGAGTGGCTGGCTGCCCACGGCGTCACCGAGGTCGTCCTCGCCTGCGGCTTCCTGCCCGACGTGCTGCGGGCCGCCCTCGCCGACGAGGAGGAGCGGGCGGGGGTGCAGATCACCTACGTCGCCGAGCCCGAGCCGCTCGGCACCGCGGGCGCGATCCGCTTCGCCGCCGAGGCGCTCGGCGAGCGCCTCGAGGACCGCTTCCTCGCCCTCAACGGCGACGTCCTCGCCGACCTCGACCTCTCGGCGCTCCTCCGCGCCCACGAGGAGCGCGGCGCGCGGGCGACGATCGGCCTGCACCCGGTCGCCGACTCCTCCGCCTACGGGCTGGTGCGCTGCGACGAGGAGGGCAGGGTGCTCGAGTTCCTCGAGAAGACCGGCGAGGAGGTGCCCGGCGAGATCAACGCCGGCGCCTACGTCCTCGACCGCTCCGTCCTCGACCTCGTCCCCGCCGGCCGCGCCGTCTCGATCGAGCGCGAGGTCTTCCCGCGGCTGGTCGGCGAGGGCCTCTGCGGGCTGCTGCTCGACGGCTACTGGATGGACATCGGCACCCCCGACCGCTACCTGCAGGCGAGCTGGGACATCCTCGAGGACCGGGTCAGGACGCAGGTGCGCCCGACGGCCCCGGGCCTGCTCGTCGGCGACGCGGTCGTCGACGATGAGGCGCAGGTCGGTCCCCGCGCCGTCGTCTCCGCCGGCTGCCGGATCGAAGCCGGCGCCGAGGTGGCCGACTCGGTCCTGCTCGAGGGCTGCACCGTCGGCCGCGACGCCACCGTGCGGAGCTCGATCCTCGCCCCCGGGGCCGAGGTCGAGCCCGGCGCGCAGCTCCTCGACGCCGTGATCGGCCGAGATGAAAGAGTCCCAGCCTGATGAGCCCCATCCTCGCGGACACCCTCGAGCTCCCGAACCAGCTGCGCGACGCCCTCTGGCGGATCGAAACCGCTCGCCTGGAGCCGGCCGACTCCGCAGGGCTGATGGTCTGCGGGATGGGCGGCTCGGCGGTCGGCGGCGACCTCGCCGCCGCCGCCATGGGCGACCGCCTGACCCGGCCGCTGATCACCGTCCGCGGCTACGAGCTGCCGAGCTGGGCGACGCCCGAGTGGACGGTCCTCTGCTCCAGCTACTCGGGCAACACCGAGGAGACGCTGGCCTGCTTCGAGGCGGCCGAGGCGCTGGGCGCCAGGCGGCTGGTGG
Source organism: Solirubrobacterales bacterium (assembly GCA_035712025.1). Classification (GTDB taxonomy): domain Bacteria; phylum Actinomycetota; class Thermoleophilia; order Solirubrobacterales; family 70-9; genus VAYN01. The sequence continues at coordinate 34,602 of DASTBO010000029.1, forward strand.
TCAGCACCGGGGGCCGGCTGGTCGAGGCCGCGCGCGAGGCGGGCGTGCCCGTCGTCGGGCTGCCGGGGATCTTCCAGCCGCGGGTAGCCGTCGCCTACATGTTCGCCGTCGCCGTCGAGGCGGCGACGCTGGCCGGCGTCGCGCCGCCGGTCCGCACCGAGATCGACACGGCCGCCGCCTTCCTCGAGGAGCGGCGCGAGGGGCTCGAGACGCGGGCGGCGGAGATCGCCGCCGAGCTGGACGGCGCCGCCACCGTCGTCTTCGGCAGCGACCTCACCGCGCCGGTCGCGAAGCGGTGGAAGACCCAGATCAACGAGAACGCCAAGCTGCTCGCCTTCAGCGCCGAGCTGCCGGAGGCCGACCACAACGAGATCTGCGGCTGGTCGCCGGAGTCGGGCGCCGAGCGGATGGCGGCGGTCTTCCTCGAGGACTGCGACCAGCACCCGCGCGAGCGGCAGCGCTTCGAGCTGACCGCCGGCCTGGTCGCCGAGGGCGCCGCGAGCGTGGTGCGCCTGGAGACCGAGGGCGGGACCCGAATCGAGCGCCTGCTCTGGGCGACCCTGCTCGGCGACCTGGTCTCGCTCGAGATCGCGCGCCGGCGGGGGGTCGACCCGGAGAGCATCGTCGCGATCGACAGGCTGAAGGAGGGCATGGCGGCATGAGGGCGATGGTGCTGGCGGCGGGGCTGGGAACGCGGCTGCGGCCGATCACCTACGAGATGCCGAAGCCGATGGTCCCGGTGCTGAACAAGCCGGTGATGGAGCACATCCTCCGCCTCCTCGCCCGCCACGGCTTCAGCGAGACGATCGCCAACCTGCACTGGTTCCCGGACCTGATCGAGGGCTACTTCGGCGACGGGTCGGGCAGCGGCGTCTCGCTCGCCTACAGCCGCGAGGAGCAGCTGCTCGGCACCTCCGGTGGGGTCCGCAACGCCGCCGACTTCCTCGGCGACTCCTTCCTGATCATCTCCGGCGACGCGCTCACCGACATCGACCTGACGGCGATGCGCGAGTACCACGAGTCCCACGACGGGATCGCGACCCTGGCGATGAAGCGGGTCCAGGACACCGGCCAGTTCGGCGTCGCGATCGTCGGCGCCGACGGCCGCATCCAGGGCTTCCAGGAGAAGCCGGACCCGGCCGAAGCGCTCTCCGACCTCGCCAACTGCGGCATCTACATGTTCCGCAAGGAGATCTTCGACTTCTTCCCCGAGCCCGGCACCAGCAAGGCGGCGGGGGAGGGGGACCCGCCGGGGTTCGCCGACTGGGCGATGGACGTCTTCCCGCGCCTGCTCGACGGCGACGTCCCCTTCTACTCGCACGAGATCGACGCCTACTGGAACGACATCGGCAACCTCGAGGAGCTGCGCGAGGGCAACGTCGACGCCCTCACCGGCGCGGTGCAGGTCGAGCGCGAGGGCGAGCTGGTCGAGGGGTACCGCAGCGGCGAGCGGATGGACGGCGAGCCCGACCTCGTCGGCCCGGTCCTGCTCGGCCCCGGCTGCGAGATCGGCGACGACGTCCGCATCGACGGCCCCACCGTGATCGGCGACGGCGTCCGGGTCGGCGACGGCGCCCGCCTCAAAGAGGTCATCGCCCTCCCCGGCGCCGAGATCCCCGCCCGCAGCGTCCTCATCAACGCCATCGCCGGCGCCCGCCCGTAGCGAGACCGCAAAAAAGCACCTCGAGGGTGCTTTTTTGCGGTCTCGGCGGGCTTGACGATTTCGTCACTCTGGCGTGGCGAAGAAATTGCTTCTTGCGCGCCACGGGTGCGCTCTTGCTCGGCAGGGTCGGGGCGTGGAGCTGTTGCCTCGGATCGGGTTGGCGATGGTGCCGGCGTTGTGCGCCGCTTGCGGGCGGTCTTGCCGGCTCGAGGCCGTGATTTGCACCCGGTGCGGTCGGCGGTTGGCGGCCACCGATCCGCTCCTGGGGAGGGGGCCCGAGGGGCTGGACAAGGCTTGGTCGTCCGCTTCCTACGAGGGGGTTGCACGGGATCTGGTCGGGGCGCTGAAGTTCCGGCGGCTGCTGACGGTCGCCGACCTGATGGCGGAGCGGATCGAGTGGCTGGCGCCCGCCCACATGCTGAGCGGGACGATCGTGCCGGTTCCTCCTGCCCCGCCGCGGCTGCGGCGGCGGGGGTTCGATCCGGCCGGGGAGTTGGCGGCGGCGTTGGCGGCGCGGCTGGAATCCCGGCTCTCCCCCTGCCTCGAGCGCAGAGGAGGCGGGCGGCAGGTCGGGAAGAAACGGGCCGAGCGGGTCGGGCACCCGCCCCGCATCACGGCGTGCGCGAAGGCGCCCCGCAGCGTCCTGTTGGTCGACGACGTCCTCACCACCGGGGCCACCCTCACGGCCTGCGCTCGCGCGCTGCGGTCCGTGGGGGCGTCCCGTGTGGTGGCGGTGACCTTTGCCCGGCGCCTTTAGTTGGCTCTCCGCGGCCCTACGGCCGTGCCTCGGCCGGGCGGCCCCGCATCTGGTCGACAAGCCGTCGGGTGCGACGACGCTTGCGACGCAGTTCACGATGCTTCTTCACCTGTCTTCCCATGTCCTCGGCCAGCTCGCGCACCGAATGGGTCATCTCCGGGCTGCACTCCCGGGCGTGCAGCGTCACTCCCTTCAAGTAGAACGTCGCCTCCGCCACCTGGCTGTCGGCGACCCGCGGGTTGCGCTCCTCTGAGAGCACCACCTCCAAGGTCGCGAGCGGCGAGACCTGCCGTCCCAGCCGCTGGAAGCGCTTCCGCACCGCCTCACGCAGGTCGTCCGTCATCTCGACGTTTCGGCCTCGAATCTCAATCCGCATGAGTGCCTCCTTGTGGGTTGAGCATCGATCGTACGCCCCTCGGCGGAGGGCGACAAGGGGGAATTAATGTCGCACCGCTAACCTTGAGCAATGCCAGCGATGGACCTCGTAACGAAGGCGCTGCGCGCGGGAGAGGGAAGGAAATTCAAGTCCTACCAGAAGCGCGCGGAGGCGATCAACCGCTTCGAGCCGGAGATGGAAGCGCTCTCCGACGAGGAGATCCGCGGCGAGGCGGACTCCCTGCGCGAGCGTGCCCGCAACGGCGCCTCGCTCGACGATCTCCTGCCGGAGGCGTTCGCGCTCTGCCGCGAGGCGTCGAAGCGGTCGACCGGTCAGCGCCACTACGACGTCCAGCTGATCGGCGGCATGGTCCTTCACGACGGCGGCATCGCCGAGATGAAAACCGGCGAGGGAAAGACCCTGACCGCGACCCTGCCGGTCTTCCTCAACACCCTCGCCGGCAAGAGCGTCCACCTCGTCACCGTCAACGACTACCTCGCCCGCCGCGACGCGGAATGGATGAAGCCGATCTACGACGCGCTGGGGGTCAGCGTCGACGCCCTCCAGGACGGGGACGACCACGCCACCCGCCAGCGCAAGTACGCGCTCGACGTCACCTACGGGACGAACTCGGAGTTCGGCTTCGACTACCTGCGCGACAACATGGCCGACGCGCTCGAGCACTGCGTCCAGCGCGACCACAACTTCGCGATCGTCGACGAGGTCGACAACATCCTGATCGACGAGGCGCGGACGCCGCTGATCATCTCCGGCCAGCCCGAACAGGCGGCCCAGACCTATTACACCTTCGCCCGCCTCGCAAAGCAGCTGAAAGGCGTGCCGGCGAAACAGAAACTGAAATCGCTGGGCGAGTCGCGCGAGACCCACGAAGCCGACTACGACTACGAGTACGACGAGAAACACAAGACCGTCGCCCCGACCGAGCAGGGGGTGAAGAAAGCCGAGGATTTCATCGGCGTCGACAACCTCTACCTCGGCGAGCACGGCAGCCTCGTCAACCACCTCGTGCAGTCGCTCAAGGCCGAGTCGCTCTACAAGAAGGACGACGACTACGCGGTGATCGACGGCGAGGTGATGATCATCGACGAGTTCACCGGCCGCATCCTCGAGGGCCGGCGCTGGTCCGAGGGCCTGCACCAGGCGGTCGAGGCCAAGGAGGGGGTGGCGATCCGCGAGGAGAACCAGACCCTGGCGACGATCACCCTGCAGAACTACTTCCGGCTTTACGACAAGCTCTCCGGCATGACCGGCACCGCCCTGACCGAGGCGACCGAGTTCATGAAGATCTACAAAATGCCGGTGGTCGAGATCCCGACCAACAGGGACATGGTGCGGGCCGACCGGAACGACCAGATCTTCAAGACCAAAGGCGGCAAGTGGAAGGCGGTGCTGGACGAAATCGTCAGCCGCCACGAGAACGGGCAGCCGGTACTGGTCGGAACCGTCTCGGTCGAGGTCTCGGAGATGATCTCCGGGGCGCTGAAACGGGACGGGATCAAGCATGCGGTGCTGAACGCCAAGCCCGAGCACGCCGAACGAGAGGGCGAGCTGATCGCCCAGGCCGGCCGCAAGGGCGCGGTGATGATCGCCACCAACATGGCCGGCCGCGGCGTCGACATCAAGCTCGGCGGCGACCCCGAGCACCTGGCGATCGCCGAGCTGAAGAAGCAGGGGATCACCCACGAGAGCGAGGGCTACGAGGAGGCGCTGGCCGCGAAGGCGGCCGAGCTGGAGCCGGAGTGCAAGGCCGAGGCCGAGGAAGTGCGCGAGCTCGGCGGCCTCTTCATCTGCGGCACCGAGCGGCACGAGTCGCGCCGCATCGACAACCAGCTGCGCGGCCGCTCCGGCCGCCAGGGCGACCCCGGCGAGTCGCGCTTCTTCCTCTCCGCCGAAGACGACGTGATCCGCCTCTTCGCCGGCGACCGGATCTACAAAATCCTCGACAAACTCGGGCCGGTCGACGACGACGGCGGCGAAGTCCCGCTGGAAGCGAAGATGCTGACGAAAACCGTCGAGAACGCCCAGAAGAAGGTCGAGGAGCAGAACTTCCTGATCCGCAAACGCGTCCTCGAGTACGACGACGTGATGAACGAGCAGCGGCGGGTGATCTACAAATACCGCCGCGAGATCCTCGAAGGCCGCGACATCTCCGAGAACGCCCGCGACGAACTGGAGGGTGTGATCGAGCGGTTGGTCGACGAGTACACCGCCGGCGACATCCTCGACGAGTGGGACCTCGAGGAGTTGGAGACGCAGCTGCGCCAGATCTGGCCGGTCGGGATCGAGGTCGCCGGTCTGGCGCCGGAGACCGTCGACCGCGAGCAGCTCAAGGACGCCCTCGACGAGGACGCGATGACCGCCTACGACGAGCGCGAGGAGCAGCTCGGCGGGGAGCTGATGCGCTACCTCGAGCGCTCGATCCTGCTGCAGGTGATCGACAACCGCTGGCGCGAACACCTCTTCGACATGGACTACCTGCGCGAAGGCATCCACCTCCGCGGCTTCGCCCAGATCGACCCCCTCGTCGCCTACAAAAACGAGGGCTACCAGATGTTCGAAGAACTGATGCACTCGATCTGGGACGAGTTCTCGAAGCTGGTGTTCCGCGCCGAGATCGAAGTCCAGCCCGGTGCGGGAGCCGCGGTCGCCGCCAACGGCGAGGGCGATCCCCAGGGTTTCGCCTACTCCGGCGGCACCGGCGAGAACCAGCCCTCGGCCCTGGCCGAGGTCGCGGCCGCCAGCGGCGCCAGCGCCGTCGACGTCGCCGCCGCGGCCGCGGCGGGCCCCGCCAACGGCGAGGTCGTCGAGACCGTGGTCAAAGGCGAGCACGACGACATCGGCCGCAACGACCCGTGCTGGTGCGGGTCAGGCAAGAAGTTCAAGAAGTGCCATGGGGCATAGGCCCTCCGGCGCGGCTCCTGCAAACCGGCGCATCTCGCGGTCCTCGGTCGACTCGGATCGGGTCACCCACTAGAAGTGCGCTCCCCTCACCTCGCTCCCTGCGTCCCGCGACCTGCTTGGTTTTCGGAGCCGTGCATGGATCGGAAGGGTTGATGTCTGATCCCGTTCGAGAGTTCATCCGGGCGTTCAACGAGCGGGACTTGGACGCGTTCGTGGCCGTGCTCGATCCCGAGGTGGAACTGCATGCGAGCCGGGGGCTGCGGAAGGGGCGCGAGGCGGCGCGGGTCTGGGCGACGCGGCCGCCGGGTGGAGTGCAGCAGACGATCGAGCTGGAGGAGCTCTACGAGGACGGGACCGAGAGCGGCGGCGGCCGGGCGGTGGCGCTGATCCTGCGGCGCTGGAACTGGGAAGAGGACGAGAGCGTGGCCGGGATCGACCTCATGGCCTGGGTCTTCGAGCTGCGCGACCGGAGGATCCGCAGCTGGCGGCCGTACGACAACCGCGACGAGGCGCTTCGCGCCGCCCGCTTCGTCCGCCCCTAGCCAGAGGCGCGGAAGCGGCCTACGATGGGACGGATGAGTTCTGTCGCCCCCGACAACGCCGAGGCCACGGAGGCCTGGAGCGGGCCCCTCTTCGAGATCTTCCTCCAGTACCGGGACCTGACCACCGGCGGCCTCGGCGCCCATGGCGAGGTGGCCATGCGGTCGAATCCGCCGCGGCCCGGGGAGCGGGCGATCGACATCGGCTGCGGGTTCGGCGACACCACCCAGCGGCTGGCCGAGCTGGTCGGGTCCGAGGGCTCGGCCCTCGGGGTCGACGTCTCCGCGCCGTTCATCGAGACCGCGCAGAGGGAGGCCGGCGAAGCCGGCATCGAGAACGTCGAGTTCCGGCTCGCCGACGTGCAGACGCTGGAGCTGCCGCAGGAGTTCGACTACGCCTACTCGCGGATGGGGATCATGTTCTTCGCCAACCCGGTCGCCGCCCTGCGCAACGTCCGCGCGGCGCTGAAGCCGGGCGGCCGCTTCACCGCCGTCGTCTGGCGGCGAAAGCTCGACAACGAGTGGGTCCGCCGCGCCGAGGAGATCGTCGACGAGTACCTCGAGCACCCGGAGGAGACCGACGAACCGACCTGCGGCCCCGGGCCCTTCTCGATGGCGAACGCCGACACCGTCAGCGAGCAGCTGAAGATCGCCGGCTTCGAGGAGATCGGGCTGCGCCGCTGCGACCTGCCGATGAAAGTCGGCGCCGACCTCGACCAGGCGGTCGAGTTCGGGATGGCCCTCGGTCCCGCCGGGGAGATCCTGCGGCTGTGGGGCGACCGCGTCGACGAGATCCGCCCCGAGATCTCCGCCAAGATCCGCGCCGCGATCGCCGAGTTCGAGACCCCCGACGGCGTCTTCGCTCCCGCCTCGACCTGGATCGTCACCGCCCGGGTTCCGGACTGAGGCGGCCGACCAATAACCTGTGCCCATGGCCGACGCCGCGCAGAGTCAGTCCGTAGCGCCCCGCCTGGCCGCTGTCCGCGAGCAGCTGTCCCTGCTCTCGGACTACCTTTGACCCCGCTGCGCTCGAGGCCGAGGCCAACCGGCTAGAGGAGGAGATGGGCCGTCCCGGGTTCTGGGACGACCAGGGGACGGCGGCGAAGACCTCTGCCGCCCACGCCCGCGCCCAGCGCCGGCTGGAGATGTTCCGCGGCTTGGAGGGGGACGTCGCCGATCTCGGCGACCTGGCCGAGATGGCGGCCGAGGACGAGGAGATGGCGGCCGAGCTGGATTCGCAGCTCGGTTCGGTCGAGCGGCGGCTGGCCGAGCTCGAGGAGGCACGGCTGTTCAGCGGCGAGTACGACGCCGGCGACGGGGTCGTCACCGTCCACGCCGGCGCCGGGGGGACCGACTCCCAGGACTGGGCCGAGATCCTGCTGCGCATGTACCTGCGCTGGGCCGAACGGCGCGGCTTCGAGGTCGAGATGGTCGAGGCCTCGCCGGGGGAGGAGGCCGGCCTCAAGTCCGCCACCTTCATCGCCCGCGGCGAGAACGCCTACGGTCTCTTCGCCGCCGAGCGCGGCGTCCACCGCCTGGTCCGGATCTCCCCCTTCGACTCCTCCGCCCGCCGCCACACCAGCTTCGCCCAGGTCGACGTCGGCCCGGTGGTCGAGGACAGCGTCGAGGTCGAGATCGACGAGGGCGACCTGCGGATCGACACCTACCGCGCCTCCGGCGCCGGCGGCCAGCACGTCAACAAGACCGACTCGGCGGTGCGGATCACCCACCTGCCGACCGGGGTCGTCGTCCAGTGCCAGAACGAGCGCTCCCAAACGCAGAACAAGGCGGTGGCGATGCAGCTGCTGCGCTCGAAGCTGATCGAGCTGGAGGAGCGCAAACGCTCCGAAGAGTTGGCCAAGCAGCGCGGCGAGGTCAAAGACGTCGCCTGGGGCTCGCAGATCCGCAGCTACGTG